>QKCY01000086.1 GCA_003245525.1 Victivallales bacterium | reverse complement strand
GGGATGGAGGAAACGGGGCCAGACGCTACCGATCAGGTTGTCCAGGATGACTGGTTCCACCGGCTTGCCGTAGCCGGGGATCTTCTGGATCGCGCCGCCTGCCTCGTGGCGGTCGCGGGCGGCGTCGAAGAGGACGAACTCGCCAGCCCGGGCCACGCCGTGATGGCCAGAGACGATGGCAACGAACTTGGTGGGGGAGCCGGGAATCTGGCGGGCGTAGAACATGCTGTTTGGCCAGTAGGAGTTGCTGCCGTAGAACTCCATCTGGTTGGTGCCGTCCGGATTCATGTGCATCAGGACCCGGGCGAAGTAGTGGGCGGAATCGGTGTACTCCCAGCGGGTGTAGAGCACCCGGCCGTTCTCCAGCACCGAGGGATTCCAGTTGTTGTCCTGGTCGTAGCACAGCCGCCGGATGCCGGTGCCGTCCGCGTTGGCGATGTGGAGGTTCCCCACGTAGTCGGAACCGCTGACGCAAGGCACCGCGTGTTGCGCTTCGTTGGACATGAAGAGCACCCGGCCGTCAGGCAGATAGCAGGGATCGTAGCTCTCGACCTCGGTGACCACTTTGCGGAAGCCGGTGCCGTCGGCGCGCACCTCGCAGACAGTGCCATTGGTGCTGAAGAGCATCCGGTCGCCGTCCCAGTGCAGATCCACGTCGCCCACGAACATGGGCTCCTCGGGCTGGTAGATGACGGTCTCCTTCTCCGGGTCGCGCAGTTCGAAGGTGGCGATGGCGTTGGTCAGCCGCTGGCCGTGGAGCCGGTCGTTGCCCTGCCAGTTGGCGGGGAGCCCCTCGCTGCCCTGGCGCTTGACGAAGAGGACCTGGGTGAAGTCGAGCAGCGGATTGGCCAGCAGGACATCCCGCTGGAGGGTCTGCCATTCGGTGCTCAGGGCGGGCAGTTGGCCGAGGGCCTGCACGTCATGCCGTTCGAGAATGGCGGTGAACAGACTGGTGGCCCGCTGCTCGAAGGCGGCGAGACGGGTGCCGAACTCGCCCGCCTGCGGATAGCGGTCGCCATAGCGGGTCGAGAGATCGGTCAGCGCCCGGTGCAGGGCGGCGAAGTCCATGCCGTCGCGCACATTGCCGACGTCCTCGGTGAGCCGGGAGAGATGGTAGAGACGGCGGACGGCAGCCAGCCCCGCCTCGTCCTTGCAGGCCGTGGCCAGGGGGGTGGCCTGCTGCTGGAAGGTATCGATGCGGGTGGCCTTCGCGTAGCGTCCGGCCAACGTGGCGAAGTCGCCCGCCCGCCAGGGATCGGACCAGATCCCGTCCGCCAGTTCCCACTCGATCTCCTGGAGCGGCGTGGGTTCGGGGAAATCCTGGCGGACCCGCCGCCAGAGGGCGTCCCGCTGCTGCCGTTCGCGCGAGCCCGGGCGCTGGTTGGTGGAGAAATAGAAGCCATGCCCGCCGCTGTTGTTGAAGGGCATAAGGAGGAGCCGGTTGTCGCCCTGCTTCAGTTCGAGCGGGGCGGTCTCCTGGTTGGGGCCGGGGCCGCGCGGCACGTCGTGGCTGACGATCAGCTTGCCGTTCAGCCAGGCCTTCATGCCGTCGTCGCTGCCGAAGTAGCCGGTGATGGTCTGGTCCTTGGGCGAGCGGATGATGCGGGTGAGGAAGGTGGCGCAACGGGTGCCCGCCTGCATCATATAGACCTCGCCATCCCAGTACTCGGGTTTCGCCACCCAGGGCTTGCCGCCGCAGGGCTTGGTCACGTCGATCTCGCCCTGCATGGGCGGAAACACGAAGTCGAACCCCTCCTTGCCCGCCTCGAAAGGCCCGGCGACATACCAGACGCCCAGTTGGGTATCGCCCGCGCCGGTTTCGTTGCCGGGCTTCATCTGGGCGTAGTGCTCCTCCAGGGCCAGACGGATCGTCTCCTGCCAAGTCTCGCGCTTGGCATAGTCGGCCAACACCGAAACGGCCATGAGGGCCAGCAGGAGGACAGGGCGCAACGAAACGTGCATGGTGGGCTCCGCAAGACGTGACACGGGAGGCGATTGGGCGGCAACCATACCGTCAGGGGCCAGCTCCCGCAACCCTGCATCGGTGCCGTAGTGGCGCACCGCGCAGAATCTGTCTGCTATAACGCGGCCCACCATGGCCCGGATTGGCGGTCGCAGCCCGGTTGCGACGAACAGGCGGGGGACCAACCGACGGACACTTGCTTTGTAATACTATCTATTATATGATAGATATAAAGTCATCGCAGGGGAATTTCGGTGTTCGCAATCTGCCATACTCACTATTCGCTGCAAGCCGGGATAGGATCGCCCAAGGAATGGGCGGAAGCGGCGGCGGCGCGGGGCTATACGGCCCTGGCGATTGCCGACGTGGATGGCCTCTACGGGGCGGTCGAATTCGCCCAGGCGGCGGCGGCGGCCGGCCTGCATCCGGTGGTGGGGGCGACCCTGACGCTGGATCGCGATTCGCACTGTCTGGTCCTGGCTCCCGACGACCGGGCCTACCGGCAGCTCTGCCGCCTGCTGACGGCCCGCCATGTCTCGCCAACCTTTTCCGTGGCCCAGCTCGCGGACGACACCGATGCGCTGCTCTTCCTGGCGCGCCAAGGGGGCGTGCTGCAACGGCTGGCGCAGTTTGTCAGCCCGCACCGGCTCTACGCGTTGGCGCCCTTGGCATCGACGCCTCGGCAGCCGCTCCTGTGGGATCTCCCGCCGCATGGTTGCCAGGTGGCCCCGGTTCCCGAGTCCTGGTTCCTACAGGAGGAGGACCGGTTGCCGTTCGCGTATCTGCGCATCCTGCGCACCCATACCAAGGGGAACGATTCCCTGACTGCCAACCATGCCGGTGCCGTCCTGCCCGAGGCCCAGGCATGGCGGCAGCAGTACCCGGACCAAGCGGCGGCAAACCGCCTGGTGGAGCAATGCCAGTTCCGCTTTCCGTTCGGGGCGGTTCATCTGCCCCGGATCTCCTTGCCCCAGCAGATGGACACCGCCGAGCATCTCGGCGCGCTCTGCCGCCAGGGCTTGGCCTCGCGCTACCCGAAGAATCGGCGGCAGGAGGCGGAGACACGCCTGGACAAGGAACTGCGGGCGATCATCGCCAGCGGCTATGCGGACTACTTCCTGTACGTGCGGGAAATCACCGATTTCGCCCGGCGCAAGGGTATCCCGGTCGGCGTCCGGGGGTCCGCCGCCTCCAGCCTCGTCAGCCACTTGCTGGGATTCACCGAGTGTTGCCCCCTGGCCAATGATCTGTACTTCGAACGCTTCATGAATCCCGGACGCCGGGACTGCCCCGATATCGATCTGGACATCGCGGATGTCCACCGGGACCAGATCATCCGCTACTGCTACGAGCATTGGGGCAAGGAGCGGGTGGCGATGGCCTCCACCATCCAGTTCTACCGGGCCCATGGTGCCTTGCGGGACGCCGGCCGGGTCCTGAAGCTCTCCCCGGAACGGATCAGCGCGCTCGTTGAATCTCCCCACGGCGACCGGGAGTGCCCTGAATTGTACCGGATCGGCGCGCTCCTGGCGGGGCGTCCGCGCCACCTCGGGGTGCATTGCGGCGGCCTCTTCGTCACCCCTGATCCCATCACCGACTACACGCCGCTCGCCCTGGCCCCGAAGGGAATCCGCATCACCCACTTCGAGAAGGACCAGGCGGCGGCCATCGGGCTGGTGAAGATGGACCTGCTTGGCAATTCGGCCTTGTCGGTGATCGACGAGGCGCGGCGGTTCGTGGCCGCCGGAGGACGGGAGTTCGGGGAACCCGGCCCGGCCCTGGACTTCAAGGTCAGCCGCATGTTTGCCCGCGGCGACACGCTGGGCGTCTACCAATGCGAGTCGCCCGGCATGCGGCAACTTTGCTGCGCAATCCGTCCCACCAACCCCAAGGAGGTCGCGGCAACCCTGAGCCTGATCCGCCCCGGCCCCGCCGCCGCCGGGATGAAGGACGCCTTCATTCGCCGCCGCCGGGGGCTGGAAGCGGTGGACTACATCCACCCCCGGATGGCCGATTTCCTGGGCGACACGTACGGGGTCATGCTCTACCAGGAGGACGTGATGAAGGTCGCCGTCAACCTGGCGGGCTACACCCTGGCCGACGCCGATGTGCTGCGCCGGGCCGTTTCCAAGGCCCGCAGCTCGCAGACCTTCGCCAACGAGCGGGGCCGGTTCGTGTTCCAGAAGGCCGCCGCCGCCGGGATTCCGGAGGAAACGGCCAGCAAGATCTGGGAACGGGTCTCCCGCTTCGCCGCCTATTCCTATTGCCGGGCGCACGCCACGGTCTACGCCCGCCTGGCCTGGCTGATGGCCCGGCTCAAGGCCCATCATCCGCGCGAGTTCTTCGCGGCCTCGCTGAACCACCACAAGTCCATGTATCCGGTCCGCGTCTTCGTCTGGGACGCCTTGCGGCACGGCATTCCCGTCTATGCGCCGGACATCGGGCTTTCGGAATTGGCCTGGCAACCATTCGCCCGCGGGGTGCGGGCCGGCCTCGGCCTGATCCGGGGACTGAGCCAGGCGACCTGCCAGGCTCTGCTTGCGGCACGGCAGAACCAACCATTTCCGAACCTGGCCGATCTGGTCCGCCGGGTTCCGTTCCGCCCCGGCGAAGTGGAACGCCTGATCCTGGTCGGGGCCTGCCAGTGCTGGGGTACCCGGACGGAGCTCCTGGCCGAGCTCCAGGAACTGAGTCCGGCGGGACGCCAGCCCATGCTGTTTTCCGGGCGGGTACATGGCCTTGTTCCCCTCCTGCGCGCCCAACTGATGCTCACCGGCATTCCGTTCTGCATGCATCCCGTCGAAGCCATCCGCCGCCATGGCTACTGCCTGGCCAGCGACATGGGGCGGCACCTGGGCGGCCACGTCACCATGCTCGGCATTCTGGACGCCACCAAGCACCTGCGCACCCAGCCAAAGCAGGGCGAGGCGGCGGACATGAGCTTTGTCACCTTCGAGGACGCGAGCGGACTCTACGACGCCATCCTCTTTCCCGACGCGCACGTCAAGTTCTCCCGGCTCCTCAGCTACATCGGTCCCTTCGAACTCAAGGGCCGCATTGTCCGCCAATGGGACTCCTGTTCCCTGGAACTGACGGATGCATCACCCCTGGACCTGCCGGCCTGAGCCGGTCAGGCAGGCGGCAGGGCCACGGCGCGTAGCTCCGGGTAGGTCTCCAGTAGTGCCGGGGGGACCGGCACCCGCTGCCGGGTCATGGCGGATTTCAGTCGGGCGGCGGCCGATACCGCCTTGCCCTGGTAGTGGTTGTTGGCCACGATGGTGAGGGTCTTGACGCTGCCAAGCAGGGATTCGCCCTGGTTGGCCAACTCGTCGATCTCGGCGTTGGAGTAGTTGTAGTTGTAGGTCTCGTGGGGGGCCAGTCCGCTGGCAAACCAAGTCTCGTAGTTGCGCCCGTGCAGACGCAGATAGGCGCTATTGCCGCCGGGGGAAGTCTTGAGGTCGAAGGAATCGCGGGCGGTAGGGTAGTCGAGATTGGCGATGGTGGCCTGCAGGCCGAGCAGGAACTGCAGGGCCTCCGGTTCCTGCCAGGAACGGTGGCGGACCTCCACGACCAGCGGGGCGAACTCCCCGAAGCGGAGGTGGATCCACTCCAGCAGGAGGCGGTTGGCGAAACAGTCGCTGAAGTCGTAGCGGAACTGGGCAAGGATACCCCGGAGCAGGCCAGCCTCCCGCAAGGGCTGGAACGCATCGACGTAGCGCTGGGCGAGGCCCTCGTCGCGTACCGACCGATGGGTGAAGTCCTGGTAGAGCTTGGCGGTGAAGAAGAAATCGGGATGGGTGGCGACCTTCTGTGCCCAGGAGGCCGTGCTCTTGGCCGACGGGATGCGGTAGAAGGAGGAGTTGATCTCGATCATGTCCACATAGTCGAGCAGGAACACCAGCGGGTCCGGCGCATAGCGCGGCTTGGGCTTCTCCGGGGCGAACTCCGCGAACAGGGAGGGCTGTTGCGGAGGCTCCGGCAGACGGTAGACCGTATCCCGCCAGTCCTCGTAGCTCCAGCCAGCAACGCCGAAATAGACCTGGTGCGGTGCGATGCCCATAGGAAGAGCATGGCGTGTGGCAGAGGAGAATGCAAGCACGGACGGGCCGGGGCTACAGCAAAGAAACACGGACGAACACGGACGGGCACGGACTAACACGGATCAGGCAGACCGACACCAACCGCAACCCGGCTGCGACCTCTGGGATGTACCAGGGCAGCGTACCGCCAGTTGCCGAGCTTGTCCGTGTAGGTCCGTGCCCGTCCGTGTAGGTCCGTGTCTTCCTATTCCCTCTCGCCCAGCGCTTCGGCGGCGGGCACGAGCTGCTGGCGGATGCGCTCTTGGAAGGCATCCGCCGCCTCGCCGACCGACCAGGGCACGCTGGCCCCGAGACTGGCCACGAGGTGACCGTCGCTGTCCAGCACCGGGGCGGCCATGCGCAAGGCTTCCTGGTTGGCGAAGGGAGGGACGGCCACGCCTGTCTCTCGCACTTCCGCCAGGTAGGCACGCAACCGTTCGGGATCGTCCCAGAGGCGGCTGCCGTGCTCGTGGAAGGGGTGTTCCAGGCGGACTTCCTCCGCCCATTCCGCGTCGCCGAAGGCCAGAAACAGCAGACCGGTAGCGCTGGAATAGGGGGCGGCGGTACGGCCACGGGGCCGTTGCAGACGGCGGGGCTGGTCGGGGCTGATGCGGAGGCGGACGACGAGGAGGGTCCCCGCGGCCTCGGCAAAGGTCAGCGTGGCCTGCGGCAGGGCCTGGACGAGGGAGCGCATGGTCTCCTCGGCCCGTTGGAGCAGGCGGCGGCTGGCTTGGGCGTCCACCAGTTCGTCCACCTTCGGGCCGAGGGCGTAGAGCCCCTTGGGGGTCTTGCGCAGGTAGCCGGTGCTGTGCAGGGTGCGGACGAGGTTGTAAGCGGTGGTGGTCTTCAGCCCCATCTCGTCGGCGATGTCCTTCAGCCGCAGGCCCTCCGGGGCGCGCGCGACCACCCCGAGGATATCGAGGGCCTTGACCAAAGAACCAACGAGATTGCCACCTGCCATGGAGGGGCTCCGTGCGTCACGAAAGAAGGGAGGGGATGCCGGCTAGGAAGCCGGCGCTCCCGGTAGAAGAGAAGGCCGGCTAGAAAGCCGGCGCTCCCAGTGATTACGCAAAGAGCTCGAAGGGGTTTTCGCCTTCGTAGAGGAGGTGCTTGGGCAGGGGCGTGCCGATGTCGGTGACGCCGAGGAGCTTGACCGCCTCGAAGAGGATCTTCCCGACCTTCTTGAAGCCGAAGGCACCGTGGTGCGGGTACCGCTTGCCGATGAGGATGTGGCGGTAGAAGCGGGCGAACTCGGGCACGGCGGCGATGCCGATGCCGCCGAAGGAGCAGGGATCGATATCGAGGAACTCGCCTTCCGCGATGTAGGAGCGGAGCTGGCAGTCCGGGGTGCTCTGGAGGCGGAACATGGTCATGGGGCCGGGCTTGAGCTGGCCTTCCAGGGTGCCGCGGGTGATGTCGGGGGTGCCGCCGTCTTCGAGCAGACGGTTCATGATGAGCTGGTACTTCAGCGAGCAGCCCTTCATGCAGGCACTGCACGTATTGCCGCAGTGGAAGCCCATGAAGAGGTCGGAGAAGGCCGCGCCCTTGAGATCGGCCCCCTTCGGGATGACATCGGCCGGGACGGAGTTGTTGATGTCGAGCAGGGTGGCGGGATGATTGCTGGCGAGCTGGACCATGTATTCGCTCACCGCGCCGTAGAGGTCCACCTCGCAGGCCACCGGGATGCCGCGTCCGGCGAGACGGCTGTTGACGTAGCAGGGGCAGAAGCCGAAGACCTCCTGGAAGGCGGGCCAGCACTTGTTGCCGAAGACGGCGAATGAGCTGGCACCCAGATTGGCCTCCATGAAGTCGAACAGGGCGACCTCGAGTTGAGCCAGCTTGGGCAGCAGGTCGCCGTAGGTGCAGCCGGGGCCGAGTTCGGCCTGCATGTCGGCGGCGACGGCCTGGATCTCGTCGGTCTTGCCAGCGGCCTTGCGGTAGAGCTGGTAGAGATCCAGCTCGGAGTTCTCCATGACCTCGATGCCGAGATCATAGAAGGGCTTGACCGGCGCGTTGCAGGCCAGGAAGTCCTGGGGCCGGGGACCGAAGCCAAAGACCTTCAGGGAGCTCAACCCGACCACGACCCGGGCGATGGACTCGAATTCCAGAATCTTGGCAGCCAGGTCGGCAGGCAGCCCGACGGGGTACTGCGGGATGTAGGCGGGAACGTCGCGCAAACCGAGGTTGTAGGAGCAGTTCAGCATGCCGCAGAGGGCATCGCCACGGTCGCCGATCAGGCCGGCCTTGGCTTCCTCGGCGGCGGCACAGACCATGACCGGCCCGCCGAAGCACTGGGCGAAGAGGGTGGTCGGGCCTTCCGGACCGAAGTTGCCGAGATAGATCACGGCGGCATTGCAGCCTTCTTGCTCGACCTCGTCGAGGGCCGCCATGGTGTCGTTTTCAGACTGAATGATGGTGGAGCAGCGATGGGCCTCGATGCCGAGCTTTGCTAGTTCGGCCATCAGGGCGTCGAGCCGTTTGGCGGTCAACTCGACGGGGAAGCAGTCGCGGGAGACGCCGACGATGGCGAGCTGGACATCAGGGGTATTGAGCAGTTCCATGGCAATGACTCCTTGGCTGGAAGATTGGAATGGTGGAATACTGGAATGATGGAATGATGGAAGGGGGGAACCGTAGCGCAGGCGTCTCGCCTGCCGTCTGGAACTATGGATGCTGCAATGGGGGGAATCGTAGCGCAGGCGTCTCGCCTGCCGTCTGGAACTATGGATGCTGGAATGGGTTGCTTACTCCTGCATCTGTCTTGGCTTTTCCATTATTCCATTATTCCATTATTCCATTATTCCATTATTCCATTATTCCACTATTCCACTATTCCGCTTCCCCTACTCCCGTTCGATCAGCACCCAGAGGGTCTGGTCCTCGGAACGGAGGCGAAGCTGGCTGCCGGTCACCTGGATCGCTTTCCCCGGCTGACCAAGGGGATCGAGGGCATAGGCGGTGAAGGTCTTGCCGGGCAGAGTCAGGAGGAGAGGAACGCCTTCGGACAGCGTGGGGCCTTGTCCCCAGCCGTCCTTGCCCACGACCGAGGTGCGGGTCTCGTTCCAGAGCATGTTGTGGTTCTCGGTGCGGGCCGAGGCGGCCAGCAGAAGACGGCGGCTCTCGGCGACCGGCAACCCGTCCAGGGCGGCGAGCGAAATGCAGGCGTAGGCGGGCAGATCCCGGGGCCACGGGCGGTCGGCGACGGAGAAGGTGGTGTCGCCCACGGGGAAGGTCCGGCCGCCCACATGGCCGATCAGGAGCCGGACACTGGGGACGTTCAGGCTGAACCAGGGACCGGCGGGATCGGTGGGGAACCAGCGCACGGGACCGGCGGCCTGGATGCCCTCGGCATGGGGCAGAGCGTCGAGCACTTCGGGCTGGCCGGTGGGTCTGACGTGCAGTTCCCAGCGCCGGAGCCAGGTGCTGCCCAGGTCGCCTCCGAGTTCGCTCCAGAGCCCGGACAGCCGGTAGTGGCTACGGGTCAGGGCGGGAACTTGGTCGAGCGGCAGGGAGACGCTGGTGGTCTCCGGCGCGGGTGTCATGGCCCCGAGGCGGAAAAGATGGACGGCGGCAGGAATGTGGACGAGCAGGTCGGCCCGGCCGATGAGGTGGAAGTACTTCTTGAGGGCCGTGTTCTCGTAGTCCTTGCCGAAATCCCGGTAGGTGTAGCTGTAGAGCGCGTCCCAGTCCTGGAGGGCCGCCATGGCCGCGAGGAGCGGGAAGAGCTCGGCCCCGTGGTCGTTGGGGGCGGGGGTGTTGTACTCGGAGACGCTGAAGGGCAGACCCGCCACCCGGTTGCAGGCGAGGCCGCTGAGGGCGCCCCCCGAGGGGCTGGACACCTGGGTGGTGTTCTTGATCCGGAAATCGGTCACCCAGCCCTTCTCGTTGCGGACGTAGCTGGGATGCTCCCAGTAGCTATGGCTGTCGATGTAGTCGCAGATCTCCGACTCGCGGCGCACCCCGCCCGCGCCGCCGTAGGTCACCTGGGTGTCGGCGATGGGGGCCCGGCACTTGAGATCCTCCTTGAGGAAACGGACCAGGCGGCGGGTGGTGGCCATCTCGGTGTCGATCAGGAAGGCGCACCAGTCATTCGCCACATCGTCCACCACGTCGTCGTCGGGAATCCGCATCCCAGCCTCCAGCGACTGGTCGGCAGGCAGGCCTCTGCCGCCGCCGGGACGCAGGGAGAAGTCGGCAAACTCCACCTCGCCAACCGTGTTGCCGAGGGAGAAATTGAGGCGCAGGGGACCGTCCACGCTGGGCGCGACGACGGGAGTCGTGATGCTGAAGTCCTGCCACTCGGGGGTAAGGTCGAGGGAGGCGCGCAGGCCGACCGTACCCCAGGGATCGCGGTCGAGCATGAGGGTGTGGGAGAGACGGTTTCCCGTCTTGCTCCGGGCGCGGAAGGAGAAGGTGTAGCGGCCCGGCGCCACATGCAGGTTCTTGACCTGCATCTGGAGGTTCCAGAAGGCGGTGCCAGCCTTGGTGGCGGTCCAACGCCAGACATCCCCGTCCTGCACGAGGGTGGAAACAGCACCGCCAGCGGTCTCGGCCACCCAAGTCCGCCCGGCGAGCAGTTCGTCGCCCAGGGGCTGGACATCCCGGTTCCAGGCGGCGCGCAGGGCGGCGTCGGTCTGGTACTTGTTCTTCAGCCAGGCGGTCCATTTGGCGGTCAGGGCGGCGGCCCAGGGATCGGGCAGCTTGCGATAGTCGGCCCGGATCTCGTTGATCAGCGTGTTCTCGTTGTTGATCTCGATGCAGCCGATGGCGGGGTTGTCGCCCCAGCGGACGCCGGTGACCGTGCTCTTGCGGTCCAGCAGGCCGCGGGCGTAGTCCTCGATCATGGCGATGTAGGGATCGTACCAGCGGTCCAGGGTCTTGCCCATGGTCAGCAGACGCGAGCCGGGAATCTGGGGCTGGCCGGGGTAGTCGCGGGAAACGTGCAGATTGAGGTCGAGATAGATGCCGTTGCGGGCGCAGGCGTCCATGAAGTGGTCGAGCCGGACAAGCTGTTCCTCGCTCAGGGCGCCGGTCTTGGGGTCCTGCCAGATGCTGCCGGCCCGGGTGAAGTCCATGAAATGGAGCCGCAGGCAGTTGAAGCCCCACTGGCGCAGCCGCCGGGCCAGGCGCTCGCCCTGCTCCGGATCGGGGAAGCAACTGTCGCCGGTGACGTTGGTGCCGATCAGGCGGACCCGCTGGCCGGCCCCATCCACGAAATGCCCGTTCTCGACGCGCAGGAAACCGTGGCTGCCTGCTGGTTCCTGGACCAGGGCGGAGAGATCAACCGGCGAACCGGGAGGCACATCCAGGCCCGGAATGTCGAAGGAAAACCAGCCGGGGGTGCTGTCGTCGACCTGGCAACGGGCGTGGACGGCAGCCAACACCGCCAAGGCAAGCGCGATACGTCGCATGGGGTTCTCCCGGAAGCAAGAGTGAGCGGATCGGCCGGACAGGGAAATGTACACCGTCGCGCCATGGATGCGCAGGCATGGCGCGGAGATGAAAACGCCGGGCATGGTGGCGACCATGCCCGGCGGAAAGGGACAGACTGGCAGGCTACTGCCGGGAGAACCAGATGCGCTGGCCCGAGGTGGAATCGCCGCCGACGCCGGTGTAGCGCGCCCATTCGGCATGGCCGTCCACCATGGTGAAGTTGCTGCCGTCGTTGTGCCGGGTCAGGGTCACGAGCTCGCTGCCCATGCGCCACTGGTAGTCGGACCAATGCTCGGAGAGGTTGTTCTTGTCGCGCCGCCGCTCGCTGGTGAGCATGGTGTTGGACGGCGTCTTCATCTCGCTGTCGGTGCGCGAGAGAACCTGCTGATTGTCGTTGGCGCAGAAGTCGCTACAGATGGTCAGACCACTGTAGTTGTTCACCCCGGAGACATCCGGACAGTAGAGGATGTTCGGGTCGTTCACGTAGGGGTAGACCACCTGGAACCAGGTGTCGGGATTCAGCATCCCCGTGTTCTCGGTACCGCCGGAATCCAATGGGAAATGGCCGTTGAAGTCCTGGGTGTACATGATGAAGCCGAGGTTCACCTGCTTGGCGTTGCCCAGGCAACTGATCTGCCGGGCTTTGGCCCGGGCGCGGGAGAGAGCAGGCAACAGCATGGAGGCCAGGATGGCGATGATCGCGATGACGACGAGCAACTCGATGAGGGTGAATCTACGCTTGTTCATGGAAGCCGTCCCTATGTTCTGTGGGCTGAACACACTGCACGAAAGGAACTAAAGATCCATTCCCTATACCATCGCAAGTCCGAGGAGGAATGCCAAATAGAACTGCCAATTCGGCCCAAAAAGAGAGCCGCCGGACGGCGCGTGGGGTCCGTCCGGCGGCTGTTGGGTAGGGAACCGGGATGCGCTTACTGGCGGGAGAACCAGATGCGCTGGCCGGAAGTGGCGTCATTGCCGACCCCGGTGTAGCGGGCCCACTCGGCATGGCCGTCCACCATGCTGAAATTGCTGCCGTCATTGTGGCGTTTGAGGGTGTCGGGCTCGTTGGCCATCCGCCACTGGTAGTCGCTCCAGTGCTCGGTCAGGTTGTTCTTGTCCCGCCGGCGCTCGTTGGTCAGGAGGGTGCTGGACGGCGTCTTCATCTCGCTGTCGGTGTGCGTCAGCACCTGCTGGTTGTCGTTGGCGCAGTAGTCGGAGGACATGCCGGTGACACCGGTGAAGAAGTTCACGCCGGAGACGTCGGGGCAGTAGAGGATGTTCGTGTCGTTCACGTAGCTGTAGACCTGGCGGAACCAGGCGGCCGGGTCGTTCAGCCCGAGGACGTCGGACGTGCCGTTGGGGTCGAGCGGGAAATGCCCGTTGTAGTCCTGGGTATACATGATGAAGCCCAGGTTGACCTGCTTGACGTTGCCCAGGCAGTTGATCTGCCGGGCCTTGGCGCGGGCGCGGGAGAGGGCGGGAAGCAGCATGGAGGCGAGGATCGCGATGATCGCGATCACGACGAGAAGCTCGATGAGAGTGAACCTGCGTTTCTTCATTTCGGCTACCTATTTCCTTGGGTTTCGTTTGGTGGACCGGTCAAAGGGCCAGGATCCTGATACAACACAAAACGAGTGCGCGCCGTATCGGCGACGCGCAGGGAAAACAAGATCAACTCACTCTGCCAGCCACTCCGTGAGATGCTCGCGGACGAAGTCGTCGTCGCTGAGATGGGGATAGCTGGCGTAGACGCGGTCGATTTCCGCGCTTTGCCCCGGCGACAGGACTTCGCCGGGATTGAGGCACCACGTGCCGGGCATCAGGCCCTGGCGGCGCAGCACCTCGTGGATGCCGGGGATGCAGCCGGCAAAACCATGGGCGGGATCGAAGAAGGCGGCGTTGCTGTCAGTGACGTCCACGGCCAGGGTGAGGATGTCCTGGGGAATGGGCTTGTCGTCGGCAATCAGCACGTGCAGCCGTTCGAGCAGCTTCACCGCCCGCCGGGTCCAGACGCACCAATGGCCGAGCAGGCCGCCCTTGATGCGCACCGTGCGGGTTCCGTTGCCGGTGCGGATGCGGTAGGGGGTGATGAGATCGACCACGATGTTGTCGTCGTTGCCGGTATAGAGGGTAATGGCATTCTCCCGGCCGGCCTCGCAGACGGCCCGGACCACGTCGAGCGTCTGGTACCGGTTGAACGGGGCCATTTTGATGGCGATGACGTTCTCGATTTCGGCGAACCGCCGCCAGAAGGTGAAGGGGAGAATGCGCCCGCCCACCGAGGGCTGGAGGTAGAAGCCGATGATGGGCATCACGTCGGCCACTGCGCGGCAGTGACAGATCAGGGCGTCCTCGTCCGCGTCCTTGAGGGCGGCCAGGCTGAGCAGCACAGCGTGGTAGCCGGTGGCCAACGCGAACTCCGCCTCGGCGACGGCTTGCTTGGTCGGGCCGCAGACGCCCGCCACCTTGAAGGCGGGACGGCCGGAGCCTGCCGTGACCTCGTCCATGGTCTCGGAGGCCAACTGCAGGACCGGCTCGAACAGGCCCACATCGGGATCGCGGATCTCGAACTGGGTCGAATGCACGCCCACCGCAATGCCGCCCGCCCCCGCCGCCAGAT
>QKCY01000546.1 GCA_003245525.1 Victivallales bacterium | reverse complement strand
CGCCGGAACCTGCACCGAAAGTTTCCCCCGGAGACCGTCGTCGATCTCGACGCCACCTACGTGGGCAAGGGCGACAAGGAAATCCACTGGCAGTGGGTCCAGGCCCACGCGCCCATGGTCACCCCCGCCGATCCTGCCGAATACGCCATCTACTACGCCTACACCGAGGTCTGGTGCGAGCGTCCCATGGACCTCTGGGTGGCTGTGGGCAGCGACGACAAGGCCAATGTCTGGCTGAACGGCATGCCCATCTGGATCAGCGGCGACCAGCTCAAGGGATGGCAGGTCAACGAGGGATTCCGCAAGGTGACCTTCAGCGCGGGCCGGAATACCGTCCTCTACCGGGTCGAGAACGGCTGGCTCAATATCGGTTTCTCCCTCGGCATCCGCGTCGCACCGTAGTCCGTCCCCCAACCCATCAGGAATGCCCCATGCCTAGCCGGTGCCGGAATCTCGCCCTGCATGTCCTCTGCTTCTGTCTCTGTGGGCAAATGGCCTCGGCCAGGACGATCGGCTTTGCCGGGCCCGCCGCGCCGCTCTACACCTTGGTGAAGTCGGCGGCCTCGGTGGACGCCAAGGCGGGGATGCTGCAGATCGACACCATGGCGAGCCGCCAGGTGTGGAACCCGTGCTTCCTGACCCGCGACGACCTCTTCCAGCCCAACACCCAGTACGACATCGCGTTTCCCTATCACGTCGAGCAGGCGGGCGAGGATTCCTACCTGCTGTTGCTGATGCGCCCGCTTGCCGCCACCAACCAACTGCAAGACGCGGCATTCATGGAGGTGTATGCCGCCCCGGCGGATGGCATCGTCCACTTCTACGTGACGATCCCCCAGGAGGGTCCCCGCTACGCCTTCCAGATCCACACCTGCCGGAACCTGCGGGCCCAGGTGGGGGCCATCGAGATTCGGGAGCTAGTCCGCGAATTCCTGCCCGCCGACCGAGACACGGCGGCGGTCACGGAGCCAGGTGACCTGCCGACGGGGTCCGAAGACTTCACTGTTGATCTGCCCCGGCTGGAGAAGGCCAAGACCTATCAGGGCACGGACCTCGGCATCTCGCCCGACAACCCGGACAACACGGCGGCCCTACAGGGCGCCATCGCCAAGCTGCGCAAGCTGGGGCCGTCCCGGCTGGTTCTCGGGCCCGGGGTCTACCGGTTTACCAGCGACACGGCCATCACCCTGCCGAGCACCCGCGATTTCGAGCTGGATGGCCAGGGAGCCCAGTTCGTTTTCCGCAAGAACAAGGACAAGCTGTTCCGGGTCGAGCACTGCGAGCGCGTGGCCTTGCGCAACTTCTCCATCGACTGGGATTGGGAACAGGACCCCCTGGCCAGCATCGTCAAGGTGGAAGCCAAAGCGGCGGCCGGTGACGCGATCGATCTGCGGTTCGTGGACTACACCGCGTTTCCCCGTCAGGACGTCCGGGTGGCGGACCTCGTCAAGGTCGATGCGGCGACCCGCGACGCCCTGGCCGTCGGCGGTTGGGGGCTGCAGTTCGAGTTCTACAAGGGCCAGGCGGTACCCAAGACCGAGTGGCTGGAGCCGAATCTCCTGCGCCTGCACGCCGCGCCGGGGAAGCTCGCCCTGGCAGTCGTGGGCGATGTCCTGCGCATGCGGCACTGCGTCTACGACATGACCGCGATCAACCTGATCAACAACCGGCATCTGACCATCGACAATGTGCAGGTGCTCTCCTGTCCCGGCATGGGCATCGTCACCAGCGGCATCCAGGAGTACTGGCAGATCATCAACTCCAGCGTCTCGCCGCCGCCGGGCTCGCGGCGGGTCATCGGCAGCACCGCCGACTGTATCCACGTCGTTTCCTCGCGCGGGCATTTCCGCCTGGAGAACACCGTGCTCGGCACGAGCGGCGACGACACCCTCAATATCCATGACAACAACGCCTTTGCCGTGCGGACCGACGACCACCGCCTGACGAGCCAGAACATCCGGTTCCATCCCGGCAACTACTACCAGGCGGGGGACCTCATCGAGCTCCGCCACGACGACTTCTCCCCGACCGGGTTCACCGCGAAGGTGCTGGAGGTGAAGCCCGTCGACCGGGGTCGCGGCAGGTACGAGTTCACCTTCGCGGAGACCCTGCCCGAGCAGGCCGGGAGTGGTTTTGTCCTGTTTGACAGGCGGTACGGCACCGAGAACGTGATCGTGCGCGGCTGCACCTTCCACGATTTCCCGCGCGGCATCCTGCTCATGGCCAACAACGTCACCATCGAGAACAACGAGTTCACGCAGGGCAAGGCCAGCGCCATCAAGATCGAGACCGGCTACACCATGAAGGTCTGGTCCGAGGGCTACGGGGCCGCCAACGTGGTGATTCGCGGCAACCACTTCGCCTCGGTCAACCGGACCGGACGCTATACCTTCGAGAACCGTCCCGACATCTACCTTAGCAGCTACCAGGTCACCGATCCCTCCATGGCCAAGACCGACTACCCCATCCTGAACCGCATCCTGATCCAGAACAACCGGTTCGAGGGCACCACGGGCGCCCCCATTTTCATGGCGTCGACCGGGCGGGTGACCATCACCGGCAACACCTTCGATCTTCAAGGCCAGCCCGCCGTGGCCACGGACTACCGCGGTGGCATCGGGGTCGTACACTCCTCCGGCGTCGCCATCCTCGGCAACACCTGGAAGAACGCCAACGGTTCCTGCAAACCGGGCGTCCTCTACGAGCCCAGTTCGGTAACCGGACTGGTCTCCTCCGGCAACCGCATCGCGCCGTAGCTCCGTCTGACTGCTCCGAGATCATCGCCTGCGGGTTTCGGAGTGACGGGGTAGGCTGTATAGTATCCGACTCGACCGTCGGCGCGGGTGGTCCGCGTCGTTTTCCCTTGGGTATCAGGAGCAACCGCATGCATCGGTTCAGGACGCACACCTGCAACGACCTGCGGAAAGAACACATCGGCCAACCGGCCCGTCTTTCCGGCTGGGTACACACGATTCGGGATCATGGCGGAGTCATGTTCATCGATCTGCGCGACCATTACGGCATCACGCAGGTCGTGGCCAATCCGAATGATCTGCCCGGCGTGGACTTTGCAGGCCTGAGCAACGAGTCGGTGATCACGGTTGATGGCCAGGTGGTGGCGCGTAGCGCCGAGACGGTGAACGCCAAGCTGCCCACCGGCGAGATCGAGCTCAAGGTGAGCAGCGTCGAGGTGGTCAGCCGGGCCGACGTCCTGCCCCTGCTGGTCAACACCGACGAACCCTGCAACGAGCGGGTGCGCCTGACCTACCGCTTCCTCGACCTGCGGCGGCGGAGCATGCAGGACAACATCATCCTGCGCAGCCGCGTCATCTCCCACATCCGGGCCAAGCTGACGGGCATCGGCTTCAACGAGTTCCAGACGCCGATCCTGACCGCCAGCTCGCCCGAGGGCGCGCGGGACTATCTAGTGCCGAGCCGGGTGCATCCGGGCAAGTTCTACGCCCTGCCTCAGGCCCCCCAGCAGTTCAAGCAGCTCCTCATGGTGTCGGGCTTCGACCGCTATTTCCAGATCGCCCCCTGCTTCCGCGACGAGGACGCGCGGGCCGACCGCTCGCCCGGCGAGTTCTATCAGCTCGACCTGGAAATGAGCTTCGTCGAGCAGGACGACATCTTTGCCGTCGTCGAGAACCTGCTGGTCGATGTCTTCAGCACCTTCAGCCAGAAGCCCATCGTGGGCGATCCCTTCCCCCGGATTGCCTACGCGGACGCCGTCCGACGTTTCGGCACGGACAAGCCCGACCTCCGCAACCCCCTCGAAATGGTCGATGTGAGCGAC
>QKCY01000595.1 GCA_003245525.1 Victivallales bacterium | reverse complement strand
GCCTTCACCAGATTGGAGACTTCCAGAACCGTGAGGTTCTCGATGTACGAGATGAACTTTTCCATCTCTTCGGAGACTGCGACTTTGGTTTCTTCGGACATGGGACTATACCTCCGCGCGTGTTTAGGCAGCTTGTTCTTTTTTCTTGAGGTAGGCATTCAGCACGTAGACCACGCTCGCCAGCTTGGCATTGAGCACCCGGACCAGGTTGCTGGCCGGGGCCTGCAACACGCCGAGGAGTTGAGCCAGAAGCACTTCCCGCGGGGGAAGCTCGGCAAGCTCGCCGACCTGGTCGGCGGTAAGCACGTGCCCGTCAACGACACCAAGGCGGATCGGGGCCTTCTCGTTCTCCTTCGCGTAGGCCTTCACGGCCTTGGCAACGGCCGCCACATCGTGGCCGCCGCAGATCATCGCGTTGTCGCCCGCCACTTCGACGGGTTCGAGAGAAGAGATGCCCGCGAGCGCCGCGGCCCGCTTGAACAGCCGGTTCGGAACGACGTGGCACTCGCCACCGAGGGCGGCGAGACGGTTGCGCAGGTCAGTGAACTCGGCGGCGGTCAGGCCTTTGTAGCCAATCAGGAAGAAGCCGGTGGAGAGACCCATCAGCCCCCTGATATCCTGTACCAGTTGTTTCTTTTCCGCTCTCATCTGTCACTACGCCTTTGCCACGGATTTCACATCCACCCGCACGCCAGGGCTCATGGTCGCGCAGACGGTCACCGACTGCATGTAGACGCCCTTGGCAGCGGAAGGCCGGGCCCGCAGAATCTGATGGACCACCGCTTCCGCGTTCTCAAACAGGTCTTCGGACGCGAACGACAACTTGCCGATCGGCACGTGGACGCAGCCCCCGCGGTCGCAGCGGTATTCCACGCGGCCGCCCTTGGACTCGTTCACGGCGCTGGCCACGTCGTCGGTGACCGTACCTGTCTTCGGGTTGGGCATCAGACCCCGGGGACCGAGCACGCGACCCAACGTCCGCACGACTTTCATCGCGTCGGGCGTGGCGATCAGCACGTCGAAATCGAGGTAGCCACCCTTGATGCGTTCGACCAATTCCTCGAAGCCCACTTCGTCGGCTCCGGCGGCCTTGGCTGCTTCGGCTGCTTCGCCAGCGGCGACCACAGCCACACGGTTCGTCTTGCCTGTCCCCTTGGGCAGGACCATAGCGCCACGTACGATCTGATCGGACTGGCGCGGATCGATTCCCAGGCGGAAGTTGATTTCGACGGTTTCGTCGAACTTCGCAACCGGCATCCGCTTGAGAGTCTTGAGGGCGTCATCGAGGGGCAGGAAGACCTGGCGGTCCACCAACGCCATACGGGCGCGATAGAGCTTACTTCTCTTCATCGACCACCTCGATTCCCATGCTGCGGGCAGTCCCGGCGAGAATCTTCACCGCCGCCGCTTCATCGCGTGCATTGAGATCGTCTTTCTTGATCTCCGCGATGCCGCGCAGGTCCTTCACCGTCACCTTGCCCACCAACTGCCGCCCCGGCGTCTTGGAGCCGGAGGCCAGTCCCGCCGCCTTCTTGATCAGCACGGCGGCTGGCGGGGATTTGGTGATGAAGGTGAAGGAACGGTCCTGGTAGACGGTGATGACGACCGGGATAACCATCCCGGCCTGCGCCTGGGTCGCCGCGTTGAACTGCTTGCAGAACTCCATGATGTTGACGCCAGCCTGACCCAAAGCCGGCCCCACCGGGGGCGCAGGGTTGGCGGCGCCAGCGGGGATCTGCAAACGTACTAGACCCACGACCTTTTTCGCCATAGTTCCTTCTTCTTTTCTTCGGCCGGAGCTGGTCAGAGTGGCAGGGACTCTCCCAGCAACCGTGCCTCAGCCCGAGTTACCTTACCGCGCGGAAAACGGTGTTAGTCCGCGTTCCGCTCGACCTGCCAATACTCCACTTCCACTGGGGTGGAGCGCCCAAAAATGCTGACCGAAACGCGGAGCTTGCCGCGGTCCGGATCGACTCCTTCGATGGTCCCCTCGAAGTTCTCGAAGGCGCCGTCGATGATGGTGACGGTCTCGCCGATCTCGAACTGGACCTTGGGCTTGGCGCCCTCTTCGGCCTCGCGGCACTGCTGGAGCATCAGCTCCACCTCGGCCGTCGAAAGCGGCACTGGCGGCACCAGCTTGTCCCGGCTGCCGCCGGCGAAGTTGATCACGCCCTGGATATTGCGGATGAAGTACCAGGTCTCCTCGTCCGTACCGCCGTCCTCGCCGAAGAGGCGGGCCTGGATGAGGATGTAGCCCGGATAGAGCTTCCGTTCCATCGTGACCTTCCGGCCCTGGCGACGCTCGGTCACCCGCTCGGTGGGAATGGTCACTTCGAGGACCCGGTCCTCCATGCCGCGCTGGTCGCGCAGACGCTCGATGCTCTGCTTGACCTTGAGTTCCTGGCCAGACATCGTCTGGACCACGAACCATTGTGCTTTGCCTTGATTGCTCATCCTGTCGCAGCCCCCGTTACGGTACCGCCAGCGGCCTATATCCGGGCGGATCTGCTTCTCCAGTTTCCGCGATGTTTACTTGGTGGTGGTGATCAGCCGCACGAGATGGCCGCACACCTGGTCGGCCAGGGCGACCCACGCGGTCAGAATCACAACGGTCATCACGACCACGACGGTCGATTCGCGGAGCTCGGGCACAGTCGGCCACGTACACTTCTTGAGCTCGCTCACGACGCTGTGCCAGCCGGTACGGATTTTTACGATCGGATTCCACATTGGCCAGTCCACCCGTCGCTACTTCGTTTACTTGCAATTCTCCGGCCGTAGTGGCCGTTCATTCTCTGGATAGATATGGCAGGTGAGGCAGGGCTCGAACCTGCGACCTGCGGTTTTGGAGACCGCTGCTCTGCCAATTGAGCTACTCACCTGCATAATCCCCCGGGGGGGGGGATGAAAACCTAGATCCTGCCTGCGCTAGCGGGTCTCGCGATGGAGAGTGGCCTTGCGCTCGAAGGGGCAGAATTTCTTCATCTCGAGCCGACCGGGAGTGTTCCGGCGGTTCTTCGTCGTCGTGTAGTTGCGCTGCTTGCACTCGGTGCAAGCCAGAGTGATGATTTCGCGCGCCATACCAGAACCTCTTTCGGGGCTTCTCGCTCCGGCCGACAGTCGCCAGGAAGCGGCTGCCGACCGTTGCGAACGGTCCTAAGGGACCGGGAGGTTACTCAATGATGTCGGTGACGCTGCCGGCGCCGACGGTGCGGCCGCCTTCGCGGATGGCGAAGCGCAGGGTCTTCTCCATGGCGATGGGGCAGATGAGTTCGACGGTCATGGTGACGTTGTCACCAGGCATGATCATCTCAACGCCCTCGGGGAGCTGGATGACGCCGGTCACGTCGGTCGTACGGAAGTAGAACTGGGGACGGTAGCCGTTGAAGAACGGGGTGTGACGGCCACCCTCTTCCTTGCTCAGCACGTACACCTCGGCGACGAACTTGGTGTGGGGGGTGATGCTGCCGGGGATGGCGAGCACCTGGCCGCGCTCCACATCTTCCTTCTTGACGCCGCGGAGCAGGCAGCCGACGTTGTCGCCAGCCTGGCCCTGGTCGAGGATCTTGCGGAACATCTCGACGCCGGTGACGGTCGTCTTGACGGTGTCGTGGATACCGATGATGGCCACTTCCTGGCCGGTCTTCACCATACCGCGCTCGATACGGCCGGTCACCACGGTGCCGCGACCTTCGATCGAGAACACGTCTTCGATCGGCATCAGGAAGGGCAGGTCGACGGGGCGCTCGGGCTCGGGAACGTAGGCGTCGACGGCTTCCATCAGCTCGAGGATCGGCTTGCAGGCCGGGGACTCGGGGTCGCCGTTGGCTTCCGTGGCCTGGAAGGCGGAACCCTTGATGATCGGAATGTCATCGCCGGGGAACTCGTACTGGGTGAGCAGTTCGCGCAGTTCCATCTCGACCAGCTCGATGAGCTCGTCGTCGTCGACCAGGTCGACCTTGTTGATGAAGACCACGATGGCGGGCACGCCGACCTGGCGGGCCAGGAGGATGTGCTCGCGGGTCTGGGCCATCGGGCCGTCGTCGCCGGCCACCACCAGGATCGCGCCGTCCATCTGGGCGGCACCGGTGATCATGTTCTTGATATAGTCCGCGTGGCCGGGGCAGTCGACGTGCGCGTAGTGGCGCTTCTCGGTCTGGTACTCGACGTGGGCGGTATTGATCGTGATGCCGCGCTCGCGCTCCTCGGGAGCGTTGTCGATGTCGGCATAGCCGCGGACTTCGCCACCGAACTTGCGGGACATGGTCATCGTGATCGCGGCGGTCAGAGTGGTCTTACCGTGGTCGACGTGGCCGATGGTGCCGATGTTGACGTGGGGCTTGCTGCGCTGGAATACTTCTTTCGCCATCGTGGGTTCCTCCGGGGGCTCTAAGGGAGAGCCGTGGGTTGGATTTGGTCTTGCTCTGTGGCGCTATTGCTTAGGTTACGTACTGAAGACCGTTGTATGGAAAAAGGACTTGCGGAGGTTCCGGGAGTCCTGCTGGCCGCTGGAGCCCACGATCGGATTTGAACCGATGACCTCATCCTTACCAAGGATGCGCTCTACCAACTGAGCTACGTGGGCACCGAGATAGCGTGAATCCAAAAGATACCAACTATTGGATTCGTTTCAAGGGAGCCAGGCCGCTTTTTTCGCACGCTTGATGCGTGTTCCGGAAGCCGCCTGGCGACCTGATTCTCGCTTACTGCTTGTCGTCTTCTTCCTCGTCGGCGGCGAAGTCGTTCTCGTCGCCCTCGTTGTCGTCCTCGTCCTCGTCTTCCAGGGGCTGCATGGCGGCAAAGGCCGAATCCATCAGGCTGCCGACGTTGACCAGGTCCTCGCCAGGACGGAGGTCCGCCATCGCCTGCTGCATGTCCGACTCGTCCATGTAGTCGCCGTCCTCTTCCTGGAGGGCGCGCATGCTGAGGCCGATGCGGCGCTCGTCCGCCTCGATGCGGACGACCTGGGCCTTGACCTGGTCGCCGACGTTGACCACGTCGCGGACCCGGCTGACCCGGTCGGAGGAGAGCTGGCTGATATGGATGAGACCGTCGATCCCCTCTTCGAGCTCCACAAAGGCGCCGAAGGAGGCGAGCTTGGAGATGGTGCCCTCGACCACATCGCCGACGTTGTACTTGTCCTCGATGTGGGACCACGGATCGTCCATGAGCTGGCGCATACCCAGCGAGATGCGCTGCTGGCTGGGATCGATGTCGAGAATGACGGCCTCGACCTCTTCGCCCTTCTGCAGGACTTCGCTCGGGTGGTTGATCTTGCGGGTCCAGGACATGTCGCTGACATGGATCATGCCGTCGATGTCGTCCTGGATCTGCACGAAGGCACCGTAGGAGGTCATATTGCGGACCTTGCCCTTGATCTTGGTGCCCTTCGGGAACTTCTCGGCGATCAGCTCCCACGGGTTGGCCATGGTCTGGCGCAGGCCGAGGCTGATCTTGCGGGCGTCCTTCTGCACGTCGAGCACCATGGCCTCGACCTCGTCGCCCACCTGGAGCACGTCGCTGGCCCGGTTGATCTTCTTGGTCCAGGACATCTCGGAGACGTGGATCAGACCCTCGATGCCTTCCTCAAGCTCGACGAAGGCGCCGTAGGGCATGACGTTGACCACGCGGCCCTTGACCCGGGTGTTGACGGGGTACTTGAGGTCCACCGTATCCCACGGGTTGCCTTCCTTCTGCTTCAGGCCGAGGGAGACGCGCTGGCGCTCCCGGTCCACGTCCAGAATCATCACGTCGATCTCCTGGCCGACCTCGACCACCTCGCTCGGGTGGGAGACACGACCCCAGGACATATCGGTGATGTGGAGCAGGCCGTCCATGCCGCACAGGTCGACGAAGGCACCGAAGTCGGTGATGTTCTTGACCACGCCGGTGCGGATCTGGCCGGGTTCCAGCTCGGCGAGCAGAGCGGAACGCTGCTCGGCGCGGGCCTCTTCCAGGATCTCGCGGCGGGACAGGACGATGTTGCGGCGGTCCTGGCTGATCTTCAGAATGCGGAAGTCGAACTCCTGGCCCAGATAGTCCTCCAGGTTGCGCACGGGACCGAGGTCCACCTGCGAACCGGGCAGGAACGCATCCACGCCGACATCGACAATCAGGCCGCCCTTCACCCGGCTCTTGACCAGACCGCGGATGTTGCTGCCTTCCGCGTTCTCGTCGACGATCCGATCCCACGCCCGCTGCACCTCGGCGCGACGGACGCTCAGCACGGGCATGCTGTCTTCGTCCTCGACCTGCTCGAGGTAGACGTCGATGGTCTGGCCCACCTGGATCTTGTCCCAGTCGCGGACCTCCTCACGGGAGACGCGGCCCTCGGCCTTGTAGCCGATGTCCAGGAGCAGTTCGTTGTCGCGCTTCTCGGCGACGATGCCCTGGATGATGGTGCCTTCGACGAAATTGGCTTCCTTGGCCTCGGTGGCACCCCCCAGCAGGGCTTCCATGCTGGGCATGCTATCGAGGTCGACGTTGTTCTGGACGGGTTGGGGTTGGGTTGTTTGGGCTGCCATGTTTTGCTCTTGACTACCGATTATATTCCCCGGAGGCGTAGCATCCCCTTCCGGCAGGCAGCGACAAGCTGCCGGATACCAGACAGGGAGATGGGGACCTCCGGGCCAAGACCGTTTAGTATAAACGCTGCCTTCGGACGGTCAAGCCAGGTTTTGACAAAACTGTCGGCGCGATTGCATTCCTGTTCCCTTGCCCTAAGCTTGCGGGGCGTGTTCGTATGTCTTGCACTCTGGAAGACTTATTCATGACCCGTCCTACGCGGCGTATTCTCATTGGTTCCGTTCCGGTTGGCGGGGGCGCTCCGGTCACCGTCCAATCCATGACCAACACGCCTACGGCAGACGTCGTGGCGACCTTGGCCCAGATCCGCGAGCTGGCCGCCACTGGCTGCGACCTGATTCGCGTGGCGGTGCCGGACCGGGAGGCGGCGGCCGCCCTCGCCCACATTGTCCGGCAGAGCCCCCTGCCCGTGATCGCGGACATCCATTTCGACTACCGCTTGGCCCTGGCGTCCATCGCGGCGGGCGCAGCCGGCATCCGGGTGAATCCCGGGAATCTCGGCGGTCCCGACCAGGTCGCCGCCGTAGCGGAGGCCGCCCGGGATGCGGGCACGGTGGTGCGGATCGGGGTGAATGCGGGCAGCCTGAACGAGGCCCAACTCGCGGCAGGCCAGGGCAACCGGGCGGCGGCGATGGTCGCCGCCGCCAGCGAGTTCTGTGCCGCTTTCGAAGCCGCAGGCTGCACCGCCCTCAAGGTGAGCCTGAAGGCCTCGGACGTACGCACCACAGTCGCGGCCTACCGGCTTTTCGCCGCCCAGACGGACTATCCTCTGCATGTGGGCGTGACCGAGGCAGGGACCCCGGCCGCAGGCATCGTCAAGTCTGCCGTCGGTATCGGAGCCCTGCTTCTGGACGGCATCGGCGACACCATCCGGGTCAGCCTCACCGCCCCGCCCGTGGAGGAAGTCAGGGCGGGCATCCGCATCCTGGAGGCGGTCGGTCTGCGCGAGGCCGCGCCCGAGATCGTCTCCTGCCCCACCTGCGGTCGCACCCGGATTGCCCTGCAGCCCCTGGTCGAAGCGGTGGAGGACGAGATCCGCCGGCTCAAGGCCAGCGGGCACACCATCCAGTTGCGCAAGATCGCCCTGATGGGCTGCGTGGTGAATGGCCCCGGGGAGGCGCGGGACGCGGATCTCGGCATCGCGGGCGGCGACGGCAAGGGGGCGCTCTTCCGGCATGGCCAGGTGGTGCGCACGGTCCCCGAGAGCGAACTGCTCTCCGCCTTCCTCGCGGAACTCCGCCAGCACGTCTCGCCGCCGCTTACCGACTGAGCCACTCGATAAGGACGAAGTAGGCCCAGAGCCGGAAGTCGCGGGGTTGTGGTGCCCGAAGCCGCTTCCGGGCGTCCTTCAGGAAAGCGTCGGTGAACATCTCGCGGGCCGTCGTCGAGGCGAACGCGGCCTCGGCCCGGGCGTGGAGGGGACCGGCCACCCAGCGCAACAGCGGCAGTTCGAACCCGCGCTTGGGCCGGTTCCGGATGGCGGCTGGCAACAGACCCTCCAACGCGGCCAGGAACACCGCCTTGCCCCGGTCCTTGACCAGCTTGAGCCGCGAAGGCAGCGCGAAGGCAAACTCGGCGAGGCGGTGGTCGAGCAGGATCGGGCGCACTTCCAAGGCGTGGGCCATGCTCATGGCGTCCCCGTCCCGCAACAGCGTCCGGGCCAGGTAACCCTCCAACTCATAGAGCGACAACTGGTCCACATTGTCCAATTCGGCGTGGAGGGACGGTTCGGGCAGCCGGGCCAAGGGCGCGGGGGAGAGACCGTGGAGGAAATCGGGGCGCAGTACCCGGCGTTTCTCGCCATCGTACATCTGGCAACGCAAGGTCGCGAGCCGCTCGGCCGGGCTCAGGGCGGGCAGCATGAGATTGTGCCGGAAGCGGTCCGGCAGCAGCCGCAAGGGGGACGCCAGCAGGCGCGGGCACCCGGCCGCCAACCGGTGGCGGCGGAAATGGGGGTAACCCGCAAACAGTTCGTCGCCACCCAGTCCCGCGAGCACCACTTTCACCGACTGGGCGGCGGCGCGGGCGACAAAGAAGGTGTTGGCCCCGTCGATGCTCGGCTGATCGAGGGCCGCGATGATGGCATCGAAACTGGCCGCCGCCTCGGCGTCGGTGATGACCACTTCCCGATGCTGCGTTTGAAAATGGATGGCGGTCTTGCGGGCGGCGTCCACTTCGCTGAAGTCGGCATGGCGCTGCTCGAACCCCACAGTGAAGGTCCGGATCGGCGTGGGCACCAGTTGCTTCATCGCCGCCACCATGGCGGCGGAGTCGATCCCCCCGCTCAGAAAAGCCCCCACCGGCACATCCGCCACGAGATGGGCCTGCGTGGCGGAGGCCAACTGGTCGCGGATGGCTTCCGCCGCCGCCTCCATAGAGAGGTTGGCCAGACCGTCCCGGCGCTTCTGGGTGGCCTCGAAGAGACTCCACCAGCGCCATTCGCGCACCGTCTGGCCGCCGAATCCCACCCGCAGAGCGCAACCGGGCTCCAGCGCCCGGGCCTCGCGCAGAATGGTGGCGGGCTGGGGGACGGAGCCAAGGGAGAGGTAGTCCCAGATCGCCTGCGGGTCCGGCGTCCGCGCAACCAGCCCGGAGGCCAGCAACGAGCGCAGCTCGGAGGCGAACAGGAGGCGATTGCCGTTCCGGGCCCAGACCAGGGGCTTGATCCCGAAGCGGTCACGGGCCAGGAAGACCTCCCGCCGGGCGAAGTCCGCGAGGGCGAAGGCGAACATGCCCCGGAAACGGTCAAGGCAGCCGTCGCCCCACTCGGCGTAGGCGGCCAGAATCACCTCGGTGTCGGTATGGGTGCGGAACTCGTGGCCCCGGTCCGCCAACTCGGTCCGCAACTCGCGGTAGTTGTAGATCTCACCGTTGAAGGTGATGGCAAACCGCCGGTCGGTGCTGGCCATGGGCTGCCGCCCGGCCTCGGTCAGATCGATGATGGCCAGCCGCCGGTGCCCGAGGGCGAGCCCTTCCTCCGGCCAGATCTCGGTACCGCCGCCGTCCGGCCCGCGATGGACCAGGGCGTCGGTCATCCGCTGGACAATGGCCCCATCGGCACTGCCGATCATACCGCAGATGCCGCACATCAGACCGCCCTCCCCGCTTCCAGGCATGCTTGCAGCACCGCGTCGGTGCCGATCCGCAGAATGCATTCGTTCGTGCCCAAAGGGCAGGTGGTCCCGAAGCAGGCGTCGCACGGCAACGGGGTGCGGAACACCCGGTGCCCGGTACCATAGGGGTACCACGCGCCCGGCAGATCCCGCGCGGAAAACACCGCCACGCAGGGCTTGCCCAGAGCGGCGGCCAGATGCATGACCCCGGTGTCGTTGCCGAGATAGAACGCGCACTGCGCCAGGGCAGCGGCAGCCCGGGCGATGGGTTCCCCGATGACCAGCGTGCCCGAACCGTCCAGCGCCGCGAGAACCGCGGCACAGTCGGCCCGGTCCGCTTCGCCGCCGAACAGCACCGGATGGATCGGAAGGGCCTCCGCCAATCCCTGGAGGACCGCGATGAACCGTTCCAGCGGCCAGCGTTTGCAGGCCATGTTGGTGCCTGGCGCCACCGCCACCGGCACCCGGCCGACGGGAAGAGCCGGGACCGGGGAATCGTTGGCTAGAGGGGGCAGCATGGCATTCCCCTGCCCAGCCGACAGTGCGATGCCCAACGGTGCCAGCACCCCCAGCAGGGCGTCCGCCACGTGGGGGGCGGGGAGAGCGCAGCCCTGTGCATCCCGTTGCACGGTCGGCACGGGACCGGGCAACACCACGCGTTTGGCTCCAAACCAACGCAGGTACCGGCCAAAGACGGCAAACAACTCCGCCGTGGCGGGAGGATGGGGCGGCACCAGAACAATACCCAGATCCCATCCCCGGCGGCGCAGGCTGGCCGCCAGACGCAGGCGGTTGCCCAGTTTGGCGAGCCGACTGGCCCCCACCAGCATCTCGTGGAACTCGTCCACTAGGCCTCGACCACCGAGCACATCCACCGCCCGGATGCGCCCCGGCGTGCCATGGCGTTCGCTGACCAGGCCGATCCGGGCCGCCGGGAACCGTTCCCGCAACGCCCGCAAGGCGGGCACCATGACCAGGGAATCTCCCAGCAGGCAATGGGCCATCAACAAAATGCGGCGCGGTTCGGGCAGGCTCATTCCGCTCCCTCCCGGCGCAGGAACACGACATAGGCCCCCAGCCGGTGCTCGGCAAAGCTGGCGTCCAACAGTCGGCGGATGTCGGGATTGGCGGTGAGGGTCAGCACTTGTTCCGTGTCGTTGGTAAGGGGAGAGATGCCCACGGCCTGCACGTTGGGTTGGCCGAGAGCGGCAAGCAGTTCCGGCACGTCCTTCCACTGGTCGTTCTCGCGGTAGGAGAGGTCGGGACGGTCCAGCAAATGTACCACTTCCCCAGGCACGATGGCTACTGCCTCGGCCGGGAGCCGTTCGCGTAGCCAGGCTGCCACCCGGACCGAATCGCCCCGGTCGCCGTAGACGTAGCCGGTCTGGTAGCCGCCGCCCTGCTGAATCAGCAGCAAGCCGAGATTGGCCCCGAATGCCAAGCCAAAGAGCACTGCCCGCCGCCGGAGTACCGCCAGCGGAATCGCCAGGAGCCCGAGGCCGATCAGCAAGCGAAGGGCGAGCGTCACGAGCACGGGCCGGATGGAATCCCCGGCAACGATGGTTTCCCGCAACTCACGGCGGACCAGTAGCAGAGGATCGCCCACTAGCAGGAACTGCCCCAGGCCGGCGAAGACGATGGCCCCAAGCAGCCAAAGGATCTGTCGCCGGTCCCAGCGCAGGTCGCCAACCAGCGGGGCGCACCCCACCAGCAGCAACGGCACGGCCGGACAGTGGTACTTCGGGAAACCGAACAGTGTGCCCCCGACTGCGGCATAGCCCACCAGGAGGAAACCGCCTGCCGCCAGGAACAGGTCCGTCCGTTCGGGGCGACGCTCCCGCCACCAGACCCGAATCCGCTGCCAGACCGCCAGACCACCCAAGACAGCCACGCCAGCCCCCAGCCAAAGCCAGAGGTAGATGCCGGTGAACACGACCTTGCGCCAACTCGCCCCGCGCGAGCCCACGGTGGCGAAGAGGAACGACTCCTCCAGGTAGCGGAACGGACCCGCAAAAGGCACCCCCGTCGCACCGCAGTAGGCTCCCCACGTCGCCAGGAAACCCATCCAGCCCGCCACCAGGGCCGCCGCCGTCAGCAAAGCCGTGCGGCGCGAATGCCGCCACCAGGCGTAGCCCACGCAGAGCGGAATCAGAATCGTCGGCGTAGTCAGCCGTCCCCAGAGCGCCAGCAGCATCGCCAGGGCCACGCCAAGCCAGCTCTTGCGGTCGCGGCGTTCCACATAGGCATCCACCGCCCAGCATTGGAGGAAGACCAGGGGTACGAGCAAGCCCTGGTCGATGTCGGCGATCACCGCCCCCTGGACCGCCAGCGGAATGGTGGCTCCGAGCAGGACCAGCCATTCGCCGCCGGTTCCGCGCAAGCGGTACCACAGCAGGATCAGGGCCGCCAGCCAGGCGATGAGTCCCGGCAGGCGCGCCACGGCATCGCCCGCCCCAAACACGCAATGGGCCAGACCGATGCACCAGCCATGCAAATGGGGGGAGAAGGCGGGCAAGGTCTCGGCGTGGGAAAATCCCTGGCGGTAGAGCTGGTCGCCCAGGCGCATGGCATAGAGAATCTCGTCGGTAGCCGCCAACTGCCCCAGGCGCGGCACCGCCAAGGCCGCAAACAGCAGACAGGACAGAACCAGACACCAGCGCCGCCCCCCGCTCATACGCGCCCCCCGCCGCCGAGAGGACCGTCGGTCAACCAATCATAGGTCTGGGCGGCCAAGGCCGCCGTGCCGAACTGGCGGGCGAACTGGCGCTGGGTTTCCGCCAGTTGGTCCCGCCAGGGGGCGTCATTGGCAACTCGCTCCAGCAACCCGCGTAGCGCCGCCGGATCGCGTTCGGGAAACACGGCTTCGGGTTGCCCGACCACTTCCGGAATGGCCCCCGAATCCGAACCGAGCACCGGCGTGCCGCAGAGCATGGCCTGGGGAATGACCAGTCCGAACTGCTCCTTCCAGTCGGGCATGGTGCGCGACGGGAGAACCAGGCAATCCATCGCCCGGAGCCAGTCCGGCATCTCCGCCACCGGTCGCAGGCCAGCGAAAACCACCTTGCCGCCCAGTTGGGCAGCCTGCGCTGCCAGCCCCGTCCGGAGGTCTCCGTCGCCCACCAGGAGCAGAGTCCAGGGCTGACGGATGGACGCCCCCGCCAGGGCGGCGAAGAGATCCTCCACCCCCTTGGCCCCGGTCAGCCGCCCGGCAAAGCCGAAGACAAAGCCCTCGGCGCCGGTCTCCTGGCGGATGCGTTCCCGACCGGCGGGGTCGGGATGGAAATCCTGTTCGTCCACGCCCAGTTCGGTCTGCACCAGCACGGAACCGGGATAGCCCGCCGCACGGATCAGGTCCGCCGCTTCGGCCCGTAACTGCGTGCCACCTCTTCGAGCACATCTGCAAGACCAACATCACCTTCACCAATATCAAGCCGATGTGACGGCGCAGTAACACGCAAACCATCTTTGATGGGTTCACATTTGAACTCGAGATGTGTGAGAAGTTCCGCGATCTTTTCAACACTAAGCTCGATACCGAGTAGTCGCCTGGCATCTTCAGGAGTGACTTCTACAACTGAATCTTTAGGTTGAAGTGGATACTCATCCACAAGCCCAGGCGCGACCCTGCCGCCTGACCATTCTGCCATGAGTTGAAGTCCACGCTTCACACCTGTCTCCGCCAGCGAAGGGTGCACACCGCGCGAGAATCGGAATGAAGCCTCGGATGGAAGATTATGCTGCTTTGCCGTTTTACGGATGTTGATGAAGTTCCAAGCCGCGCCTTCGAGAAGAATATTTTTGGTCTCATCCGTCACTTCGGATTCAAGCCCGCCCATGATACCAGCCATTGAGAGCGATCCTGCTTCATCACACACCAATACATTCGTGGAAGTGAGTGCACGCTCCATATCGTCAAGGGTGGTAAGCTTTTCGCCATCCTGTGCGGCACGCGTGATGATTTTGATATTCTTATCACCAGCGCGTTTCTTGAGCACATCATAATCAAAAGCGTGGAGAGGTTCGCCCTGATCGAGCATGGCATAGTTGGTCGCGTCCACAATGTTACTTATTGCACGGATTCCTGCCAGACGCAATCGTCGCTGCACCCAATACGGACTAGGTTTAATCTCTACACCACGGATCAACCCCAAAACAAAGCGTGGATTGAGTTCTGGGTCGGTAATTTCAATGGAAACCAGCTTCTCAACTGATTCGTCTTTGGTCCTGTACTCAATGGTTGGTTTTTTAAGTTCGCGTCCTGTCAACGCAGCAAGTTCACGTGCAACACCGATCACATTCGCATTACGAGCCATATTCGGCAGAATGGAAATATCCAGTACAGCATCGCCCATATAATCCACAAGCGGCTTACCCACGGGAGCATCGTCATCGAGAATGATGATACCTTCATGTTCTTCCG
>QKCY01000493.1 GCA_003245525.1 Victivallales bacterium | reverse complement strand
ATGCTCTCGGTGACATCCCAGGATACGGTTCCCTCGCCGGTCCGCACGGTGGCCGGATGCTTGGCCGAGACCCAGGAGACCACCGGGGCTGCCGAACTGGCCAGCGTGCCGCCGACCGGGGCCACGCGGAGCTGGGAGGGGGTGGCCGGACTGGCCAGGCGGTCCCAGGCCACCATATCCCAGACCAGGCCGCCGAAATGGTCGCGCCACCCGTAGCGGCCGAAGGTGTTGGTACCCACTCCAGCACGCAGGACCGCGTCGTCGGGCCAGTGGCGGTCCAGCAGATTCCGGGCGGCCGCGAGCCGGTCGTCCGTGTCGATGAGAAGCTGGGAGAAAGCATCGGGCGAGCCCTTGCAGGCCTGTTCCTTGAGTGCGGCGACCTGCTGTTCGGCGGCGGTGATCGCCTGGGCGGCGGCACCGACTGTGGGGATGCGGCGCTCGCGGCGGTAGTCCAGCAATTGGCGCAGTTCGGCGGCCTGGCGTTCGCGCTCGATCGTCTGGGCGATCCGGGGCAGGGCGGCGCGGACGGATTCCGGGAACTGGCCGGTCTTCTCCCGGATCTCCTTCTGGCAGGCATCGAGCCAGGGCGCCGCCGCGAACTTGTGCTGGATCAGAAGGTCTGCCAGTGCCTGGGCGGGGGGCCGGAGAGCGCCCTCGCCATGGACCACGAGGAGGACCGCGAAGAACCAAACGGCGCAAAGGTGGCGGATCATGGGGAGACCTTCCGTGGACGTCGGGGCCGGGGGATTGGCCGGATGGGGGAGGGGCTTGTCTTATCCCCAAGATAATACACCCAACCCAGGCGGGCGAGAATCCGGCCGTCAGATTGCGGGTCGGCTCACCCGCAGGACCCGGGCGGGAGCGGGATCGGCATAGAGCCGATAGTCGCCCATGGCGGCGGGCAGGCAGGCCAGGGAGCCGCAGGGGATGTGCTCGACGTAGGTGCCGTTCTCCAGCCGCACGCTACCCTCGACTACGGCCAGCAGATGGAAGCTGTTCCCGGCGGTCCGGTCGTAGAAATGGTCGTAGAGGCGGATCTCTTCGACGCTGAAACTGGGGCAGTGGGGCAGCAGGGGCACTTTGCGGGTCTGGGAGATGGAGGAGGCGTCCCGCGAGATGCGGCGCACCTGGCGGTCCTGGAAGTAGACCGAGCGGAGGGCGGCTTCCACCAGTTCGGGCGGCGGCGGCTCGCTCTGGCCCCAGTGGCTGACGGGTAGGGCGGGGCCCGGGTGCTCGCACAGTTCCAGGACCAGATTGCCCGGGCCGATGCTGAAGACCCGCCCGCTGGGCGCGAAGAAGGCGTCATGGGGCAGGGGCGCATAGCATTGCAGGAGATTGCGCAGGTCCAGGCTCTCCAGGGAATGGATGAAGTCCACCCGGGTGGCGGTCTGGCTGATGCCCACGTTGATCTCGGCCGCTTCCGTGGCCCCGAGGGAGAGCCAGAAGCGATGGTTGGGCCGGTAGACTTCGTCGCCCAGGCGGACCGGGGCCTCCGGACAGACGGCCAGCGGCTCGGGGGTGTTGATGTCCGCCAGTCGCACGCAGAGCGGGAAGGGTTTGCCCTGGGGATGGCGTCGGCCCACAATCTCGCGGGGGGCGTGCGCCACCAGCTCGGAGAACCGCTTGCCAGCCAGGGGCCCGTTGGCGACCACGCTGGGCAGTTCCGGCGTGTCGACCAGTTCCCAGCTCGCCGTGGCGTCCGGCGGCAGCGCTCGTCCCGGGTCGTCCTTCAGGTACTCCGCCAATAACCCACCGACCGCGCCCCGTTGTTCATACATCGGGACGAAACGCAGGGGATAGAGGGGAACACGCATGGCTGGCCCGCTTGGCTGAAGCGATGACAGACGCAGGGAGATGCCCCGCGCATCATTGAAAAGACGTAGGCGAACAATACTGTTCTCAAGCATGGCCTGCAAGCCTCGGCAGGCTGCCGCCGGTTCCGTGTCCCGTCCAAGGAGTGTTGTGTCTTGAGCAAGCAACCCGCGCCGAAACCAGATGAAGAACAGCCCCGCCGCCCCTTCCGCCTGCGGCGGCTGTTCGCGTTTGGCTTCGCGGTGATCCTGTTCGTGTCGCTCTGGCCCTGGGGTTCCTACGATCCCCAGGACATCGCCCGGCTGGACGGCGGCGTGCCTGCCGCCGAGATCATCCACAACTGCTTCGGGCACTTGGGGGCGAGGCTCTCCTGGGGGGTGCTGGTGATCTTCGGTCTGGCGGCCTATCCCCTGTCGGTCCTGCTGCTGGCGGCCTCGGCCCGGCGACTGCTCAGTGGCCGGGGGATGCGTCCGGCGGGTTGGGACTACTGGACGGCGTTGGTGCTGTTCCTCCTCGGCTGCTGCATGCTGCTTGGTATCTGGCCGGATTTCCTGGCCGGGTTTACGGAACGGCTGAATCTGGCCCAGATGCCCGGCGGGGCGTTGGGGCAGCGCTTGTCCTCCCCCGGTTCGGGCTGGTTGCGCTTCTTCCTGAATCCCACCGGGACGGCCATTGTCTCCGTGTTCATCATCGGCGGGGCCATCGCCATCCTCTGGGTCCATGACTGGCACAGCCTCCTCGTCCCGTATCTGTTCCGCCGCAAGGACGAGGACGAGGAAAGCCTCGGCAGCCGTCCCCTGATCCGCCCGGAGGCCGCTGCCGCCGCCCGCAAGGAGCCGCGCGAGCGCACCCAGCGCGATCTGCTTCCCGAGGAGCCGGCCCCGGCGGCGAAAGCGCCCGCTCCCCCGAAGCCGCCCGAACCGGCCCCGGCGGCCAAGGCCGAACGGAAGGAGAAACCCCGCCCGGCGGCTGGCGGAGCGCCGAAGGAGGAGGCCTACACGGTTCCCTCCCTCGACCTGCTGGAAGCCGACGACGGCGTCATGACCACGGCCGACCCGAAGGAGGTCCAGCACAAGACCGAGATCCTCCAGGAGACGCTGGGCAACTTCAGCATCGACGCCCAAGTGGTCAAGACCACCAGCGGGCCGCGCGTCACCCTCTTCGAGGTCTTGCCCGCGCCAGGCGTGCGGGTGGAGCGGATCAGCAACATCAGCAACAACATCGCCATGGAGCTGCGGGCCGTGAGCCTGCGTATCCTGACCCCGATTCCGGGCCGCAACACGGTGGGTATCGAGGTCCCCAACGCCAGTGCCGCGCTGGTCACCATGCGGAGTCTCATGGCGGATTCCGCCTGGAAGTCCAGCAAGGCCGACATCCCGGTGCTGCTGGGCCGGAACATCGCCGGCGAGGTGGTGGTGCTGGATCTCGGCAAGGCCCCGCATCTGCTCATCGCCGGTGCCACCGGCAGCGGCAAGTCGGTTTGCATCAACCTGCTGCTCATGTCCTTGCTCTACCGGTTCACGCCCGAGGAGCTGCGCATGATTCTGGTGGACCCGAAGGTGGTGGAGTTCGCCTGCTACGAGTCCCTGCCGCACCTGATCGTGCCGGTCATTTCCGACGTGAAACGGGTGCCGCTGGCCCTCCGCTGGGTGATCCGCGAGATGAAGCACCGCTACGATATCATGGCCAAGGTGAACGCCCGCAACATCACCGTCTTCAACCGCCGCAAACCGAGTCCGACCCCGGTCTACGACGACGATGGCAACCTGATTCCCGACCGGCTGCCCTACATTGTCGTGGTCATCGACGAGTTGGCCGACATCATGATGACGGCCAAGGCCGACGTGGAGACCTCGCTCGCCCGCATCGCCCAGCTCTCCCGCGCGGTGGGCATTCACACGATCATCGCCACCCAGCGCCCGAGCGTGAACATCATCACCGGCGTGATCAAGGCCAACTTCCCCACCCGTATCGCCTTCAAGGTGACTAGCCAGGTGGACTCGCGCACCATCATCGATGGCAAGGGCGCGGAGTCGCTGCTGGGCCAGGGCGACATGCTGTTCAAGCCCCCCGGCGCCGCCAACATGGAGCGTAACCAGGGCGCGCTGGTCCGCGACGAGGAGATCGAGCGGGTGGTGGGCTTCTGCGCCAGCCAGGCGGAGCAATGCTTCAACGACGAGGTGTTCAAGGGCGGCGAGGAGGACGCGGGTGGCGCTGATGACATGGGCGACACTCTGGGCGGGGACTATGTCAACGGCGAGGTTTCCGATGCCGACGAGGCCTTGGTGCAGCAGGCGATCCAGGTCATCCGCCGCGACCGCCGGGCCACCACAAGCTACGTGCAGCGGGCCCTGCGCATCGGCTACAACCGGGCCGCCACCGTCATGGAGATTCTCGAACAGCGGGGTGTCATCGGCCCCCAGATCGGCCAGTTGCCGCGCGATATTCTCATCGGCGAAGGCGGACGCGATGCGGACGCCGATGCCGAGGACGAAGACGAAATGGATTTGGACGACCCCACCGGGTCGCCGTAACGAACGAGACGCCGCATGGTCGCTGCCAAGCGCAAGACAAACAAGGACCCGGAGCCCCAGCCCATGTTGGCATTGGGTTGGGATGCCCCTCCCGAGCCCGCTCCCGAACCGGCCAGCCAGGAGGAGGAGGCGGCAGCGCCTGCCCCCGAACCGGAAGAGGAACCGGCGATGTTTGCGGAGACCCCGTCCGAAGCGGACGAGGATCTGCGCATCCAGGATGAGCCCCCCGCGGTCCCGGTCGAGGACGAGGCGGCTGTCGAAGAGGCGGCCCAGGACGACGACGAGCCGGAACCGGAACCGGCGGCACCCATGGTTCCGCCTGCGGTCGAGGAGCCGGTGCCGGTCGAGCCGCCGCCGCCCCGCCGGGTGCCGCTGGTCGACAGCGGCCAGGGGGCCGTGGGCGAGCGGTTGCGGGTGGCGCGCGAACAGGCCGGTCTGACCGTGGAGCGGGTGGCTGAGGAAACCTGTCTGCGGGCCACTTTCATCGAGGATTTGGAGAACGGCAACTACGCCGCGCTGCTGCCCCTGGCCTTCTCCCGCAGCTATGTCCGGCGGCTTTGCGAGATGTACTGCCTGCCCGAGGCGGGAATCGTCAAGGACTTCGTCCGCGAGTACGAGGCCGAGCGGGGTTCGGTTGAACCGCATCACACCGTTTTCCACGTGGCCCCCGATGGCGACGATGGCACGGCGAAGATGGTATATGTGCCGAGCACGGTGAGCGACGAACGGCGCGAGGGACGTTCGGTGACGGTTGGTAGCGTGGTGGCCGGGGTGATGGTGCTGGTGGCGGTGGCCTTGAGCGTGACGACGGTCATGCTGGCCATGCGCCAGTTGCGGGGCGAGAAGCCGTCGACTGCCGTGGAAGAGGCGGCCAGCCCTTCCCCCAAGGCGTCCGAACCGGGGGCGGGGGGCTCGCCTGCGCCGGTCGACCTCCGGCGGCTTATCCTGCCGGAAGAGCTGCCGCTCGACGAACTCCCCATCCCCAAGTGATCTGTGCCGGGGCGAGATCAGGGCCCGTCGCGCTTGCCAACACGGGTCCGCAGCAGTACTATCCGGGCGGGGAACTCCGAAGTGTCGAAGATGGGTCTGGTTCCCATTCCCTCCACCAAACTATGCCGAGTGCGCCCTTGAGAGTCCTGCATGTGATCCATTCCCTGGGCACCGGGGGCACCGAATGCGTCATGGTACGCGTGGCGAACCGGTTGAGCCAGCGCGGGTTCGATTTCCATGTCTGCTGTCTGGCCGAGGCCGGGGAGTTGGCCGCCGCCATGCCCTGCCCGGATCAGGTTCACGCGCTGAACCGGGCCGAGGGGTGGTCGTTCCGCACGGTCAAGGGCATCGGCCGCGTGTTTGGCCAGGTGAAGCCCGACCTGATCCATACCCACAACCTGGGGGCTCTGCTCTACGCCGCCCCCGCCGCAGGTTGGGGACTGCGGTACCCGATCCTGCATGGCGAGCACGCCCAGATCAGCCTCCGCGTGGGCACCCGGCACAGTTGGCTGACCCGTCTGTTCTACACGGCTTGCCGCCGGGTCCATACGGTATCCCGGAACCAGCTTGCCGAACTCCGCCGCCTGGGGTTCGCCTCGGAACAGCGGAGTCTGGCTGTGGTGAATGGCGTGGACATGGAGGTGTTCCATCCTGGCGAAAGCTCTGTTCCGGAGGAGCTCGGTCTGCCTCCCGGTTGTCGGCTGCTGGGGATTGTGGGGCGGCTGATCGCCAGCAAGCGCCATGTGCGGCTGGTCCAGGGCCTGGCTCAGGTTCCGGAGGATGTGCATCTCGTGGTGATTGGTGACGGGGAGGTCCGTTCCGAGATCGAGGCCGAGGCGAAGAAGCTGGGCTGTGCCGACCGGGTACATCTGGTGGGTACGCGCACGGATGTGGTTCGCTACTACCAGGCGATGGATCTACTCATGGTCACCAGCGATTCCGAAGGGCTCTCCAACGCCATTCTCGAAGCCATGGCGTGCGGGACTCCAGTCGTCGCCAACTCCTTCTGCGGAGGCTGCGACGAAGTCATCACCGGGGGCAGGGACGGTTGGCTGCTGCCCATGGACACGCCCGAACGGGTGGCCACCGCCATCCGTCAGGCCCTGGAATCCCCCGAAGAACTGAAGGCCCGCGGCGACCAGGCGCTGCAGACGATTGCCGAGCGTTTCAACTTCGCGCGGACGGTGGACGAATACGAGCGGGTCTATCGCCAGTGTGCGTCCCGCCGCCGTTCTCGCCGTGCCGGGGAGGGGGGCTGATGGCAGCGGAGAATCCTGGGGTCTCGGTCGTCATCCCCGCCTACAACTACGCCCATTACCTGAACGACGCCGTGGATTCGGTGCTGGCGCAGACCTATTCCCCGGTCGAGGTCATCGTCGTGAACGACGGTTCGACCGACGGCACGCGGGAACTGCTGGACGCCTATGGCGATCGGATCGTGGCCGTCCACCAGGAGAACCAGGGCCTGTCGGCGGCCCGCAACACGGGCATCCACCGGGCCCGGTACGAGTTCGTCGCCTTCCTGGACGCGGACGACGCCTGGGAGCCGGACAAACTGGCCTGCCAGATGGAGTGCTTCCGCAACCTGCCGGAGACCTACGGGATCGTCGCCTGCGACCGGGGCACCATGGACGAGCACGGGGTGCGCAACCCCAAAGCCACCACCTTCCGCAAGTTCCCCCGTCCCAGCCGCGAGGTCCGGCTGGGCGATATGCTGCTCCGGAGCCACTTCTGTCCCTCGGCGGTGGTTGCCCGGCGGGCCTGTTTCGCCCAGTGCGGGGAGTTCGATACCGCCCTGCGTAGCAGCGAGGACCGCGACATGTGGCTGCGCATCGCCGAATCCTGGCAGGTGCATATCGACGACCGCGTGTTGTGCTATACCCGCAAGCACAGCACCAACATGAGCTCCAACGCCGAGCGGATGGACCGCAACATGCGGCGGGTTCTGCTCGCGGCCAGGGACCGGGGGAAGTCGGGCATCGCCTCGCCGCTCTTCTGGGCCCGGGTGTGGTCGTTCCAGCACTTCCAGACGGCCTGGATGCACTACGAGGCCAAGCAGCGCGGCTTGGCCTTCTGGCGGCTCTTCCGTTCCTTTCTCAGCCTGCCTTGGTTCCCCCATCCCCAGGAAGTGGACGAGGGATTCCTGTTCCGTCTGCGGAGCCTGCGGCTCTTTCTGCGCTAGATGAAGACGCCGGGCGGCGAGAGTTGGGCGGTGGCCCCGCCATCCACGGTCAGCATCTGGCCGGTGATGTAGGCGGCCTGGGAACTGGCCAGGAAGGCGACGGCGGCGGCGATCTCGGCGGGCAGCCCCCGCCGAAGCATGGGCACGTAGGGCTGGTGCAGGGCGGCGGCGGGCACCTCGGCCTCATGCCGCTGGCTGTCGATGGCGCCGGGGGCGATACCGTTCACCCGGATGCCTTGCGGGGCCAACTCCAAGGCGACCGACCGGATGAAGCTGTCGATGCCGCCCTTGCTGGTGTCGTAGGCGTTCATGCCGTGATGGGCCTGCTGCGCACCGATGGTGGAAATCAGAATCAGGTTCCCGGAATGGCGGGGCACCATGACCTCCAGGGCAGCACGGGCCAGGTAGTAGGCGCTGTCCAGGTTCGTGGCCATCAGGTGCCGCCATTCCTCGGGCGTGGTCTGGGCCAGGGGCCGGGCGCGGAGCAGGGCGGCATTGTGGACCAGCAGATCGAGCGGGCCAGCCTGTTCGGCGACGGTGGCCATGAGCCGGGCGATGGTGTCCGGCTCGGCCAGGTCGGCGGCGATAGGAAGGGCGGTGCCGCCCGCCGCCCGGATGAGGGCGGCGGTTTCCTGCAAGGTGTCCTCGTGGCGTCCGCAGAGGCAGACTACCATGCCTTCGGTTGCCAGTCGCAGGCTGATTCCCTTGCCGATGCCGGAACCGCCGCCGGTGACCAGGGCCACCCGGCCCCGCAAGTCGGCGTAGCAGGGGGCAGAAGGAGCGCAGATGCGTTCGTTCATGGGGGGAACCTTACGGATAGTTGCCGGTGCCGTCGGGCGTGCGGGCCTGGGTCCAGTCGAGAACGCCCTCGCTACAGGGGTACTTGCGGGCCAGTTCCTCGTTGAGATCGATGCCGAAACCGGGCCGGTCGTTGGGATAGACATAGCCGTCGCGGATTTCGGGGCAACCGGGGAACATCTCCATCTCCAGCTCGGAGAAGCCCGCCCATTCCTGGACGCCGAAGTTTCGCGAGCTCACATCCAGATGCACGTTGGCCGCGTGCCCGACCGGGGAGACGTCGCCGGGGCCGTGCCAGGCCGTGCGGATACCGAAGGCCTCGCAGAGGGTGGCCAGCTTGCGGGCCGGAGTGAGGCCGCCGATGGCGCTGATATGGCAGCGGACGAAGTCGATCAGCCGTCCCTCGATCAGCGGCTGCCATTCCTTGCTGTTCACGAATAGCTCGCCCATCGCCAGTGGCGTGGAGCACTGCTGGCGCACCCGCTGGAACCACTCGATCTGCTCGGGCGGCAGCAGGTCTTCCAGGAAGAAGAGCTTGAAGGGCTCCAGTTCCTTCGCCAACCGGATCGCCCGGATCGGCACCAGCCGTTCGTGGACGTCGTGCAGCAGTTCCACCTCGTCGCCGAGTTCCTCGCGCAGATGGGCAAAGAGGCGGACCGTGGCCCGCAGGTAGGCGTCGGGATCGTAGTAGGCCCCGGCGGGGGAACCTTCGGGGGGCTGAATCTTGCTCAGCCGTCCGCCATAGCCGCCCATCTGGGCGCGGATGAAGCGCAGCCCCTGGGCCTGGAAAGCGCGGACCCGGTCCGCCACCTCGGCCGGTTCGCGACCGTCGGCGTGGCGGTAGATGGCCGCCGCCTCGCGGCACTTGCCACCGAGGAGCTGATAGACCGGCAGCCCGGCGATCTTGCCCTTGATGTCCCACAGGGCCATGTCCACTCCGGACAGGGCATTGTTCAGGATCGGTCCCGACCGCCAGTAGGAATTGACGTGGACCAGGTGCCAGATGTCCTCGATCCGATGCACATCCCGGCCCACGAGGAGCGGATTCAGATACTGGTCCACCACCGTGGCCACAGCCGCATGGCGCTGGGTGAAGGTGGCGCAACCCAGGCCGTACAGACCCGGTTCGGAGGTCTCGATCTTGACGACGATCAGGCGCTTCTGGATGCTGCCCGAAGGCGAGGTGAGAATGGCGCGGACGCTGCGGATGGTGGGACTGCTCATGACTTCACTCCAAGGCTCGGTTCGGAAACGTGCCGGAAGAGTCGTTCTGGCTGAACAGCGGCAAATGTAGCCACTCCCGCCCACCTGTCTCCCCTCTGCTCCACGAATTCCCTAGAGTAGCCGTTGGCCGCAACCAAAGGGGGTTGCTCGCGCAGAGTCGCGGAGGCGCAGAGGAAATGCAGGATAGGCGGACTGCCAGGCTGGAGAGTCCCCCAATCTCTTCTCTGCGGCCCTGCGGCCCCGCACAAGGGTTTCCTGGCGAACTCGGCAGATGGCAATACGAAGGGCTAGGAGCAAGCGTTGCCCGCGACCAGACCCCTCTTCCGGCCTGAAGGGCCATGGCAACAAAGCCCGGGGCAAAGCATAGCGCCGCCCCGGGTTGCATCCGTCCCAAAGGGCAGGCCAACGGCCTGCGGCTTTCCAGGGCGGCGGTACCTGCCGCAGGCATTCAGCCTGCCGATTCGGGAGGTACGTCTTCCTGGGGCGTTGCCCCCGGCTCTGCTCCTCTGCCCCTGCTGGGGAAGACCAGAACGCCTTGGAGCCAAGAGTGATGTTCGAGTTCGGTGATGCGCTGTATCCTGGATACCAGGACATCACACGACACTTCTTGTCGGCAGAACCAGATTCGGGATGATAGTAGAACAATACCCCGCGTCACGATTCCCTTTTCCTCGGGTACGCCGGGGTGCCGGATTGACTTTGCGGAATAATTGTATACAATTTCTGGCATGTGGCATAGGCAGCAAACGGCTCCCGGCAGACAAGGACGTGATCTCATGCAGGACTTCGTAACGGAACCGGCGAGACAGATTCCGGTTGTCGCCCAGGCGGATGTGGTGGTGTGTGGAGGGGGGCCTGCCGGCTTGGCTGCGGCGCTTGCGGCCGCTCGGGCCGGGGCGTCGGTCGTGCTGGTCGAGAGCTATGGCTTCGCGGGGGGCATGGCGTCGGCCGGTCTGGTCCGGACCCTGGCGGGGATGGGACTGAACGGCACCCGGATCGTGGGCGGTTTTGCCTGGCAGATGGTGCAGCGGCTGATCCCCCTCTCTGGGGTGTACGTGGACCCAACCTTCGACAGCATCGCGCTCGATTCGGAGGCCGTGAAGCACGTGGCCGACCAGATGCTGGCGGCGGCGGGGATACGGCTGCTCCTGCACACCATGGCGACGGACGTGGTCGTGGCGGACGGGATGGTTTCGGCGGTGCTCGTGGAGAACAAGTCCGGGCGGGGCGCGGTCGTGGGTAAGGTCTTCATCGACGCGACCGGCGACGGCGATATCTGCGCCCGGGCGGGTTGCGGGTTCATGCTCGGCCGGCCGCTCGACGGGAACATGCTGCCGATGACGTTGGTTTTCCGACTGGGTGGGGTCGATGGGGGCAAACTGGATGCGCTGTGGCGCGGCCAGATGAGCAAGGGCTACCACCAGGACCATATTCGCCAGAAGATGCAGGCGGCCTACGAGAGCGGCACGTTGCCCCTGTTTGGCGGTCCTTGGATCCGGACCTACGGCGAAGGGGTGACCCGGCGCGACCAGTTGTTCGTGAACGCCACTCGGCTTGGGGGCAACGCGGCGGATGCGGACGATCTGACGGCGGCGGAGATCAAAGGCCGCCACGATGCCTGGGAGTTCATGGCATTCCTCCGTACCCAGATTCCCGAACTGGCGGACTGCTATCTGGCCGAGACCGCCGCGCATATGGGAATCCGGGAGACCCGCCATTTCCAAGGCGACTACGAACTCGGGGCGGAAGACGTCCTGGCCGGGAACCGACCGTACGACACCATCGCTCTGGGCGGTCATCCCATCGACATCCACTCGCCTGATGGCGACAGCAAACAGCGGCTGGTCTGGTTGGAGAAACCCTACGGCATTCCCTACCGCTGCCTGCTGCCGAAGGGCGTGAGCAACCTGCTCATGGCTGGGCGCATGGTCTCGGCCACCCACGAGGCCCATGCCACCTTGCGGGTGATGGGGACTGCCATGGCCATGGGCGAGGCGGCCGGTTTCGCGGCGGCCCTGGCAGCGGCCGGTGACGCACAGGTACGCGGGATCGCAGTGGGGCAATTGCAGGCCCATATCCGCGACAACGGCGGAATCCTGGAATGAGCCGGTCCCGGCAAGCTCTGGTTCGGCAGGAGGCCTAAGGGAAGGGACCTCTATGGCATCTTCCCGGAGGCCGTCTCTAAGGTCTGCGCTTTCAACGACTTGACAACAGCGTGGCGCGCGGCCAATGTCATGTGCTGCGCGATCCCGTACGGCCCGGCAGAGGAGCGGATCTTCTGTAGCGCGGAGGCACGGCCTCGCCAGCAGAACATGAGGAAGACAGGATGCGTTCCGGGATGGCGCATAGGACGGCTTTGCTGCGATGCGGTTCAGTCAAGGTGACCGGCTGCCGCTTCATGCACGTCGGGTGACGATGCCACATGGGGCATGGGTCTGCATGCGCTATTCCGGGAGGAACAGGGACCTAACGATGGGAGGAAGACGATGAAACACCTTGGTGCGCTTTTCCTGCTGTTCATCCCGGTTCTGCTCGCCGCTCAAGGTGGCGAAACAAAGCCGACGGCAAGTGCATTGAGAGATCCAAAGGACGACTCTCTCGTCGGAAGGCCGGCACCGGATTTTGAGTTGACTGATGGGTCGGGCCAGAAGCACCGACTCGGAGACTACCGGGGCCAAGCCGTATTCATGCATATCGGGGCAACCTGGTGCGGCGGGTGCCAGCAGGAAGCGGCCTGGATCGAGGAGCTGGCGGAGAAATACTCGCCCAAAGGGGTCAGGTTCTTCCATCTGGTTCAGGGCGAGAACGAGTACGTATCACTGGACTACAAGAAGCATTACCGATCCACTGGCACAGAGCTGCTGGATTTCGACTTCTCTGTTGCCAGGGGGAAGTACAATGCCAGATCCTGGCCGACAACGGTGGTGATTGGACCCGATGGCACGATCCGCTACCACGCCAAGATGGCGTCCAGGAACCCCTCTGACGTAGAGAAAGTCCTGAGTGAACTGACATCGAAGGTGCCCGCTACTGCCAAAGACTCCGTCACGTGCGAGAATGGAGTCTGTAGGCTTCCGTCCTCCAATCAGACGGGCCTCTTTGCGAAGGGGTCTGACTATCTTCCCCGGGTTGCGAATGACTCAAGTGGCCGAGTATGGATGGCATACACGTCAAGCCGGGACCTGGGGAATAATATCTGTCTGCGGCGTCTCGGGGCAGAAGGCGATGCCGATGGGGCCAAAAGCACTCGGGTGACAAGGACGCTGTCGGATGACTACGCCCCGGATATCGCCATTTCCCAAGATGACTCCATATGGTTGACCTGGACGTCCGACAAGAACGGAAAGTACGATATCTACGTGAAGTCCTATAGTGACGGGAAATGGTCGGAAGAGACTCGCATAACGGAGTCCGCCGACGATGCATTCCATCCTCGCATTGCCGCAAGTCGGGGAAATGTCGCCGTTACCTACTACAAATGGAATAGGGATCTTGGAGCATCGCGCGACCGGAATCTTTTTGTCCGCATGTACGTGAATGGAAGATGGGGGCGAGAGATTGAGGTTAGCCCTGCCGAACCGAAATACGATGACCATACCGATCCGGCTATTGTATTCGCCGGCAAAGACACCGTTTGGATCGCTTGGAGCTATGACTACCATCCGCAGCTCTACAAAGAGCCGCTCGATACCGATGAGCCGAGCATTTTTGCTCGCAAGATCAACCTATCCGGGGAAATGGAGGAGCCGATCCTAGTCGGAACTCGGGGACGCAAGCAGCATGCCATCGATATCTTGCCGTCATTGGCCTACAGTTCGAAGAGTGGCCTATGGTGTGCTTGGGATGCGGCTCTGAACGGCCAGAGAGTGATTCTGGTCAGCAGATATGATGAGAAGACAAGAGCATTTGGGCCGGAAACCATGGTATCCGACGCAAGACAGATTGCCTCGTCACCGTCCATCACCATTGATTCCGATGGTGTGCCGTATGTTGCTTGGATACAGATTGATGGGCAGCATAGATCGAGTGTGCGCTACACTCGATTCTCCAACGGACAATGGCAGGATCCGCCTGCTGTGGTTGCCGATGCGACGCAGGGGGCGGTCAGGAATCCCATGGTCCTTGCGGGAACACGTTCCTCGGTATTGGTGGCCTATGAGCAGGTGAGTGAGAAGGAGTCCGAGATCGCCGTTCAGAGGATCGGGGTCGGCAGGGACTGAGGTCGGCGAGACGTTTCCACTGTGGCCCGACGGTCTGTTGCGCAAAGTCCTGCTTCGGAATCGCTGTAGTGAGGTCGTGTTTGTAGGCCACTCGTCCAGATCGCCCTTGGAGAGCAATCCCAGAGAGTTCACCAGTCTGCCCATCTGACGCACGTATGCAGAACTCAAGAACGACATCCTCTCTTGTGCTTCGGTCGCTTGTTTTCACTTTGGTTGTCTTTGCCTCCCTCGTGTGCGTCGTGGCAATGACTGCGGCGTACGGAATCTGGATTGAGGGCAAGCACGATCCGAAGTTCGGAAACGAGTGGGGAGAACTCTATTCTGTTGTGCTGATCTACGCTTGGATACTCTTAGTCCCTTGTGGTCTCCTACTCCTTGGTAACGTGACTGCGGCGCTTATAGCTAGGAAGGCATGCGGTGCAGGTTCTGTCGT
>QKCY01000002.1 GCA_003245525.1 Victivallales bacterium | reverse complement strand
AAAGCACAGGCTAGGCTAGTTGCCGATGAACTGATCAGCGCATACCAGGATTGCCCAGATCCGGAATTCGTCTATGCGCTGTGCGAGCAGTGTGACCACAAACTCGACTTCATTGTCTGGAAGAAGATCGTTTTTCCCGTACTGAGCCAAGGTTTGATGGATGACCCAAGGGCTCTACGGGGAATGATCCAGACAATCGAGAATCTGTACTCTTCGAGGTCTGATCGGGAGGAGCTCGGTTACCCTACCGACGAACAGTTGACCATCAGGCTTCTCGAACTGTGTCCTGATGATCCCTGGGCTCAGGCGCAAAGGGTGAGACAACTCCGAAGATGGCTCGGTTACACGATCCATGAATGGCCGAGTGGCATACTCTATGGAGCGAATGGCGCTAGCACCGAGGAGTGCGACGAGATTCTTGAGGCCGTCGAGGAACTGCGGGTGCTTGACGGCAACGGTGATTCTGACGAACTCTGTGATGATGTGAAGGAGAAGGCAATCCAGTACAAGTCGCGGTTGGCCAATAAGTTGCTAGGGAGTTAATCCCTGAAGTTGGCGCTGAAGAGCGATCTGCCTCTTGCTGCAACTGGTTGACTAGACCCGCAGCTATCGCAGCCCGCTGCCAAGACAGATCATGGCTGGGCTAGCAAGCGCAGCCAGTCGAGTTCGAGGTGGTCTCCGGGGCGGCCGGCGTCGAAGCGGAGGATACGAAGCTGGCCTTGCCAGAGCCCCTCGACCTGCTTCGTGATCTGGTAGGTGTGCCATTCGCCGTCGCGGAGGAGCGGGATACGGAAGGCTTTCTTGGCGGAGAGTTCGGGTTCCTGGTCGGTGGCCCAGAAGAACTCGGCGGAGCCGACTCCCTTGGGCACCCGGATGCGCAGGGCGATGGTACCGATGTCCGCGATGGGGAGGTCCAGCCCTTCCATGATGAACTGGGGATCGCCACCCGAGACGACGGCCGAGAGGATGCCGTCCTGGACCTTCGCCTCGTCGAGCAGGGAGAGCTTCCAGCCATCAAGGCCGGGACCAGCGAACTCCCATTGCTGGAGGGCGGCAGCGGTGGGCAGGGGTTGATCGACGGTCCATTTCACGGAACGGGGCAGGCGCGGGGGATCGGGATAGGGCAGGTTTTCGTTGGCCTTGGCCTTGGCCACGTCCTCAGGGCTGAGCACGCTGTAGCGCACGATGGCGGCGGGCGTGGGCTGACGGTCCACATGGTTGGCAGGAGCATCAGTGAAGGTTCCGCGCAGGGCGTCGAGGAAGCCGAACCCGTACTGCTGGTCAGGTTCGATGAAGCTGCCCTCGCCCCATTCGTTCCAGGCCTCGATGATGGCCAGGTTGAGGGGCGGGCCGATGTGCTTGCGGCTGTTCTCGCACATCTGGCGGAAGTTGGCGGGCGTGTAGTCGCTAACCACCGCCGCCCGCTCGCTGTGGCGGGGACGGCTGTCCCAGTTGGAGCCGATGGGGGGAATGTAGGGCAGATAGGCCTCCTTCTCCCACATGCTCCAGGTGTTCTCGTAGTTGCGCAGCACGTCCGCGTAGGGCACGCTATGCCCGCCGCGCCATTCCCAGGGCGAGTCGAAGGGGGTGCCGTAGTAGCCATAGCCGGTCATGGCGGAGAAGCCCGCTTCCTTCTCGTCCCGGGTCCGGCTCATGGAGACGAGATAGAGACTCTTCATCCCCCGCTTGGCCAAGCGGGCGTTCATCTGGTCGAGCACGGCGCGGAAGCCCTCGGGGCCACCGTTGGCCCGGAACAGAGCGGCGGTGTCCCAGACCATCAGCACGGGGTGCCCCTCGACGGTCAGGTAGTTGGGCAGAGCGAAATAGTGATCGGCCAGGTAGTCGGTCATCTCCAGCAGGGCCGGGGGACTGAAGTCGAGTCCGCCGGGCTGAAGGTCGCGGTCCGGGGCGTCGAATTCCCAGGCCAAGGCGCCCTCCTGCGTGTCGGCCCCACGCAGCAGGCGAATGTAGTCCACCGCCACGGTGGAGTTCGGGCACCCCGCATTGGGGTCGAAGCGGAACCGCTCGATCTTCCCTTGCCACGCGGGCGTCTGGCGCAGATCAACTAGATAGTCGTGGAACTCGCCGTCTGCCGTGATCGGGAAGGCGATGCTGTTGGCTTCGCCCTGGACGATGTCGGGCCCCATCCAGAAGAGCTGGGACTTGGCCCCGGCACTGGCCCTCATCCGGATCTGAAGGTGGGTGTACTGGCTGGCCTCGACGTTCACGGGACACGTGAAGGCGGGATCGTCCGTCGTCACCGTGGCGGCCAGGGCTCCATCCTCGATCCGGCTGTCCTTGAGCCCCATGCTGGCCCGCCACTGGCTGAAGCTGGTATGCCAGTCGAGACCGTGATTGCACCAGTGGATGCAGAACTTCATCATGGGCGCGTACTTGGCCTGGAGAAAGCCCTGTTCGAGGGTGCGCATGAGCCGGTGCTCGCCCGCGTTCCAGTACCAGTCGAAGGCGAACCAGGTGATGCCGTGCTCCAGCGCCCAGAGAATGTGCCAGTCGTTCACCTCAGGCATGGAATCGTCGTAGAACCCGAGCAGGGGACGGGGCTTGGGCTTCTTGGCGATGGCGCGCCATTCGCTGTCCTCGTCGTGCGTGCGGTAGGGGTAGTCTCCCCTCCCCTTGTCGCGATACCAGCCGGGAAAGATGTAGACGCCGAGCTCGGTGGTGCCCCGAACCGGCTGCGGCACCGGCGGGTAGCCATTCCAGACCTCGACCTCCCCGGCCGTGCCCAGGAGGGCCAAGCCGAAGGTAACCATGACCAGGGACCGGGACCATTGCGCAAGCGATTTCATGGCGAATCTCCAGCTTCCGGAGGTGAAGGACAGACGCCACAACCTACCCCAAGACACCCCGCCGTCGGCCCCAACTGGACGATCTTGCGCGGACCCGCTACCGCCGTCCCAGGGCGCGGAGCATGGCGTCCACGTTCTCGGGAGGCGTGCCCACCTGGACAGCGTGGGTGGGCGCGGCGATGTAGCCGCCATCCTCGCCGAAGATGCCGACCAGACGCTGGCATTCCCGTTCCACGGTCGCTGGATCGCTGTGGGGCAGGAGCTGCTGGACGCTAATGCCGCCGTGGAAGCAGAGATCGCGCCCGAACTCGCGCTTGAGTCGAGCCGGGTCCATGCCCGCGGCATCCACCTGAACGGCCTCCAGCACGTCGATTCCAGCGTCGATCAGGTGGGGGATCACGTCGAACACCGCGCCGTCGCTGTGGAATGCGGCCTTCACGTGGGGCGCGGTCCGGTGGATGGTCTCGGTCAAACGGCGGTGGCAGGGTTGAAGGATGGCCCGGTACATGTCATTCGAGAGCAGCAGGCCGCTCTGACTGCCCAGATCATCGGCCAGGAAGACCAGATCGATGGAGTCGCCTGCCGCCGTGAGCACGCGGCGCAGGCGTTCCTCGAAGAAGCTGGTGATGTGGTCCAGCGCCCGTTCCACCGCCTCGGGCGCGAGGGCCAGGTTCACCATCGCCTCTTCCAGTCCCGCCAACCAGCAGTAGATCTCGAAGGGATTGCCTCCCGGAACCATGACCGCGCGGTAGTGCCCGGGATTGACGGCGGCCAGGAGTTCGGGAAAGCCCGCGTCGTCGTAGTTGGCGGGGTCGGGCCAGGGATAGGCATCAAGGGCGGCGGGTTCGGTAACCCCGGCCAACGGGAAGTCGCAGAACTCGTTGTAGCTGCCGGCACCGTAGTCCGTGCGCTTGGTGCGGATGCCCCAGATGTTGCCGGTCGGTGCGGCCAGAGGCTTCGGCGACGGACGCACAAGATCGTCCGTCTCCCGCCGGAGAGTGCCCCACTCAAGGCCCTGTCCGGCGTAGTACTGCTGGAGGACCGCCGCCATCTCCCCGGTCGGACCAAACCCCCACGAAAAGGGAATCTGGGCGGTAGCTTGATGGGCGAGACCAGCCAAGACACGTTCGTGCGGAGTCTGGGGGCAAGAGGGTGTAGCCATCGAAGTCTCCTCGGGATGACGTTGCCGACCGTAACGCGGCAACCCTCCCCCTGCCAGTCCTCCAGTCAGCGGAACTCCAGATCACCACGAGGGCGCGAGGAGCATAATAGAGCAGCCGTTGGCCGCAACCAAAGGGAGTTACTCGCGCAGAGACGCGGAGGCGCAGAGGAAACGCAGGGAAGGGAACTACTTGGCTGCAGAGTCTCCCAATCTCTTCCCTGCGCCTCTGCGCGAGGGTTTCCTGGCGGAGCCGGCAGACAGTGATACAAAGGGCTCGGAGCGGCCATTGCCTGCGACCAGAACCCTCTTTCGGCCTGAAGGGCCATGGTAACAAAGCCCGGGGCAAAGCGTAGCGTCGCCCCGGGTTGTGCCCCCCCCGAAGGGCAGGCCAGCGGCCTGCGGCTTCCCGGGCCGGCGGCACCCGCCGCAGGCATTCAGCCTGCCAGACCGGGAGGAACGCCTTCCTGGGGCGTTGCCCCAGGCTCTGCTCCTCTGCCCCTGCGGGGCGAAGGCAGGAACGCCTCGGAGCCAAGAGAAGCGTTCGATCCACTCGATGCGCATCATATTTAATACCCGAATGTTATACAACACTTCCTGTCGACAGAACAAGATTCGGGATGATGGTAGAACGAAGTGAAGACAGTAGGCACAAGAGCAACTACGCGCAACGCCCGGAGCCTCCGGGCATTGCGCGGGATATGCCTTTTCAACTTCGTGCCCTTCGTGTCTTCGTGGTGAAAGGCACTAGGGGAGTTGGGCGACGAACTGGTGGGCACCTCCGGTCACTTGGCGGCGGCTGGAGTCTGGGAGAACCACCGTCGCGGTCGTGCCCGCCGGAACGGTCAGGTCGAGAGTGAAGGAGGAGTCCTGCCGGGTCCAGGCGACCTGGAGGAGGCCATGGGGCGTCTGGTGCTCGGCCTTGACCCAATCCAGGCCGGGTACGGGATGGGGCTGGACCAGGGCGTGGGCGAAGCCGGGGCGCTCGGGGTCGGGGGCGAGCCCGGCCAGGTACTGGTACATCCAGGCGCTGATGTCGCCGAACATGATGTGGTTGAGGGAGCTGGCGATGTCCCAGCTCTCCCAGAGCGTGGTCGCGCCCCGCTTGAGCCAGTCCACCCAGCCGGGAAACTCGGGCTGGGTGATGAGCCGGTAGGCCAGATCCGCATGGCCATGGTCGGCCAGGACCCGCGGCACGTACTTGGCTCCGAGAATGCCGAAATCGGGACGGCCCTGGTTGCCCTCGACCGCCTCCACGAGCCGCTGTACGACCAGCGAGCGTTCGCTGTCCTCGACCAAGCCCTGGTACAGGGCGCAACCGAGGGCGGTCTGTTCGCCGTCGGCATAGACACCATCGCCCCGGTAGAAGCGCCGGTTGAAGGCGGCGCGGATTTCGTCAGCAAGGGTCCGGTAGTGGGTGGCCTCGCCGGTTCGCCCGGTCATGGCCGCGAAGCGGGACAGCAGGAGGGCGTCCGCATAGTAGTAGGCGGTGGAGGTCAGGGTCGGGGTGACGATGCGCTTGCGGTCCACATGGCACCAATCGCCGAGACCGAAAGAGACGAGGTGTCCGCCGTCGCTCATGGCGGTGCAGTAGTCCACGTAGCGGCGCATGGGCTCGTAGTAGCGCCGGATCAGGGAATCGTCGCCGGTGTAGAGATAGACGTACCAGGGCAGCAGCAGGAGCACGCTGTCCCAGGCCGGGCCGCTGCCCCAGTTGTAGCCCCAGCTACAGGTGGGAACGATGCCAGGCAACTGGCCACTGGGCCGCTGGGTGTCCACGATGCTGTCCAACCACTGGGCGTAGGAACTGGCGGACGCGAAGTTCCAGAGGCCGGTCTCCGCCGCGAGCTGGGCGTCGCCGGTCCATCCGTTCTTCTCCCGGTGCGGGCAGTCGGTGGGAATGCCCACGAAGTTGCCGACGTAGGCCCAAAGCGTGCAGCGCTGCAGGCGATTGACGATCTCGTCCGAACAGGCGAACTCCCCGGCCGACTCGAAGGCCGTATGCACGACCTGCCCCTCCAGGCACTCGATCTTGGCCTGGCCCTCGATACTGGCCTGCACGTACTGGAAACCGTGGTAGGTGAAGCGGGGTTCCCAGACCTCGGTGCCCTGCCCCTTGAGGGTGTAGCGGTCGGTCTGGAAATTACCGGGAGCCTGGACGTGCTTCTCGATGCGATCCTGGCTCAGGCTGCGGTCCTCGTTCAACCGTTCGCCGTAGCGAAGCGTGACGGTAGCCCCGGCCTCGCCCACCACGGCAATGCGCGCCCAACCGGCCATGTTCTGGCCGAGATCGTAGACCGTGTCCCCGTTCGGGGCCTGCCACTGGGCGGCCACGGGCAGAGTGCGCGTGACCTTGCAGGGCGGCATGGTCTGCTCTTCCAGCACGCCGCCGGGCGAAGGCACGAGGGCGGCGCCAGCCCAGCCCGAGTCGTCGAAGTCGGGGTCCAGCCAGTCGCCGAGTTCCTTGCGGGCGTCGTAGGTCTCGCCGTTGCGCAGGCCGTCGAACAGGATGGGACCGCTGGCCACCTTCCAGTCCGTGCCGCTGACCAGGACCGGCTGGCCGTCGGCTTCGAGCTGCAGCAGGAGCTTCGGATAGTCGCGCCAGGAGGCGCGCTCGAAGTGCCAGACATTGGGTGTGTGGCAGTTGTACCACCCGTTGCCGAGGATCACACCGATGACGTTGCGTCCGGGCACCAGGTAGTCCGCCACATCGTGGACCACATAGCGCACCCGCTGGTCGTACTGGGTAACCACCGGGTCGAGCACCTGGTCGCCCACCTTCCGCCCGTTCACGTACAGCTCGTAGTAGCCCAGGCCACAGATACAGACCTGCGGCGCGCCCTGGTCTTCCCAGACGAAGGTCCGGCGCAGATACGGCGCAGGCAGCACCGCCGCCGACCAGTTGACCATGCAGGCACCGGGACGCCCGATCCAGCGGGCTTGGGGGGAGAAGCGTGTAGCCATGCCAACGTCCTTTCAGACGAAACCGATTCACGGAAGGGAACTGCCGAATATAGGTCCCCGGCGTCGGCCGCAAAGTGGCGAAAGGAGGGAAATCGCCAGATCGGGCGAGTCTGGCCGCTTGACGAGGCGTCCCTACAGCACATACTGTCGGCAAGGACACCCATCCTTGCAGGAGAGCCCTCCCATGGCAACGGACAAGCTGAGCATCGCGGTTGTGGGACTCGGTTTCGGCGGTAGTTTCCCGGCGATCTACCTGGACCATCCCGACGTGGCTCGGGTGGCGGTCTGCGAGCGGGACACGAACCGGCTGAAGGCGATCACCGAGAAGTACGAGTTCGCCGATGTCTTCCGCGATCTGGACGAGGCGCTGGCCAGCGACTACGACGCGGTACACTTGGTCACCGGCATCCCGGATCACGCCCAGCAGAGCCTGGCCGTGTTGAACGCGGGCAAGCACTGCGCCTGCACCGTCCCCATGGCCACCACCCTCGACGAGCTGCATGCCCTGGTCGAGGCTCAGCGGCGGACGGGACTGGTCTACATGATGATGGAAACCACCATCTACACCCGGCAGTTCCTGTACGTGCAGGACCTACAGGCAATCGGCCGGTTCGGTCGGCTCCAGTTCCTGCGCGGTGCCCACTACCAGGACATGGAGTGCTGGCCCGCCTACTGGGCGGGGCTGCCGCCCATGTGGTACGCCACCCACGCGATCGCGCCCTTGCTGGCCCTGGCCAACGCGCGGGCGACAAAGGTCCATTGCTTCGGCTCCGGCGAGATGCGGGAGGAGTTGCGGCAGATGTACGGCAACCCGTTCCCGGTCGAGACGGCCATCTACCAGCTCGACACGCCGCACCTGGCGGCCGAGGTGACCCGGAGCCTGTTCCACTGCGCCCGCCCCTACATGGAGAGTTTCGTCGTCTACGGCGAGAACGCCTGCTACGAGTGGCAGATGGAGAGCGAGCACCCGCTGCTCTTCGAGGCCACGCCGGTGACTCCCGGCCAGAAGCGGGCCTTTACCACGTCCCGGCCGGAGCCGCCCGACCGGGGCGACCTGCTGCCCGAGACCGTCGCCCGGCACACCAACCGGTTCCAGGCGACCAGCAAGCACACCCACATCTCCTTCCAGCAGGGGGGCGGGCACCACGGGTCCCATCCCCACATGGCCCATGAATTCGTGCGCAGCATTCTGGAGCAGCGCGAACCGGTCAGCGGCGCCGTGGTCGCGGCCAATTGGACGGCGGCGGGCATCTGCGCCCACCAATCCGCCCTGCGCGACGGGGCCGAGATCGCGATCCCGAGCTTCTCGTAGCTACCGCTGCACGACCTCGAAGGGAATGGCGGGGAGATAGCCCAACGCGATGCGGCGGGTTGTGGGGGCCGCCGCTTCGTCTTCCATGGTCGTCTCCTTGGCCTTGTCCTTGCCCTTGGCTTTGTCCTTGGCCGGCGCTGGTTTCGCCTCGACCTCGCCATAGGCCTCCATGACGAGATTGCTGGCATAGCCGGGCGCGGGAGCGTCCTCGGCGAGCTTCACGTCGAAAGCCAGCCCAGTAGGCACCACGCGGACCTCGCCGACCGAGATCCCCTTGGGAGGGTCGCTGAACACGATTTCCACGCGCTGCACCCACTTCCGGGGCGGCATCTTGAGGCGGACTTCGGTAGTACCGCCAGCCACCAGGCGGACCGGCGAGGCCCCCTCCAGCGCCACCTTCGGCGCCCCCCATTTGGAGGTCTGCACATTGACCTCGAAGTCCTCGGCAGGAGCCAGGTGGCGGTAGAGGAAGGCCTGCATCACGTCGTCCACCGGACAGGCCGTATGCGCCACGGTGGCATTCCCGATCCGGGCGCTTCCCTCCACCTCGAAGGTACAGGGCGAAGCAGCCACCTCCTTGGGTGCCGTAAGGGTGACCCGCACCTCGTTCTGGCCCGCAGGAACCCGTCCGCCAGCCAGTAGCATGCCCTCGGGGGCGTCCTTCAGGCTCAGTTCGACCGGTCCGTCGAAACCGTCGCGGCGCAGGACGTGGATGGTAAGCGGCACGGTCTTGCCGCCAGCTAGGCTGAGGCTCGACGGACTCATCCGCAGGGCGAAATCGGGTTGCGGCTCGCCCAGCCGCAGACGGTAGGCGAAGGTGTCGCCGCCATGGCCGCACGTGTCGCTCACCTGCACGTAGTAGTTCCCGTCTTTGGGCAGCTCCGCGCGCAGATAGGAGTCGGCGTGGTGGGTCAATTCGCCGTCGCCGGTGTAGAGAAAACCCGTCTCGCGCGGCGAGTAATCATCGTTCCAGGCGATCACCTGCCCCTTGGCATCCAGCAGCCGCACCAGGGAGTCCAGCGGCGAACCCAGGGAGCGGGCCTGGATCTCGGCCACGATCTCCTGGTGGCGCTGGCCCCGGAAGCGGTAGACATCCACATCGCCAGGCTGCCCGATCCGCCCGTTCACCGTGCGGGGAAGAAGCACCAACTGAGCACCGTTGGTGTCGTCGTTGGGCTCGCTCTCGTTGGCTTCGGGGAGGGAGTCAACCACGTAGGGAACGGCATTCGAGTGGCTTTTGCCTTTCCCCATGACCACATGCCGCACCCCCCAATCACCGGGACGGGTATCCAGCACCACGTGATCGCTCGGCAGGTTGCAGCCGTCCACCTTGGCCACCACTCTCTGGCCCGTCTTCGCGCCCAGCGGATAGAGCGACGTGACGAAGGGCTGCTCGCCAATGGAGACCCGGTAGACGAAATCCTCCCGGCCCCGGTAGATGGAGTCGCGGATCTCCAGCTCGTAGACCCCGTCCTTCGGCACTTCGTAGAACAGTACCGGATCGGGATCGAACCGATAGTCGTCCGCAAAGGCCACCTCCTCCCCGCGCGGGTTGATGAGGGCAACCGTGGCCTGGAACCAACCGGGCACCGCATCGGCCAGGTAGGGGATGAGATGGCGCGCCTGGACCTGGATCACCAGCTTCTGACCGGCCTTGGCCTGGAAGGGCAGCCGGTCCACGTCGCCCGGCATCACCTGCCCATTGAGCACGATGGGGAGTTTGGCGGGCGGATCGGCGGGGAGGATCGGGAAACTGTCGGGATCGTTGGGCTCGACCTCGCAGGCTTCCGGCAACGTCCCGATCTGGAAACAGATGGGATTGCTCAGCCCCTGGGCGGTCTGCAGGCGAAACTCGCGATCACCGGGCACGGCATCCGGAGCGATGGTGAGCCGCACCAGGACGACTTCCTCCAACTGGGCGTTCGGCTGTTTCTTGCGGAGACTCCTGAAGCCCAGGAGCTCGTCCTCCACATGCTGCAACTGGCGCAGGTTCATGCTCTCCAGGTTCCGCAGCAGGGGATGCTCGGGGAAGGGAACCGACGCGGCGTCGGTGTCGTCCTTCTTAGCCGCCGGACGTTGGGCACGAGCCCGGGGCCGCAGCCTGGCGGCGGCGGCGGGGTCCTTGGCCAGGAGCTTCTCGCGCAACTCATCCACCTTCTCGCGCAGCATCTGCCGCTGTTCCGGCATCAGGTTGCGGCGCAGACGATAGTACTTCACCACCGTGCCCTCGATGCCCTCCCCGGTGACGTGCGGCTCCACCGCCCCGCGCAGGAACTGTCCGCCCACCAACACCTCCACGGTCGTGCCCTGGCAGCCCCCCGCCGGGAACACATAGCCCACGTGGGGCTGCGTGCTGGTCTGGGCCCGGACGAGGCCAGCCACTGCAACCAGCAGGACGGCGACACCTAGTTTCTTGCAGGCGGTCATAGCACGACTCCCTGGCTACATGATCTCGCTCAACCGGCCGCCACTCAGGATCTCGCCGCCCGCGCTGGGCAACACCGGGACGTCCAACCCCATGGGATTGGGCATCTTGGCGGTGGCGTCGATTCCCATCAACTCGTAGATGCTGCCGATCACGTCGAGGGGATAGACCGGCCGCTCCACCACCTCTTCGCCCGTAGCGTTCGACTTCCCGACCACGTGTCCGCCGGCAAAACCGCCACCGGCCAGCACCGTGGAGAAACACTTCCCATAGTGGCTACGTCCGCCGTTCCACGGGGCTTCCCATTGCACCTTCGGCGTGCGGCCGAACTCCCCGCCCCACCAGACGATGGTGGAATCGAGCAGACCGCGATCCGTCAAGTCCTGGAGCAAGGTGGACATGCCCTGATCCAGCTCGGGCAGTTTGCGCTTCATGGTCTCGAAGTGCTGCTTGTGGGTATCCCACCCCTTGTAGTTGATGGTCACGTAGGGCACGCCCTCCTCCACCAACCGCCGCGCCGCCAGGCAGGCCTGCCCGAAGGTGTTGCGCCCGTAGCGGTCGCGCAGATCGTCCTTCTCGGCGGAGAGGTCGAAGACCTGGCGGGCCTTGCCGAACATCATCTCGTAAGCGCTGTCCTCGCACCGGTCGAGAGCCGCGAACTGCTCGTTGCCGGGCATCACCCGGCCCAACGTATCCAGTCCGTGCAGCAACTCGCGCCGCGCCTGCTGCCGCTCGTCCGTGATGCCCTGGGCCACGATCCCCTCGACCGCGAAGGGCGTCTTGCCCGGATCGCCGCCGGTGGCGAACGGCTTGTACTTCTGCCCCAGGAACCCGGCTTCGGAGAACCGCCCCTGGGTCTCGGTCAACACGATATAGGGCGGGACCAGCCCCTGGTAGCCGTGGTCATAGCCCTTGAAGAGCGAGACCACCGCCCCGGCGCTGGGATGGACCAGACGGCCCGGTTTCAGCCCGGTCTGCACCATGTACGACGCCGTCTCGTGCGCGTTGATGCCGTGGGTCATACCGCGGAGGATGGAATACTTGTCCGCGTGCTTCGCCAGCAAGGGTAGCAGTTCGCCAATCTCGATGCCGGACACGTTGGTCTTGCAGGTCTTGGTCAGAGGGCCGCAGTAGTCGTACCCCGCGCCCGGCTTGGGGTCGAAGGTGTCCGTATGGGCCGGTCCGCCCCACATCCAAATCTGGATGACCGACTTGGCCTGCCCGGTCTTCTTCGCCGCCGGTTTCTTCGGCGCGCCCTGGACCAGGGCCGGCCCGAAGAGCCCAAGGCCCCCTACCCCGAGGAAACCCAGGCGCAGAGCGTCGCGTCGCGAGATGCCGGATGCGGTGAGATACGTATCCATGGTGCGGTCCCCTGCCCTAGTGGCGATAGAGGAATTCCTTGGTGTTGATCAGTGCCCAGGCCACGTCGCCCATCACCTGGCTCCGCTGGGTCCCGGTCTGGCTCGTGTAGCCGTGGATGGCCATCAATTCCGCCGGTGTGGGCGCGCGGGAGAGGATGCCGTCGTAGAGGGTCTGGACCACGCTCACAGGCGACCGGTCGCCCCCCATGAGCATAGTCTTCATCCCCCAGCCCTTCTCGATCTTGTTCCGAACGTGGCTGGAGTTCAGCAAGTGCAACCGCTGGCCGTCCGTGGGCTGGTTGTTGCGCTCGTCCAGCAATCCCGTGTCGCGGGCGGGCCGGCCGAACATCTCCAGGAACTGGCTGGTGATGCTGCCGTCGGCCAGGGTCACCGTCCGGTGGCTTTCCGGAATGAAGGTGAAGGGCTCCGGGATGGCGCTCGAATACTCCTCCCCCGGACCAAAGATGCGGGTCAGGGCATCCACCAACACCTCCGCATCGAGCCGCCGCACGGGGTAGCAGGCGAAGAGGCTGGCCGCCTCCGGCTGGTCGCTCTGCGGCAGCGAGGACTGCTGGTAGGTCCGCGAGTTGACGATCAGCCGGATGACCTGGCGCATGTCGTACTTCGCCGCCACCAGTTCCTGGGCCAGGTAGGCCAGCAACTCCGGCGAGGCAGGCGGATTGTCCGGGCGGAGGTCGTCCGCCTCCTGCACGATGCCCCGGCCAAACAGCCAGAACCATTGCCGGTTGACCGCCGCCGGAGCAAACCACGGGTTGTCCCCCTGAATCAGCCAGTCGGCGAGAACCCGGCGGGGATCGGTCCCGGCGGGAACGACCACTTCCTGCCCGTCCGGAAACACCGCCTGGAGCGGCGCGGCGGGCGCGGGATCGAGCATCACAATCTCCTCCTTCCATTCCGCCGTGCCCTTGAAGAGGACCCGGGAGAAGAAGGCCTCGAACCCCTCGCGCTGGGCTTGGGGCCACTGCTCCGTCCGGCTGCCCATGAAGGTCAGTGCCACGGCCTGGGCAATGGTCCCCTTTTCGTGGCCCTGCATGGCCCGGTAGAAGTTCACCGGTGCCTCCCGGAAATTGCTCCCGCTCGACGTCAGCAGGGTCCGGGCGAACTGGTCGTAGGGCAGATTGTCGCGCAAGGCATCGCGCACCCAGCGATGGTAGGTCTGCACGGCGTTCGGCCACAGGTTGATGGGAAATTCCGCCTTCACCCGCAGCACGTCGCACCATTTGAGCGACCAATAGTCGGCGAACTCCTTGCGCCCGAACAGGGTCTCCACCACCGCCGCCCGCTTGCCGGGATTCTGATCCGCCCGGAAGGCCTGGACCTCGTCAACCGTGGGCAGGGTCCCGATCAGGTCCACATACACCCGGCGCAGGAACACCTCGTCCGAGCAGAGATGGGCGGGTGCGATCTTCTTGGCCTGCCACGCCGCCAGCAGAATCTCGTCGATGGGATTCGCGGCTACAAACTCCGCGCTCTGCTCGAAGGGAGCAACCACTCCCCCCGCCCGGACCAGGCCAGCGAAAAGAGATAGCGCCAAGGCAAACCGAACCAGGGAACCGTGGGCACGTCGAGTCATGGAACCATCCTACCCTATTGGGATGGAGCAACGTGGAGAGGCCGCCAAGCCATCACCAAGATACCGCTTGCCCGGTAAACGCCACCACCGGCGCGGATATTCTCTCGCCCCGACGATTTCCCTCCGTCCCCGGAAAGGCCCGCCCTACCCAAGCCCCGGTAAAGAACCCCGCCCAGAGGACGAGGCATTGGTTCGCCCTCCAAGGAAGGCAGGCTTTCCCGCCGTTTGCCGTATCCCCGGGCAGATGTGGGAGCCGCTTCCATGCGGCGATCCGCTCCGACCGGGCGGCGGCGGAAACCGGGGGCAAAGCGCTCCATCGCCGCACGGAGGCGGCTCCCACTTTTTGGGCTGGCATGCAAACAAGACTTCCGGAACAGAGCAAACCGACCGGGCAAGGCACAGCCGGACAGCCAGCACATGTGGGACTGGTCCAGCCAACCCTTAGGCCACGCCCAAAGGAGGGGGGACTCCTTTTTTGCGCTAGAACAGCCCAAACCTGTGCTTGGCGCCAAGTGCCACGCAGGGACGATTTCGCGCCAAGGCCGGAATAACCGGTATCATTATGGTCTAACATGATATCAATACGGATAT
>QKCY01000164.1 GCA_003245525.1 Victivallales bacterium | reverse complement strand
CACGTAGGGCATCAGGGGCTGGAACTCGGCATGGGCCGGATCGGCGGTGATGTAGGTGCGGACATTCGGGACCTGCTTGATGGCCTTCATCACCTCGGTCATGAAACGGACCGAGACCTCGCTGGTGGAGGGTTCGTCCACGGGGTAGTAGAGCAGCTCCGGCCACTGCCGCCGCCGGGCTTCGGTCTCGATCTGGCGGACCATTTCGGCGAGCTCGGCGAAGAACTCGGGCGGCGGGATCTCCACCAACCGGAGGTGTGAGCCCATGCCCTTCTTCATGTACTTTGCGTAGAGGCTGCCGCAGGGAAAGCTACAGACGATGGGTTGGGAGAAGCCTGCCCGGCGGTAGAGGTCGATCTCCCGGCCCAGCCGGTCGAAGGAGAACAGCCAATGGTCCCCGACGAAGCGCCCGCCCAGGCCCAGAACGAGGGTGTTGGTGCCGTGGGCGGCCATATCGGCGTGTTCGGCTTCGGCCTTCCGCTGCCACCATTGACGGGAGAAGGTGTCGGGGGCGGCGTCGATCTGGCGGTAGGGATGGTGGTAGTAGGTACCGTAGACGAGGCTTTGGTCTTGCTGCAAATGGATGGGCAGCACGCGGAAGACCAGGGGCACGGTGGCGACGGTCTTGCCGTCGGCGACGATTTCGGCGGTGCTCCGGTAGACATCGTCCTTGGCGGCAACGCCGACATGGACGGTGAGCCACAGCCGCAGGTTTTCGCCCTTGGTCAGGGGTTGGGGGCTCCAAGGCATGAGGACGTCGGGAGCACGGTAGTAGCGGTTGTAGGTCTGGTAGTTGGGACGGACATTGAGGTAGCGCACGTAGCGCAGGTCCAGGTCCTCCATGGGCAACGACTGGCCCGTCGCGGAGACGAAGGGAGCAAGACGCACGTCCACGGCGGCGAAATCGCGCAGGGGGAAGAGGGTGAAGGTCATGGGTTCGTACTCGTCGCGGGACGCAAAGGCCCGGACGGGCTGGCCGATGTCCTGGCGGCGGGGCCAGGTGTTGGGCCAGATCACGTCCAGGTAGGGGCGACGGTGGATGACGAGGCCCTGCGCCTGCTCGGCTTCCGTCCAGGCGGGTTCCTCGCCGACGGGCGGATGGGGGATCTCCTTCCAGTCCTTCAGCACGTCGGGCGGCAGCACGAAGGTCTCCTGCTCCAAGGGTGCGAGGAGTTCGGCTTGGGTCCTCTCCCATTCCGCTTCCGGGACCAGTACCAGAGCGTTGACCAGCCACCGGCTGCGGGTGGCAAAGGCCAGTTCAAGCCGGCCATTCGTTGCGGTTCCTCGCAGGACGAGTCTGCGGATTTCGTAACCTCCGGCAAAGGTGGCTGTCGCCGTTTCGTCGCCGCAACTTACGGCAATGTCCCAGACCTGGGCCGCGCTTCCTCCGGCGGCCCCGCAGAGCAGCCAAACCCGATAGGGACCATCGGGAACCTGGCAGGCGAGGGTGGCGGGTTCCCCCGACTCCACGTGGTCGCAGCTCAGTTCGTTGCTGTAGCTGGCTGGCGGGTTGTTGCGTCCGCTACCTTCGCTGTAGGTCCACTCCCGCTGGATGGAGTTGGCTCTGGCATCGAGCTTGAGGCCTTCGGGCCAGACGACGGTGGGGGAGGCGGCCACGAAACCCTCGCGGACCGGCGACTTCTCGGTGCCGAAATCCAGGCACAGGGGGGCGGCATGGCTGGCTCCGGCCAGCAGGACGAGACTGATCCAGATCGGGTGTTTCATCCTTACTCTCCCCACGGGTTGCGGACCAGACGCAGATCGGTCGAGAAGGTGATGGGCTCCTCCTGCGGGAGAAGCAACTGGCAACGGAAGGTGTAGCGCCCCGGCACCCAGCGGTTCCAGTACAGCCGGACCACGACGGGCTCGCCACGTACCAGAGTCTGGCCGCTGCCGGCGGTTTCGCCTTGGGCATTGGCCGCCTCCCAGTGCAGGGTGCCTTGCCGCAGGGCACCACCGGCCAGATGGAGCGGCAGTTCCAGACGGAGCGGTTCATGCTGGTAGAGGTAGAACGCTGCCTGGGAGAGGGCGGTGAAGACGGGAGGTACCGTACTCACCGTGCGCTGGCGACGGGTCACTTCCCGCCCGTCCACCGTCACCGCGAAGGTGAAATCCCTGCCCGCGTCCTCCTCCCGCAGGGGCCACGCGCCTCCCCAAGCCTTGGCTTCGCCTGCCGCCAGGGGGATCTCCTCCTGGCGTTCGCGGCCCGTGATGCCGTAGCGGAGCACCACGCGATGGGGAGTCGTTCCCCAGTTGCGAAGTCGGGCGCCGGCCTGGTTTGTTCCTCGCAGGAACTGGCCCAGTTCGGTGATGCGCACGCTGACGTCATAGCCCACTGGCTGGATCCCGCGCAGCACGTCGAACTTGGCGACGTCGTGGAACCCGCTCACCACGCTGCGCAGCGAGGTGAGGTGCTGGCTGGCCACCCGGCGGTTGCGGGCGAGATGGAAGGTCCAATCCCGGTTCGGACCGTCCAACGGCAAGGAGGCAAAGGGCACGCGGACCTCCAGTTGCCAGCTCGCCGGCCCCACCTTCGCGACCGCGGTTGCGCCGGAGTTCCAGGAGAGGTCCAGCGGGGCGTCCGGCGTTTCCTTGGCTCCGTCCATGATGACGCCGAGGGTGTTGATGGCCAACTGCACGTACCGTTCGCGGTCGCCGGAAGGGTTGAGGAAGATCTCGACCCCATCGTCCACCCAAGTCTTGCCGTCCGCTTCGGTGGCGGTGGCCCTGATCTGCTGGGCCAGGGGTTCGGCGCAGTCGAAGGCGAGGTAGAGGGCATCGTCGTCGAAGGTAAGGAGGGCACGGGTGGCGGGCTGGTCGGGGGCGGGCTCGCCCTTGCCCAGGAGGACGAAGCGATCCACGACGCAGGCCTGTTGCCAGCAGGGATCGTCGAGCACTCCGTCCACCTTGGGCGCGGCGGCGGCGCGGGTGACCGTGTAGGTGGCGATGTCGGCCCGAAGGCCAAGAGCCAGCAGGAGGAGCAGGGCGGCGTGCTTCATCGTTTCCCCTCCCAGGGGCTGGGGACCACTTTGAAGGCTGCCTTCCGGGTGTGTTCGGCGGAGAAGGCGACCAGCTCATAGTCGCCCGGAGCGAGTTTGAGTTCGCCAATCTCCATGTCCACGATGCGGCGACCACGCTGGGCGGGGAGGGTCTCCCGGCGCAACACGGTCTCGCCCTGGCGAATCTCGAAGGGAATCCCCCGGCTGACGTTGATCGGCGGGCCGACCACGTCCAGTTCGACCCGCAGTTCCTGGGCATCCCGGTAGATGACGGGGGTCTTGATGGCTAGGTCGGCCAGATCGCATTCGGCGGAGCGAATCAGTCGGAAGCCGCCGATGCGGAAGTCCAGCACGGTCCTGTCCGCATAGCTCGATTCCGAGATGTTGAAGCCAATGCGGGCCAGCTCCGCCAGGTGCTTGAGGCCGCTGATGGGCAGGGAGACCGTGATCCACTCGCCGAGTTTGAGTTGGTCCAGACTGGTGATGTTGTTCTGGTGACGGTCGGGGCAGAGAATCTGGAAACTCAGGGGACTCTTGGGCAGGGCGTCCACCGAGGCCGTGGCCTGGATGTCGAACTCGAACCGGTCCCAGGCGTCCCAATCGGTTTCTGCCGGGCGCTGGAGTTGGGCGTACATGCGCGGCCAGCCGATGGGGTACTTGGCCTCGCCCGCATGGTGGTCGACCGGGATATGGAAGCACAGGGCAGGACGGTCGCCGGGCGTACGCTCCTCGACTGCCGTGACGGTGGCTTCCGAGGGGTCCCACCGGGCGGGCAACGCCAGTTGGTCGAGGTAGAGGATCTCTTCCTTGCCTACCACGACGGGATCGTCGGCGAAGGCATAGACGGTGGCAAGCAGGGCGGCAAGCAGGGGCATGGAACGGAAGCGCTGCATGGCACGTTCTCCTCGGCTGGCGGGCTAACCTGCGAAGGAATCGCCGGTTGGCGCAACGTACCTCCGGCAAGCGTCCCGTCAAATCCCCGGTGCCAGGCGCTCGTGGATGAAGCCGAGGCAGTCCGCCACGGTACGTTCCCAGGAGAAGCCTTCGGCATGGCGGCGGATACGTTCGGCTTCGGGCTGGCCAGTCAGCCGGGCCGCGATGGCGGCGGCCATGGCCGGCGGATTCTCGCTGGGAACCAGTTCGCCCAGCCAGTCCTCGGTGATGACTTCGCCGATGCCGCCCACGTGGGTGGCGACCACGGGCAACCCGCAGGCGAAGGCTTCGCGGATGACGTTCGGAATGCCTTCGTTGCGGCTCGGCACCACGAGCAGGTTGGCCGCCTGCATGTGGGCCACTACCCGGGCCGGTGGCAGAAGCCCGGCGAACCGCACGCGGTCCGCGCAGCCAAGGGCCTGGGCACGGCTACTCAGTTCGCTCCTCAACTCGCCTTCCCCCACGTAGACCAGATGGGTGTCCGGACCGAGTTGGGCGCAGGCTTCGAGGAGGAGACCGGGATTCTTCACGGGCAGCAGATTGCCCACGTAGAGCACGACGGAACCCGATTCGGGCAGACCGAGAGCCTGGCGGGCCGCCTGCCGGTCGCCGGGGCGGAACACCTCGGTTTCGACTCCGTTGTAGACCGTGCGGAGCTTCGCTGCTGGAATCCCTGCCTGGGCCAGCCGGTCGGCCAGGTCCTGGCTGCGGGTGATGACGCCTGCCGCCTCGTTGCAGCCGTGCAGGATGACCCGTCGCCGCCAGGGCATGGCGAGGTACTGGTGCGCGTCCGAGCCCTGGGCGATGCCGAACACGGGCAGACCGTGCGAACGGGCCAAACGCAGCACGCCGCAGAGGTCCGGGTAGAGCCAGGCCACCATTACCGCGTCCGGCCGGTTGGCGGCCACGGCGGCAGCGAAGGCGCGCCGCATCCCGTGCGCGAAGAGCAGGTGGTTCATCGCCGAACCCACTTTGGGGATGTACGGAACGTGGGCTGTGCGGGGTGCCAGGGGGGCATCCTCGGCTAGTGGTTGGTCGGCTTGCGAATGGACGCCATCCGCATAGGGCGGCAGGAACTTGGGCCGGGCCACCAGCACCTGGACCTCGTGCTCCGGCAGGAAGCGGCGCAGGAGCCGGGCATTGGGGCGGCCCCGGTTCGGTTCCCGCTGGGTCGGGTACAGATTGGAGACGAAGAGGAGCTTCATCGGCCGTGCAGGCTGTCACCCGGTTGCAGCGAATGGTCCACGAAGAGCCGGTACCAGATCTCCAGGCAGAGCAGCGACCAGACGCGGTAGGTGTGGTCCGCCTTGCCGGACTGGTGCTGGTCGATGATCTCGGTCACGTAGTCCGTCGCGAACCAACCGGTGCCGAGCAGGCGTCCATCCAGCAACAGATCCCGCACCAGTTGCCGCCAGTCGGACCGCAGCCAGGTGGAGACCGGCAGCTCGAAGCCCTGCTTCGGCCGGTAGATCGTCTCCCACGGCAAGTGGCGTTCCGCCAGTTTCTTGAGCAGGTGCTTGCGGTCGCCACCCCGGAGTTTCATGCGCGGGGGGATCGACTGGGACAGATTCTGGAGGCCCAGATCGAGGAAGGGGCTGCGCAGTTCCAGCGAGTTGGCCATGGAGGCGACGTCGACCTTGATCAGATAGTCGTTCGGCAACCGCCCCACCAGGCTGTGGTAGAGGGCCTCGTTCAGCAGGGAGAGCCCGGCGGTCGCGTCCTCGAACCGGTCGTAGATATGGCAGGCGGAGTGATCGCCGAGCAGGTGCTTCATTTCGGGCGTGTAGAGCCGCTGCTTCTGGTCGGCGTTGAAGCCCATGGTGTTGAACCGGCGTTGGCGCAGGTCGGGATGGGCATAGCCCAGGACGGTATGAGCCTTGGCCAGCCTGGGGAAGGTGGTGGAACCGGCCAGGGGCGAAATGCACTGGCGCAGACCCGCGAGCGCCCAGGCGGGGAGGATTCCGCGGAGACGGTCCGCCCAGTAGGTGGCACCGTAGATGCGGTAGCCACCGAAGAGCTCGTCGCCGCCGTCGCCGGTCAGGGCCACCGTCACCTCCTGCCGGGCCGCCTTCGAGACGAAGAAGGTGGGCAGGCTGGAGGCATCGGCGAAGGGCTCGCCGTACTCGGACAGGAGGAGGGTGAGCACCCCGAGCACATCCGGTTCCAGGATGATCTCGTGGTGGTCGGTGCCGTAGCGTTCAGCCACCATCCGGGCGTAGCTCAATTCCGAGAAGGCGGATTCGTGGAAGCCGATGGAGAAGGTCAGGGGCTTCGCCACGTGCCGGGCCGCGTAGGCCACCACCAGGCTGGAGTCGATACCGCCACTGAGGAAGAAGCCGAGCGGCACGTCGCTGACCAGACGCCTGGCCACGGCCTGGTCCAAAGCCGCGTCGATCCGTTCCAGCCACTCCTCCTCCGTCAGGTCGAGCTGGTGCTGGAAGTCGGGCCGCCAATACTGCTCCCGCCGGGTCCCCGCCGGCGAGAAGACCAGATACTCGCCCGGATGGAGCTTGCCGACGGCCCGGAGAATGGAGTGTTCCTGGGTGGGGGAAAAATGGTGGAGGTAGCAGTCGATGGCCAGCGGATCGACCTCGGTGGGGAAGCCGAAGTGGGCGAAGCAGCGGAGGTCCGAGCCGAAGCACAGCACCCCGGCCCGCTCGGCCACAAAGAGCGGCTTCTTGCCGAAGCGGTCGCGGGCCAGCAGGAGGGTCTGGCGGGACTTGTCCCACAGCGCGAAGGCGAACATGCCGTCCAGGCGCTCGACCAGCTTCTCGCCCCAGGTCTCGTAGCCGTGAACCAGGACCTCGGTATCGGTGTGGGTGACGAACTGATGCCCCTTGTCGGCCAGTTCCGCCCGCAGCTCCTGGAAGTTGTAGATCTCCCCGTTGAACACCACCTGGATCTGCCCGTCCTCGTTGGCGAGCGGCTGGTTGGCGGCGTCGGAGAGGTCGAGGATCTTCAGGCGCCGGTGCCCGAGCCCCACGTGCTCGTCGGTGTAGAGTCCGGCGGCATCCGGTCCGCGCAGGCGCATCACGTCGCGGGCCTGGATCAACTCTTCCTGGGTTGGCAGATGGGGGACGAATCCCGCATATCCGCAAATTCCGCACATGGGGCACTACTCCGGGCAGGGAAGGGGGGGGAGTGCTAGTGGGTGGGGTCGGGCACGGCACGGGTTCCGGTCAACGGCGAGTAGCGCTCCAACTCGATGCTGGCAGGCCTGTAGGGGGTGTGTGCCTCGATTTGCGCGATGCGTGTCTTGCAGTGGTCGAGATAGGGGTTGGCTTTGTCCGGATAGCGGCGCAGGACATCCTCGTAGACCCGGAGAGCGTCCTGCGAACGCTTCTTCTCGTACAGCTTCTCGGCGGCGAAGACCCCGGCGGCAGGGCCGAAGACCGAGTCGGTATGGGAGTTGTACCATTGCTTCAGGAAGCCGGGATCGGGCCGTGCGATACGGGCGGCCACTTCGGCCCGCATGGCATCTTCCAGACGTTTGTAGGTGGCGCTCAAGTCGGCGATGGTCTTCTCCAGGCCAGCGAGTTTGGCCTTGAGATCGTCCACGCTCTCGCTGGTCAACGACGTGTCGCTTTTCAGGGCGGCGACACTCTCGTCGAGCTTCCGGTGGGTCCGTTCGGCGTTTTTTGCCTGGGGTTCCAGCTCCGCGAGGGCCAGTTTGAGCGTCTTGATGTCGAAGTCGAGCTTGCCCTGCAAGTCGATCTTCTCATTGTACTCCTCGGTGGCCGTCTTCTTCTTGCCGCCGATGGCGTCGAGGCGGGTCTGTACGTCCTGCTGGATCTCCTTGACCCGGTCGGGATAGCTGTCGACGAGCCCCTGGAGCCTAGTGCGGGTGAAGCGGGCGTCGGCCACTGCCAGCCCGATGAACGTCAGGGCCAGCAACCAACCGAAGATCGCGAAGACCACGGCTCACGGGCCCATGCGGGCGGGCTGCTGGAGGTGGATGGGATGGTGGACGGTGGGCGAGGTCCCCTGGGGACTGGCATGGCTGGCGGTCTTGATCTTGATCTTGGCCATGTTACTGGACCCCCGCCGGTTCGCTGACCATGGCCATCATTTTCTTCCAGAGGGCCACATTGCGGTCGGCTTGGTTGATCCGCTCCTGGAGCTCCTGGATCTCCTCGCGGTTCTCGCTGCGGGTGTCGGCGGTCTGGTTCTCGGTACCGCGGAGCCGGTCGGCGTCCGCGACCAGGCGGGCGATGGTTCCCTCCAGATCGGCCTCGCGGGTCTTGAGTTCGTCCCGCTGGGTCTGGAGTTGGTCGGTGGTCTCCCGAATCTTGGCCAGGTTGGCCAGGCGCTCGTCAAGCCCTTCCTGGGCCGTGACGACTTGGGAGTCGGCCTGTCGGCGCAGGTCGTCAAGCTCGGCTTGGTTGTCGGCCTCTGCCGCCTGGAACTTCCTGACGTTGTGCTGCTTCGCCGCCACGAAGCCGACGATGCAGAAAAGGGCGATGACCCATCCCATCCATTTCATGGCTACTCCTCGGTGGGTTGCTTGGTTTCGGCGGGGGCGGCGGTCGGTTGCTCGCCCGTGCGGAGCCGGATGAGGCGGATCTTCCGGTCGGGGTTCTGGGCTTCCTCCTGCCAGAGCTCCCAATGCCTGATGAGCAGATAGACCCGGAGGGCATCGGCGTCCTCCTGGCGGCTTTCGAGGGTCTCGGCCCATTCGGTGAGCGGTTCGCCGACCTCGTGGTACTTGGGCTTCTCGATGTCCCGGGGGATGGCTTCCAGTTCCGCGAGGACCTTGGCGTTGCCGCCGCCGAGAAAGGAGAAGGCGCGGAAGATGCGGATGGCGCACTCGGAGGGGGTGCCGGGAGGCAGGGCTTCGTCGGCCTTCCGGGAATCGGCCAGGCGCGCGAGGCAAGCATCGAAGCTCTCCCGGCTATCCTTGTCCCGGCCAAGCTTGAGCAGTAGGCGTGCCTTCAAAAAGTGCGCGGCCGTGGCGTAGGCGGGACTGACGGGGGCGGCTTCCTCGGCGAAAGCGTTCGCTTTCCTCAGGAAGCTGCGGTGCTCCTTCCGGGGCCGTTGCTCGTGGCTTGGTTCCAGGGCGATGGCCAGGAAGAACTCCTTCCGGAGTTCGCGGTACCGAGCGACCATCTCCTCCGCTGCCTCGGCCTGTACCCAACGGACTGGACCGGGGGCGAGGAGCAACATCAGGAAGAAAGCGGTACGTGCGGTTCGCATGGGGGCATGTCCCGAATCCGTCACCCTAGTTCATGGACCACACAATATACGGAGCCCGCCGCTGGCTGCAACGACCCTACCGGGTTTTGCCGCCCGGGACTGGCGGCAGGGGCTGGGTCCACGCCCGGCGTCCCGCGCTGTCGGTGACCATGGCGCGAAGGTAGGGGAGGGTAGGGCTGGCGGACCACTGCGCCTCGTGGAGCAGTTCGCCATGGCAGCCGCGGAAACTGCGCCCCTGGGCGCCCCGGCCAACGAAACAGATCTCCGCGACGGGCGAGCAGCGCAGGAAGTAGGCACCGTTGGCATAGCCGAAATCGAGAATCTCGGGGCCGCAACTCGCGTAGAACGCCCCGGCACGGAGCGCCTCCATGACCGCTTCGGCCGTGGCCTCGCGGGCCCGGATCATGGTCCAACTGCCGAACAGATCGTCGCTCCGGTGTACATCGTCCACGCCCACCGCCGGTAGCATGAGGCCGGTGGCAAGGACGTAGTCCCAGACCACCGTGCTGTCGGCTTTGCCGATTCCCCGGCAGGTGGAGTTGTACACCTCGAGCGCGAGCAGGGGGTCGAGGGCGCGGATCTGCGCGATGGTCCGTCCACACCAATAGGGGTGCGCGAGGATCACCTCGCCGCCCGCCGCCCGTACCCGATCCACCAAGTTCTGGGCCGACTCCTCGTTCTCGCAGTGGAATCCGACCGGCACATTCAGGCAGACCAGGTGGTACAGGGGGCCATTCGGACAGCTCGGATGGGCTTCCAGCGATTGCAGCAACACCATGCCGGGCCGGGCCAGATCGCCCGTGGGGACCACTTCATGGTGGTCGGTGATGGCCAGCACCTGGTAGCCGGCGTCGCGGTACTGCTGCACGCGGACCGCTGGCGAGGCGTCGCCGTCGGACACGGTGGTGTGGGTGTGCAGGTTGGCTTTGAGCCAAACTCCCGGCAGGGCAAAGGGGTTGCTGCGTGTCATGGGGCCGTCCTGTCCGGAACGAAAAACGCGGGCAACGGCCGCTGTCCGGGACGTTGCTCGCGTTTTTCGCTAGGACTCGTGGGAGTCCTTAGTCGAGCTCGATGGCCTCGACGGGGCACTCGTCGACGCAGGCACCGCAGTCGATGCATTCGTCCTCATCGACCTTCGCCTTGCCATTGGCCATGCTGATCGCTTCGACCGGGCAGGTCCCGACGCAGCTCTCGCATCCCGTGCACTTTTCGGCATCAATCTTTGCAGCCATTGTCATGCTCCATGCGGGTTAGGGTTGGACATGCTTGCCAGTTGCTTGTTCTTGCCCCGCCACGCGCGAGACAACAACGCCACAATGGGGCAAAATATACGGGAACCGGGGGCCAAAACAACGTACGGAGGGCATTTTTGACGATACCTTATCGGTTGTTCCGTCTTCTTCGCCTCGGATCGGCTGCGGGCAACCGGGGCGGGCCGCCACCTTCGACAGAGGATTTCCGCAATCATGGCGCAGTGCGAACGCGACGCTTTTCTCGAACGTATGGCCCAGGGCGCCTGCCATCCGGTGGCGCAGGCCATGTTCGCGTACTATTTCGACCGCTACCGGGCCGGGGAAACGGGCGAGATTCCCGAGGCGGCCATCCTGCCGCCGACCGCCAGCCATCTGGTCGCCTACGACCAGTTGCCGGACGCCGACTTCGCGAGCGTGGCCGGTCGGGTCGCCATGCTGAAGCTGAACGGGGGCCTCGGGACAAGCATGGGGCTGACCCGGGCGAAGTCGCTGCTGGAAGTGAAGCCGGGCGTGACCTTTCTCGACGTGATCGCCCAGCAGGCTCTGATGGCGGAACTGCCCTTGGTGCTGATGAATAGCTTCAGCACCCATGACGATACCATGGCCCTGCTGGCCGAGCGTTATCCCGAGTTGGCCGAGAAGGGTCTGGTCCAGGCCTTCGTGCAGAATCGGTTCCCGCGGATCGAGGTGGTGGGCGACACCGTGCAGCCGCTGGCGTTGCCCGACGAGGAGGCCAACTGGAACCCGCCCGGGCACGGGGATCTCTACCCCTCCATGCTGCTCACCGGCATTCTCGACAAGCTGTTGGCCCAGGGGATCGAGGTGGCTTTCGTCTCCAATTCCGACAACCTCGGCGCAGTGCTGGACCCCCGCATCGCGGCCCACATGCTGGCCAAGGGAGAGGCGCTGCCCTTCCTGATGGAAGTGCGTTCCCGCACCGAAATGGACCGCAAGGGCGGGCATCTGGCCGTCCGCCGGGCCGACGACCAGCTAGTCCTGCGGGAAGTGGCCCAGTGCCCCGAGCAGGAAATGGACGCCTTCCAGGACATCCGGCTTTATCCCTACTTCAACACCAACAACCTGTGGGTGAACCTGCGTTCCCTCAAGGCGGCCCTGGCGGAGGCAGGCGAAGGTTTCCTGCCCCTGCCCATGATCCGCAACCGCAAGGAGATTGACGGTCGCGTGGTGGTGCAGTTGGAGACGGCCATGGGAGCCGCCGTGGAGCTCTTCCGGGGGGCGGCCGCCCTGGTGGTGCCGCGGGACCGCTACGCCCCGGTGAAGACGGTGAATCACCTGCTCGTCATCCGGTCGGATGCCTACGAACTCGATCCGGCCAGCCGCCAACTGGTCTTGACCGGCGGGCGGACCGAACCGCCCACCGTGACCCTCGATCCGAAGCTGTACAAGACAGTTCCCCAACTGGAGCAGGCCTTTCCGCAGGGCATTCCGTCCCTGGCCCGTTGCCGCAGCCTGACCATCAAGCGCGCGGTGGTGCTCCCGCCCGACACGCTGTTCGAAGGCGATGTGGTGATCGCGTAGCTCCCTACTCGAACTCGATCTCGGCGATGCCCCAGACCGCGAGCTGGGGGATCAGAATCCGGGTGCCGTCGGCCAGCCGTTCGCAGTCGAGGGATTGGGCGGCGGCTCCCGGCGCGTGCCACGTTACCCCCTTCAGCCTGCGGTTGCCCAGGGCGCTGTCCTGCACGAGCAGGGAAACCCATCTGAGCGGCAGGGGTTCGGGGCGCTCGACGCGGTCCAGCACGTGGATCACCAGCCGGTCCTCGGTCACGCGGGGCAGGGCGACGATACCGTCCGGCCCCCACACCCGGATGGGGGCCAGTTCGGCCAGATCCTCGGTCTTCATTCCGGCGACCGGTACGATCATCGCTTCCTCCTGGGCTGTTTCCAGGGCGGCCTGGTCGCTCTCGGCCAAGGGACTGCCGAGGGTGACCAGATAGCGGAACTGGGCGAGTTCCTCCGGGCGGAGGGGCTGTTCGTAGTAGCTGTGCCCCACCGGCAGGAAGGTGAAAGGAATCTGGGCCGCGAACAAGCGGGAGCAGGCCTGGCGCAGGGCATTGTCGTCGTAGCGGTCCAGATCGACGATGATCGCCGCCACCGGCGCGTTGGCGAACCCGTCGAGGAGGGTGCGGTTGGTCCGGGCAAAGCCGAAAAGGTCGCCGTACTGCTCGGGCGTGCCGTAGTAGCGGGGGCGGATACCGGTGGCGTCGCTGCCCATGTACATGTCCCAGGGGACCAGCATGAGCTGGCCCAGGGCGTAGCTGGCGGCTACCGCCTGCCGGGCGACTTGGAGGTCGAGGGGCTTGGGCACGAAGAGCTGCCATTTGCCCAGCGCCTCGGCGGTGCGGGCGGCGATGGCCAGGTCGTTGAGTCCCATTTGCCAGGTCTCCCCCTGAAGGAAGTCCACCAGATCGGCCGTGCAGTTGGCCTTCTGCGAGGGATGGAAGAAGGAGGAGTTGATGGAGAGGGGAAGGCGGCTGCCCCGGCGTTCGTCGAGCTGCTGGCGAAGCCGGACGAAGAACGCGCGCAAGCTGACCCGCTGGAAGTCGGCGAACTCGTCCTGGAGGGGGAGGGCTCTCCGGCGTTGGCGGTAGTCGGCGGCGTCGGCCACCTGGTCGTGCTGGCGCAGGTATTCGCGGTAATCGAAGGTGGCTAGGTCCGGGATGCCGAGTTCCTGGAGGCGTTCAGGGGAGAGCCGCTCCCGGAGGTAGTCGCGGAAACCGGCGGTACACTCCGGGCAGAAGCAGGAGGCGCTCCAACTGCCAGCGGCGACGGTAAGGGCCCAGTCGTCGAACTGGAGCAGGTCGATCCCGGCATCCAGCCCCTTCTGGGCCCGGTCGAGACAGGTCTGGAGGAAGGCCGGACGGTTGTGGCAGCCCCAGTACCAGGGATTCTTCTTGTCGAAGGCGGTCATCCAGGGGGCGATCACTGGCTGGTTGTCGAAGTCCAGGACCTGGGCGGTGGTGTTGACGGTGCCGGGAATCGAGTTGATGGTGCCCTGGAAGGTCTCGATCCCCGCCGCGCGGCAGGCATCGACGAAGGCTTTCTCGTGGGCATAGGACCAGACCAGGCGGTTGGCATGGAACGCCTGGATCGTCTCGACCGAGTTGGCGTGTTTGGAGCGGCTGGAGATCAGCACGTCGCCCTGGCGGAACAGGGGGGACGGGGCCGGATGGACCTGGCGGGCGGCAAAGAGGTCGCGGGGTTGGTTCTGGTCGGCCGCAAACTGCTCCTGGAGCAGGCCCGCCGAGAGGGCGGCATCGTAGAGCCGGACACTGTCGATGAGTCCCCGGAAGGGGCGGATTCCCTCCAGGTGGGCGACGGTTAGGGGGCCTTGGGCGGGGGCGGGATCGGGCACGTCGCGCCACACGGTCACTTCCCGCAACGGGCCGGAGTCGGTGCCATGGTAGCAGGTGATGGTGTGCTGCTTCCCGTCGTGGACGATGGCCAGGTAGTTCCAGACTCCGAGCACGACCGGGGCCTGGTCGCCGGGCGTGCGCATCTGGTGGTCGCGGGGGGGCTTGCCATGGCGCACGTTGAACCCCACCGTGGTGTTGCCGAGATAGAGGTCCAGGCGGTTGGAGAGATAGAGCAGGCGGGCGGGGGCATTGCCGGGTTCGGGGCGGAACCAGACGCCGATGGTCAGGCTCTCCATCGCCGGAATCCGGTCGCCGGGGAACACCACGGCTCCCCCGGCTAGCTCGCGGTCGCCGCCGCCACCGCGCCGGGCGGCGCGCGTGTCCAGGCCCAGCCCTCGGTGGCCCGTGCCGAAGTGGATCTCCTCGCCTGCGGGGGCGGGCGCGAACTCGCCCGCGCCTCCCAAGCTGCCGGTGTTGCGCA
>QKCY01000369.1 GCA_003245525.1 Victivallales bacterium | reverse complement strand
AGCAGGCTTCGAGGGCGATGGGCTCGGGGACGTTGGCTTCGAGGCAGCGGACGAGCTCGGCGATGTGGCCGACGGCGGCGTTGGCGGGGTTGTAGGCGGGGGGGCGCGGAGTTCCTCGGGGACGGCAGCGAGGATTTCGGGATGGGGGATGGCGTCGTCGGCGATGCCGGCCGCGCGGAGGCTCTGCTGGAGGAACCAAGTCTGGAGGGCGTCGTTGATGGCGTTGCGGCGGCGGAGGTACTCGGCCTCAATCCGGGCCTTGCGTTGCTCTTCGAGCTTCTTGCGGAGCTTGGGATCGTCTTCGGCGATGGTGTCCCATTGCTCGTCGCGTTCGGCTTCGATCTGGGCTTCGGCCTCGTCGTGGAGGGCGGCGTAGACGGCCTTGAGCTGGGCGGCGGCGCGCAGAGCCGCCGTGGCTCCGCTGTCGGGCTGGAGCTGGGCGACGATGGCGAAGACGTTGTGCTCAAAGGCCAGGGGATAGCGGTTGCGGTTGGTGCGCAGGGAGACGAGTTGGCAGCGGGAGCGGATGGTAGGCAGCAGGCGGCGGGGCCGGGCGGTATAGAGGACGAGCACAGTCCGGGGGGGGGGCTCCTCCAGGGTCTTGAGGAAGGCATTCTGGGCCTGCTCGTTCAGGCAGTCCGCCTCGGCGACGACGCCGAATTTCAGGCGGTCGGCCCCGGCGGAGAGGCTGATCTGGTGCTCGAACTCGCGCATCTTGTCCACCACAATGAGGCGGGACTTGGATTCGGGGACCAGATCGCCGCGCTCGGCGTAGTTGCCCTCGGCCAGTTGCTGGCAGTCCTTGCAGACCCCGCAGGCGTCGCCGCTGGCGGTGGGCTGCTTGCAGGCGCAGACCTGGAGCCAGGCGGTGGCGAAGTGGCCCAGGAGATCCACATCGTCGCCCTCGAAGAGGTACGCCTGCCCGATCCGTCCCTTGAGCTTGGTGTGGCAGAGCCGGTCGCAGAGGCCGGGGAATTGCTGCTGGAACTCAGCCAAGGGCATGGTCGACGGTCTCCAGAATCCGGGCATGGATGGCGGCGGGTTCGGCTTCGCCGGACAGCACGCGGAAACGCTCGGGATGGCGCTTGGCCAGGGTCAGAAAGCCCTGGCGGACGGCCTCGTGGAAGGCCCGCGATTCGGCTTCGATCCGATCCGTCGGTCCGCCGGCCGACCGGGCGTGGGCCCGGGCGAAACCGACTTCCACCGGGACATCGAGCAGGATGGTGAGATCGGGCCAGCGGTGCCCCAGGGTGAACTCGTGCAGGCGCTCGATGAAGGCGGCGTCAAGACCGCGGGCGAGGCCCTGATAGACGGTGGTGGAGTCGGCAAAACGGTCGCAAAGCACCACGCCGCCCTCGGCGAGATGGGGGAGGATCACCCGGCGCATGAGCTGGGCGCGGCTGGCCCCGAACATCAGGAGCTCCGCCTCGGGAGAGACGCCGTCGGGCCCGTCGAAGTGCTTCACCAACCGCCGCAGTTCCTCGCCCAGAGGCGTACCGCCGGGCTCGCGAGTGGTCAGAACGTGGCGGCCCCGGCTGCGCAGGACATCGGCCAGCAGCGAGATCTGGGTGGACTTACCCGCGCCCTCGGGGCCTTCGAAGGTGATGAACAAACCGGTTTGGCTCACGAATGACTCATGCGTTTGGGGAACCGTGGCTTCTTGCAGGGGACTAGCGAATATACTAGGTTCACAGGTGGTTCCCAACCTTTCCTTCCCATCCAGGAGATTCCCATGAGTGCCAAGAAGAAATCGGCCCCGCCAGCTGCCAAGACGCTGTTCCGCCGGGACGAGAATGGCTATACCAACCTGAAAAAGGGCGAGGAGCGCAAGCTCGAAGCCTACTGCCGGGAGTACATCGACTTCCTCAGCGCGGCCAAGACCGAGCGCGAAGCCCACGACCTGGCGGTGGCCGAGGCCGAGGCCAAGGGCTTCCAGAATCTGGATGCCCTGCGGGCCGAGGGCAAGCCGCTGGAGCCCGGCACCAAGGTCTACCGCAGCTGCCGGGGCAAGACCCTGTTCCTCGCGGTGATCGGAAAGCATGCCCTGGCCGACGGCCTGCACATCGTGGGCGGACACACCGACTCGCCCCGGCTGGATGCCAAGCCCAACCCGCTCTACGAAGATGGCGAGATCGCCCTGCTCGACACCCATTACTACGGTGGGATCAAGAAGTACCAATGGGTAGCCCTGCCCCTGGCCCTGCACGGCGTGGTGGCGAAGCCCGGCGGCGAGACGGTCACCGTCAGCATCGGCGAGGACCCGGCGGACCCGGTGTTCGTCATCACCGACCTCCTGCCCCATCTGGGCAAGGACCAGGCCGAGAAGAAGCTGTCCGAGGGCATCTCGGGCGAGGGGCTGAATGTCCTGCTCGGCAGCCGTCCGGCCAGCGATGCGGACAAGGACGTGAAGGAGAAGGTGAAGTACCAGATCCTCGCGTTGCTCAACGCCCGCTACGGGATCACCGAGGAGGATTTCGCCAGCGCCGAGCTGGAGATCGTCCCCGCCGGCCCCGCCCGCGAGCTGGGTCTGGACCGCTCCATGATCCTCGGCTACGGCCACGACGACCGCATCTGCGCCTACGCCGGGCTGCGCGGCCTGCTCGATCTGGATGAGGTGCCGGACTACACCGGCATCGTCCTGCTCTGCGACAAGGAGGAGATCGGCTCGGTGGGGGCCACTGGCATGGATTCGGTCTTCTTCGAGAACAGCGTCGCCGAACTGCTCGCGTTGGCCGACACGGCCCAGCCGGAGCTGGTCCTGCGTCGCTGTCTGGAGCGCTCCCGGATGCTCTCCGCCGACGTGAACGTGCTGCACGACCCCAACTACCCGGACGTGAGTTCGCCCAACAACGCGGCGAAGCTGAACCGGGGCGTGGTCATCGCGAAATACACCGGCGCGCGCGGCAAGAGCGGGTCCAGCGACGCCTCCGCCGAGTTCATGGCCGAGATCCGGCGCGTCTTTGATGCTGCCGGGGTCGCCTGGCAGATGGGTGAACTGGGCAAGGTGGACCAGGGCGGCGGCGGCACCATCGCCATGTTCCTGGCCCGTTACGGGATGGATGTGGTGGACTGCGGCGTGGGCCTGTTCAGTATGCACGCACCGTGGGAGGTGGCGGGCAAGCTCGACACCTACATGATGTACAAGGCTTACCGCGCCTTCTTCGCGGACGCCCGCTAGGCGGTCATTCACCACGAAGGCACGAAGAGCACGAAGTGGGAACCACAGGAACAAGGCCAATGCCGCACAGCGCCCGGAAACTCCGGGCGCTGAAGCCTCTCGGCGGCGGGGGATTGCTGCTTCGCCATCGGCCCTTTGTCCATCACACGCTCTGGAGAAGCGCCCGGCCCCGGGCGCGGGGCGGGACGGTTCCCCGGAGACCATCGGTCTCACCCCATCCGACAAACCTCGCGGCGGAGGCCCGCCGCTTCTCCGGAATCTCCTGTCTGTCCCATGTGTTGGAGAGGCACCGGTACCTGGGAACGCCGCTCTCCAGAGCGGCCGCCTTCGCCGCTTCTGGCGGCGTCTTCGCAGCTCGACCGTCGCGACGAGGGAAGGAAAAGCCGCTCGGGAGAGCGGCGTTCCCAGGCGATTCCTGCGGAAGCCCGGCGCCCCGTCTCTGGTTGCGGGCAGCGACGCCTCTGTGCGCTCCGTGGCTTCGGGGCAGTTCTTCGTTTCCTGGAAAGACGAGGCGATAGGATGCTCAGCGTCGTCATTCCATGCTACAACGAGGCGGGACGGCTCGGTCCGCTGCTGGACCTGATCCGTTCCCGTCCCGACCTCGGGTGGCAATGGGTGTTCGTGGACGACGGCTCCCGCGACCGCACCTCGGCGATGGTCCAGGAACTGGC
>QKCY01000198.1 GCA_003245525.1 Victivallales bacterium | reverse complement strand
ATCGGTTGCCAGACGATCACGTGGGGCGATGGACAGAATGCGTTCATGGACCGTTTGTGCCAAGTGGCGGCACAGGCGGGATACGAGGCGCTGGAGATCGGCTTCCGGCGGCTATGCCAGACCCCGGTCGAGCAGATGCGGGACCTGCTGGCGGCGAATGGACTGCGCTTGGTGGCCAGCCACATCGGCGGGAATCTGGAGGACGTAGCGCAGGCGGACAGCGAGCGGACGATGCTCGATGCCGTGCTCGACACGGTCACGGCTCTCGGCGCGAAGTACGTGATGTTTTCCGGCTTGCGCTACCAGAACGACAGCCAGTTCGCGGCGGACCTGGCAATGCTGAACCGTTGTGCGCGGAAAGCGGTGGACCGGGGGGTGCGCCTGCTCTATCACAACCACAACTGGGAATTCGCCGGCTCGCCGCGCGCCATGGATCTGCTCATGGAACGGCGCGCCCCGGAACTGGGCTTCTGCCCCGACGTGGGTTGGGTGGCCAAGGCGGGCCAGGACGTGATGGCATTCCTGAAGGGAGTCGCGGCGGATACGCCTCTCGTCCACTTCAAGGACTTCGCCAGTCTCGATCCCGGCGTGGACACGGTCTGCCTGGGGGACGGCGTGGTGCCGCTGGCCGACGTGGCGACCTGGATCAGAAGCGGCGGGAATTGCGTGGAATGGGTGATCGCCGAGCAGGACCGGGCGGACATTCCCGCCGACGAGGCGACCACCCGCAACGCCCAGTACTTGCGGCGGCTATTCGCGTAGGGAAAGCAGGACTCACGCGAAGGCGCGAAGACGCGAAGGGGGGAGGGGCACGGCACTCGCTACACGATTTGCGCCATTGTTTCCTTGGCGGTAAGGACTTGCGCATAGGGCATGGACAACGCGGCCATGAACGAGGCGTGGACATCGGCCGCCTTGACCGTTCTGTCCTGGAAGACCAAGTCCCTGGTGGCGCAGGCGTCCTCGGCAACGATGCAGCGGAAACCGAGGTCGAAAGCGGCGCGGGTCGTGGCATCGATGCACATGTGGCTCATGGCACCACAGAGCACGAGCGAGTCGGTTCCGGTGGCCTTCAGAACGGCCAGCAGATTGGTGTCGCGGAAGCTGTTGGGGTAGTTCTTCGTCACCACGCTCTCGCCGGGGATCGGAGCCACCATTTCGTGAATCTCCGCCCCCTTGGTGCCCGGCAGGAAGAAGGTGGCATTGGGCCGGGCCGAGAGGTGCTGGACATGGACCACGGTGAGGCCCTTGTCCCGGAACGCGCTCAGGAGCAGCCGCGCGTTCTCAGCCGCCTTCTCCACCCCGACCAGCTCCATGTTGCCGCCAGGGAAATAGTCCCGCTGCAGATCGACCACCACCAGTGCGATGCTCATGTTTTCACCATTGCCTGTTGCGTATGGTAGTTCCCGATGTGGATATCCCTTTTTGCCCGGCTGTTGGCAATAAGAGGCCGTTCCGGAGAGCGGCGTTCCCAGGAGGGCTAGGGGGGCGGCGTCTGGTCGTCGGTCTTCGGCACGACGACCACCGGGCCGCGGCCATAGGCAAGAAGGGCAACTTTGCGTCGGTTGACGTCCAGTACGCAGATCTGGCGGTCGCCGAGCTGGAACACCACCAAGTCACCCGGCAGATGCGTCGCGCGGCTCATGGGCCAGTAGGCGAGCGGCATGTCGCAGACGAGCTGGATGGAGTCGCTTTGCGTTCCCTCCCTGCGTCCCTCCAAGCGGTTGCCTGCCTCATATCCGCTACGGAACTTCCACTCGCTCTGCTCGGCCTCCCCCAGGCGCGGCACGAGACCGTTGTAGAAAGTGGCCTCGTCGTCCTCTCCCTCCACGGGACGCGGAACATCTTCCGCAACATCGGCGACGATGACGGATTCCCCGAACCTGTCGGCGTCCTCCAAGGAGTGCCATGCCAGCAGCTCCCATCTCCGAACCCCCTTCTCGGGCGCCTTCAGAACGAGGCAGTCATAGGAGCTCACCGAATCCAGGTCGGCGACCCAGGTGTCGCGGTTGCCATCCAGGTCGCGGGCGTAGACGTCACCATCTCCGGCGGCGATGAAGTAGAGGCGCAACCCCTTGGGCAAAGCAATTTCGCCGAGCGGCACCACCTCCGCTTCCGTGTAGAGAGAGTACAGGCTCCACTTCGCGTACCAGCAGTACAGGGCCGTGTAGCTGAGGGTCTGGAGCACGAGGCAAGCCAGAATGCTCTTGGCCAACCAACGAGGCTTCCCCTTCAAGCAGAACGCGATGAACGGCCATTCCAGGAGCAGCGTCAGCAAGTACGCCAGGGGAACCGTCACCCACAGGCAATGCCAAAGCGTGTAGAGATCCGGCCCGGGTGCCAGCAAGGGGAGGAGGGCTAGGCCACCAAACGACGAGACGTAGTTGGCGACCAGCATGACGAGGAGCGCCTTCCACCACTTGACCCGGAAGAGGGCAATCAGCGCCGACCCCTCCAGGCATCCAACAATCACATTGCCGAAGATGAGATGCCCGAGAACGGCGACGACCATGATGGGGATCACCGCATTGGCCGAGGCGGTCAACGGCAGGCAGCAGAACAGAACAGCCAGTCCGGCAATGGTCGCTCGGCTTCTCATTTCCCTATGTCCTCCCCCCTTCGCGCCTTCGCGCCTTCGCGTGCCCCTGAAGCTCAGTCCACTTCCGCGTAGGGTTCGTCGCGGACTTCGGCCTGGAGGCGGTGGAGTTCGTCTTTGAGCTCGCGGACCACGTCGGCGTAGGCGGGGTCGGCGTAGACGTTGTTCAGCTCGCAGGGATCGGCTTCGAGGTCGAAGAGTTCCCACTCCTGCTTGCCGGGGACGTCGATGGTGTTGGGCTGGTTGCAGGCGTCGGCGTAGTAGTAGATGAGCTTGTAGCGATGGGTGCGGATGCCGTAGTGGGCGTAGACATTGTGGTGGGAGCGGTGCATCCAGTAGCGGTAGTACATGCCCTGCCGCCAGTCCGCCGGGGTTTCGCCGCGCAGGTTGGCGCGGAAGGAGCGGCCCTGCATGTACTCGGGGATCTCGATCCCGGCGTAGTCGAGCCAAGTGGGGGCGAAGTCCGCGTTCAGCATCATGTCGCTGGAGACGGTGCCCGCCGGGATCTCGCGCGGGTAGCGCATGACGAAGGGCATGCGCAGGGACTCCTCGTACATGAAGCGCTTGTCGTACCAGCCGTGGTCGCCGAGGAAGAAGCCCTGGTCGGAGGTGTAGACGACGATGGTATCGTCGGCCAAGCCCTGCTCGTCGAGCCAGTCGAGCACGCGCCCAACGTTGTCGTCCACCGAGGCCACGCAACGGAGGTAGTCCTTGATGTAGCGTTGGTACTTCCAGCTCTTCAGTTCCGCACGGCTCTGGAAGGTAACCGTCTCGCCGTCCTTGGTGGTCAGAGAGTAACTCGCCAGGTCCTCGGGAACCGGCAGCCCTTCCTGGGGCTTGACCCCCTCCACCGGCAGAACCTTCACGTCCACCGCGCTGAGGTGGTGCTCGACGGTCATGGTGGCGACGTGGGCGGCCTCGGCGCGGGTGGCATAATCGTCGTTGAAGGTCTCCGGCTCGGGCAGGTCGATCCCGTCGTACATATGGGCATGCTTCGCGTCCGGCTCCCAGGGCCGATGGGGAGCCTTGTGGTGGTACATGAGCATGAAGGGCCGCTCGGGATCGCGCTTCTCCAGCCATTCCAGGGAGAGGTCGGTGATGAGGTCGGTGGTGTAGCCGTGGTACTGCACCTTCTCGCCGTCGCGGACCATTTCGGGATCGAAGTAGGGGCCCTGGCCCTGGAGGATGTTGTAGTGGTCGAAACCGGTGGGCCAGTGGGCCGGCCCCTGGCCGAGGTGCCACTTGCCGATGAGCGCCGTCTGGTAGCCATTCCGCTGGAGAATCTTGGCCACGTTCTCCTGGGTGTTGTCGATGTGGGCGCCGATGGTGGTGACGCCGTTGATATGGTTGTAGGTACCGGTGAGGATGGTGGCCCGACTCGGTTCGCAGATGGAGTTCGTACAGAAGCAATTGGCGAAGCGGACGCCGCCCTCGGCGATGCGGTCGAGGTTGGGGGTCTGGTTGATCCGGCTCCCGTAGCAGCTCATGGCATGGGCGGCATGGTCGTCGGTCATGATGTAGAGGATGTTGGGGCGCTTCGCGGGCATGGCAAGTCTCCGTGGCTGGCAGGAACCAAGACGGTACCCTACTGCCAGACCCCCGCGATGGCGACTCCGCAGAGGGGGCAACCGCCGTTCACCACCTCGTTCGCCCGGACCTGGAACCCGCGCCGGGTGACCAGGGCAGCCCCGCAACCGGGGCAACGGGTGCTACCGTGGGCATCGCCCGCGAGATTGCCCGCATAGACATAGCGCAGCCCGGCACCATATCCGGCCTGCACGGCGCGCTCGATGGTGGCGACCGGTGTCCGCGAGGGCCCCTCGTGCCACTGATAGTCGGCATGGAAGGCCGAGACGTGCCAGGGCAGATCGGGACTGACCGAGGCGAGGAACTCGGCGCAGTCCGCCAGTTCCTCCGGCGAATCGTTGAAGCCGGGCACCACCAAGGTGGTCGCCTCCACCCAGATCCCGCGCTCGACCAGCCGCCGGATCGTGTCCAGCACCGGCTGCAAGCGCCCGCCCAGCTTCCGGTAGCCGACATCGGTGAAGCACTTGAGGTCGATGTTGATGGCATCCAGCCACGGCTCGAGCAGATCGAGCGCCTCGGGGCTGGCGAACCCGTTGGAGACGTAGCAGGTGCGAATACCTTCCGCCCGAGCCCGGCGAAAAATGTCCAGCGACCATTCCGTGGAGATCAGAGGCTCGTTGTAGGTGCTGGCGATGGCGGGGGCAGCCAGACGCCGGGCCTGGCGGACAATCTCCGCCGCCTCGATCCGCTGGGGGAAGGCCACCGCCGTCTCGTCCCGCCCGGCCTGGGAGATGGTCCAGTTCTGGCAAAATCCGCAACGGAGATTGCAGCCGAGCATGCCGAAGCTGACCACCTCGCTGCCGGGCAGGAAATGGTAGAGCGGCTTCTTCTCGATGGGGTCGCAGGCCAGGCTGGAGACATAGCCAAAGGGCACCCGCAGGGCTCCGTTCTCGGCAAACCGCATGCCGCAGATGCCCTGGGCACCCTCCATCAGCCGACAGCGGTGCGCGCAGGCCACGCAACGGACCGCACCGTCGCCGTCCGGCTGGCAGAGATCACTGGCCGCGCGCGTCAGGGCGCGCAACTGGGACTGGAACGTGGGGTTCGTTGCCATGGGCTCGCCTCCCCAGTCACCAACTTCCCCTACTTGAGGAAGTTGTACTTGAAGATGTACCAGAAGGCCGCGATGCCGTCGCGCCAGCCGATCTTCTTGCCCTCGTCGAAACGGCGGGCGCGATAGCTGATGGGCACTTCGTAGATGCGGACGTCCATGCGGGCCAGCTTGGCGGTCACCTCGGGCTCGATGCCGAAGCGGGCGCATTCGAGGGAGAGGCCCCGGAAGATGTCGCCGCGGATCATCTTGTAGCAGGTCTCCATGTCGCTCAGATGGAGATTGCTGCACAGGTTCGAGGCGGTGGTGAGCACCTTGTTGCCGAAGTAGTGCCAGAAGCTGTCCACCAGGATCTCCCGGCCCGAGTAGCGGCTGCCGTAGACCACATCCGCCTTATCCTGCTCGATGAGCCGGAACATGGCGGGGAATTCCTCGGGCGAGTATTCCAGATCGGCGTCCTGGATCACCACGGCGTCGCCGGTGACGTTCGCCTGGGCCGTGCGGATGCCCGCGCCTTTGCCCTTGTTCACCTCGTGATGCAGGATCTTCAGGTCGGCAGAGGCGGGCAATGCGTCCAGAATCTCCTTGGTCCCGTCCGACGAGCAGTCGTTGACCACGACCATCTCGATATCGGGCACGCCGCAGCGCCGCACCCGCTCGATCATCTGGGCGACCGTGTCCCGTTCGTTGTAGACAGGGATGATGACGGAGAGCTTCATGGAGATTCCTCGGGGTGGGATATCCGTCGGGAACGCGCCAGCGTGCGGACAGTCGGCATGGTTGACAGACAGTGCGGGAAGATACGGCGGGAAGGCAATCCGGTCAATGCAGGCCCACCGTCCGGGGCGCCGCTTCCCCACTCTCCGCTCCGGGACCGATTGGCTACCCCGCCAGGACTCGAACCTAGACTAACTGGACCAAAACCAGTTGTGCTACCATTACACCACGGGGTATCCACAAAGCCGCCTCGCACGCAGCAAGGCGCGGGCGCATATAATAGCCTGCTGTTCGGGCTTTGCCACTGTTTTTCCGGGCACAACCGCGTGGTTGCCCGAGCGGACCGGCTTGCGCTCCGCTCAGGTGGCCGTACCTTCCTCTGCAACGGACCGCCGACAATCCTCTCAGCCATCAAGGGAATCCGGGATGGAACACCTGACCGAACTGCTGGGCAAGCTCGAAGTCCCGCCGGAGCAACTGGCGCGCATCGCCGAGACCGCCCGCACCAATCCGCTGGCCGCAATGAGCATGCTCAACGAGTACCTGACGCCCGAGATGCTCCAGGAGCTCTTGGCCGTCTTCCTCGCCAATCCCGAGGCCCTGGGCCAGGTGGCGGAACAGGCGGGCCTGTCGCCGGAGGATCTGGCCAACCTCCAGGCCCAGTTCGGCGAGAACGAGGCACCGTAGAATCTCCGGTTCCCGAGGTCGCGGCAGGGAACCACCGCTCCGGCGCTCGCATCCTACGAGGGTGGGGCTATCCGGAGTTTCTGTTATGGTCAATGTCATGTTCTGGTTCTCGGGGACCGGCAACACCCGGGCGGTTGCGGAGTGTGTGGCGGAGGCGCTGGCCGGGACCACGTTGGTCCCCATGGTCCAGGCGACCGGCGACGAAGCCGCCGGTGCCGACACGGTCGGGGTGGCTTTCCCCGTGTACTACTTCGGGCTGCCGCTGTATGTGCTGGACTTTCTCCGGCGCATGGCGATCAAGGACGGGGCGTACGTGTATACCGTCGCCACCATGGGCAGCAGCCCCGGGGTCTCCCACCGCGAGGCGGCGGCCACCCTGCGCGAGCGGGGGATCGACCTGAGTGCAGGCTGGTCGGTGCGGATGCCCGGCAACTACACCCCCTTGTCCGGAGCTCCCTCCGCCCGCGCCCAGGAACGTTGCTTCGCGGCGGCACGGGCCAAGGCCACCCGCATCGCCGCCGCCGTGACCTCCCGCCACTACGGGCGGCTGGAGGATTCCTTCCTGCCCATGCGGGTGATCAGCCCCCTATTCCGCTGTGTCGGAAAGAGGCGCATTCCCCATGCGGACCATGCCTTCCGGGTAAGCGATCATTGCACCTCCTGCGGGGTCTGCGAGCAGATCTGTCCGGTGCAGAACCTGCGGCTGGAGGAGGGCCATCCGACCTGGCGGGGGCAATGCCAGGAGTGCATGGCCTGCCTGCAATGGTGTCCGGTGGAAGCCATCGAGGTGGGCTGGATCACCAAGGGGCGTACCCGCTACCGGCACCCGGACTTCACGGCGGAGGACTTCATGCTCCGCAGCGCCCCTCCCGCCCAGGCCTAGGTCAGTCCTGGTCGAGGGTACCCGGTGCCAGACGGCGCAGACGAGGCAGCAGTTCCTTCGCGTGCTCGGCGCAGACCCGGGCGGCCTCGCGGCCGCTGGCTGGCTCCCCGTACCATTCGCAGAGCACCGCGTTGCGCAGGCTGATGGCCCCGATGTTCCGCCATTGCGCGGCCAACTGGTCCGGCGGCAGATTCGGGTCGGCCTGTTGCACCCGCTGGTCCAGATAGTAGTCGAGGAACTTGGCGTACTGGCCGAAGGGCAAGTCGGTCCATTTGACCGACACCGAGCCGGCGGCCGTCCGCACCACGAGCTGCCGCTCGTTCACCAGCGGCAAGGGACCGACCAGACGCTGGCCATCGGCCAGTTCGACCCCGGCCTGGTAGGCCAGGTACTCCATGTCCTTCACCAACTGCGGGCGGATGTCGCTGATCAGCGCGAGGCGCTCCGCCTCGATGGCCCGGGCGGGCGCTGGCAGGGAGGCCAGATAGGCATCGAGCGCGGGTGCGGCCGCGGCAAAGTCCAGGCCCGCCGGGCGGGGACGGTTCTCCACCGGGATCACCGGCACCTCCGGGGCGACCGGAGCGGGCGCAGGTTCCGGCACGGCGGCGACGGTCGGCTCAGCCGGGGGAGGAACGGCAACGGCAGCGGGGACAGCGGCGGGCGGCGTCGCCGGTTCCGGCCCGTCTTCCGGTTGCGCCTTGCCGATCCGTTTCCAGACGTAGAATGCCAGAAGCGACAGCAGGACGACCGTAGCCAGCACCAAGGCCAGGTCCACCAGCCGTTGCCCCGGCGTCTTCGAAGGGGGTGCCGGGGGAGCCGGAGCCGCAGAGCCCGGACCGGGGAGGGCTACGGGCTTGATCTTGAGCGAAGGGACGCGGTCGCTGCCATGCGGCTTCACGGCGCGGGTCTTGTTGGCCGCATCCTGGGCCACGCGCTGCTCGAAGGCGCGCAGCGCTCCCATCACTTCCTCATACCCGCTGGGACGGTCTTCGGGCCGGAAGGCCTGCAGGGACATGACCAGATCGGAAAGCCCCGGCGGCAAGCCGCCCTTCAGCCGGGAGGGTTCGGGAGGCAGTTGCCCGACCAACCGGGCCTGCCGGAACTCCGCCGGCGAGGAGCCCACGCCTGGCAGCCGGCCGGTGAGCAGGTGGTAGACGATGGCCCCCACGCTGAACAGGTCGGCCCGCCAGTCGGTCTCGCCTCCGGCCAGGACCTCCGGGGCCGCATAGACCAGTTCCTCGGGCTGCCAGATCGGCTCCTCGCCCAGGCTGGCCGCCAGGCCGAAGTCGGCCAGCTTGATATTCCCCTCCACATCGAGCAGCACATTGCGCGGCACCACATGGCGGTGCTCCACGTCCTGGCGGCGGGCCGCCGCCAGCGCACGCGTCAGCGCCAGGCCGCATTTGAGGGCGAAGCGGGGGTTGCCGCCGGGCTCGGCATCGCCGATCCAGCGGGCCAGATCGCTGCCGGGCAGGAACTGCATGACCACGTAGGCCTGCTCCTGCTCCACACCACAGGAGTAGATGGGCACCGCATTGGCGTGGGTGATGGCGGCCGCACGACGGGCCTCGGCCAGGAACGCTTCCGCCCCGTGGTCGCCCGCCGCGAGCACCTTCACCGCCACTTCCCGGTCCAGCGTCGGGTCGAGCGCCCGGTAGACCGTGACCCGGGGCCGTTCGGCCAAGGGCTCTTCCAGGGTGATGCCGGCAAACACCAGCGGCACGATCACCTGGCCACCACAGGCCGGGCACGCGATGCGGGTGAAGGGACGGACATCGCTGACGTCCATCTTCTGTCCGCAACCCGGACAATGGATTTTGACTTGGTGCTCGGCCATGATGGTCTCCGCGACGAGGAACCGGAATGCTCCGCGCGCCACTTCGCGGAATGCCCCATACGATACGTGCGAAACGCTTGGATTTCGACTTGCAGAACTGCGGACATCACCTAGATTATTGCTCGCCATCACCAATGGCCCTCTCCGCGACCCCATCGTCTAGAGGCCTAGGACACCGGGTTTTCATCCCGGCAACCGGGGTTCGAATCCCCGTGGGGTCGCCACTTCACGCCTGCCCTCCTTCCATTCCTTACCTTCGCCGGGCCGGTTCTCCCCAGTGGGCACTTGCATCGCATTTGCCCGCCGCTCGTGCTATGTTTGCAGCCTCTGCACGCACACTCCAATTCCCGAACGAAGGAGATCCCCGATGAGCAAATCCATCCTCGTCGTCGGCTTGCTTGCCGTCTTGGGCGTCGCTCCGGCCAGAGCGCAGTTCACCGACAGTGTCGTGGCCCGGGTGCAGGACGAGGTGATCACGGCCTACGAGGTCTACGAGGAGAGCCAGCGCCAGGACCAGTACCTCCGGCAACAACTCTCCGGCCAGGAGCTGGAGACCGCGTTGGCCGCCCTGCGCAACCAGACGGCGGCGCGGCTGATCGAGCAGGAGCTCATCTACGCCGAGTTCAAGGGCCTCGGAGTCGAGGTCCCCGGCACCCTGGTGCAGCAGCGCCTCGACCATTTCGTCAAGAGCCAGGCGGACGGCGACCGCGCCAAGTTCGAGACCATGCTCGAAGAGCGCAACATGACCGTGAAGGAGTTCGAGGAGAAACTCACCCGGGCCCTGGCCATCGAACTGCTGGTGCGCGAGAAGGCGCAGCGCAACATCGACATCGGCCCGGCCCAGGTGAACGCCTATTTCGCGGAGCACCGGGCCGACTTTGCCAAACCGGCGGAAGTCCGCTTGGAGACCATCGTCATCAAGGCCGACGGCAAGTACGCGGGCAAGCAGGACGAGACGGTGGCCAAGGTCTATGCCGAGCTGGCGGCGGGGAAACCCTTCGCCGAAGTCGCCCGCACCTACTCCGAGGGGCCCTACGCCGACCAGGGCGGGGACCGCGGCTGGCAGGAGACCACCAAGTACGGCGACAAGCTCCAGACCGTCCTGGCCGAACTGGTGCCCGGCACGGTCCGCAAGGAGCCCTTCAAGATGGGGAGCGATGTCTACGTCTTCCGGCTCGCCGAGCGGCGGGGCGGCGCGATGCCCCAGCTTGACGCCGACATGCAGGAGAAGATCCAGGACATTCTGTCCCAGGCCGAGGAAAGAACGCGCTATCGGGCCTTCGTCAACGAACTGCGCAAGAAGTACTTCGTGAAGGTGTTCGATCGCGATCTGGCCGCCTACTGGGCCTCGCTCTAGACAACCGGTTGGCTCCGGCAACGCGGCCGGGCCGGCCATCGGGAGACCGCTGCGGATGAAGATCATTGTCACCGGCACCGCCGGGTTCATCGGCTTCCACCTCGCCCGCCGCCTGCTGGCGGAGGGCCACGAGGTGGTGGGCATCGACAACTTCAACGACTACTACTCGGTGAAGTTGAAGCAGGACCGCCACCGGCTCCTCGAAGCCTGCCCCAACTACCGCCTGGAGCGCATGGACCTGACCGAGGGCGACAAGCTCCTGGCGCTGGTCCGCGACTGGCAGCCGGACGTGGTCTGCAACCTCGCGGCCCAGGCCGGGGTGCGCTACTCGCTCACCAATCCGCACGTCTACCAGAAGTCCAACCTCGAAGGCTTCCTGAACATCCTCGAAGCCTGCCGCCACGGCAACCCCCAGCCCCGCCTGGTCTACGCCTCCAGTTCCAGCGTCTACGGCGGCAACACCAAGCTGCCCTTCAGCGAGGCCGACCGGGTGGACACCCCCATCAGCCTCTATGCCGCCACCAAGAAGGCCAACGAGCTGATGGCCCACTCCTACAGCCATCTCTTCGGCCTGCAGACGGTGGGGCTGCGCTTCTTCACGGTCTACGGCCCCTGGGGCCGCCCCGACATGGCCATGTGGCTCTTCACCGAGTCCATGCTGGCCGGTCGCGCCATCAAGGTCTTCAACCATGGCAACATGCAGCGGGACTTCACCTACGTGGACGACATTGTCCAGGGCCTCTACGGCGCCATGTTCGCGCCCGGCCTGGACCCCTACGAGGTCTTCAACCTCGGCAACCACCGGTCGGAGAACCTGATGGACATGATCCGACTGCTCGCCCGCACTCTGGGCGTGGAGCCGAAGATGGAATTGCTGCCCATGCAGGACGGCGACGTGCCGGCCACCTATGCCGACGTGGCGAAGGCCCAGGCGAAACTCGGCTTCGCGCCCGCCACCCCGATCTCGGTTGGCATTCCGGCCTTCGTCGAATGGTACCGGCAGTACCACGGCGTTTGATCCATCCCGACGACCGGCCCCGCTGGTCGCCAACAACCGAGGAGTGGCCTCGATGAGAGCCTTGATCACTGGCGGCGCGGGCTTTGTGGGTTCCTGGCTCGCGCGCGAGCTCCTGAACCGGGGCGACGATGTGCTCGTCCTGGACGACCTTTCCACCGGCCGCTACGAGAATCTGGAGGAGATCGAGGACGGCAAGCGCCTGGAACTGGTGGTGGACACGGTCAACGACCCCACCATCGTCAACGAGTGCGTCAAACGGACCGACGTGGTGTTCCACCTGGCCTCGGCCGTGGGGGTCCGGCTGATCATCGACCAGCCCGTGCGCACCATCGAGAGCATCGTCGGCGGCACGGAAGTGGTCCTGAAGGCCTGCGCCCGCTACCGGCGGCCGGTGCTCATCACCTCCACCTCCGAAGTCTACGGCAAGGGCAGCAAGATCCCCTTCTCCGAGGAGGACGACCGGATCATGGGCGCCACCACCAAGCGCCGCTGGAGCTATGCCTGCGCCAAGGCGCTGGACGAGTTCCTGGCCCTGGCCTACTGGTACGAATCGCGGCTGCCGGTGGTGATCGCCCGACTCTTCAACACGGTCGGCCCGCGCCAGACCGGCCAGTACGGCATGGTCGTCCCCACCTTCGTGCGCCAGGCCCTCCAGAACGAGACGATCACCGTCTACGGCGACGGCGAGCAGAGCCGCTGCTTCGGGCATGTGCGGGACATCGTGGGCGGCCTGGCCGACCTCATGGGCTGTCCCCAGGCGCGCGGCGAGATCGTCAATCTCGGCAACGACGAGGAAGTCACCATCCGCGGACTGGCCGAGCGGGTCCGGGACCAGGCCGGCAGCTCCTCCGAGGTGGTGCTGATCCCCTACGACCAAGCCTATGGCGAGGGCTTCGACGACATGCGGCGGCGGGTCCCCGACCTGCAGAAGGCGGCCCGGCTGATCGGCTACCGCCCGCGGCGTCCGCTCGCGACCATCCTGGAGGACGTGATCGCCTACGAGCGCAGGCATCTGGCCGTGGACGGTCCGAGGGGGTGAGATGGCGGGCCTCCGGAACATCGTCTCGCTGCCGCCGAACGGGGCGCGCCACATCGCCGAGACCGAGCATCTGAAAGCTCCGGCCTGGGTGGCATGCAGCGACCCGGCCGGGCGGCGCCTCGGTTCCGGCGGCGGCACCGTGCATGCGCTGCTGACGGCTTGGCGCGAGACCGGAGCCGGGCAGCCCTTCCCCGACTGGTTGCGGAGCGACCGCCAGATGGTGATCCATGCGGGCGGCCTTAGTCGTCGGCTGCCCGCCTATGCGGCGGCAGGCAAGGTGCTGATGCCCATGCCCGTCTGGCGCTGGTCGCGCGGCCAGGCCCTGGACCAGTCGCTGCTCGACCTCCATGCCGAGTTCGCGGCGCGGGTTTTCGAGCGGGCGCCCGACGACCTCGTGGCCGGCGTCGCCAGCGGCGATGCCCTGCTCCGCTGCACGCAGATTCCCGAGCTGCCGACCGGCGATGTGGTGGCCCTCGGCCTCTGGGTAACCCCCGAGCGCGCCTCGCGCCATGGCGTGTTTTTCTGCGACCGCCGCCCGCCCCATGCCCTCCGCTTCTTCCTGCAGAAACCCACGCCCGAGGAGATCAACGAGCGAGCCCAGAACCGGCTGTTCCTGATCGATTCGGGCTTCTGGCTGTTCTCCGAACGCGCTCTCCGGGCGCTCTTCGCGAAGTGCGGGATGGACTACGACCAACCGGTGGGCGACCCGCAGTTCTACGAGCTCTATGCCGAGTTCGGCCTGGCCCTGGGCCCCGAATCCCCGGTGGGCGATCCTGCCGTCAACGGCTTGGCCGCTGCGGTCTGCCCGCTGCCCGAGGCGGGGTTCCACCACTTCGGCTCGGGCCGCGACCTGATCACTTCCACCCTGGAACTCCAGAATCTGGTGGTGGACCAGCGGCGGCACGAGCATGCCTCCTGCCAGCATCCCTCGGTGTTCATCCAGAACGCCAGAGTGGGGACCCGCCTGTGGTCGTCCAACGCCAACATCTGGATCGAGAACAGCGCCATCGGCCCCCATTGGGCCCTGTCCCGCGACCATATCATCACCGGCGTGCCCGACAACGACTGGGTCCTGAATCTCCCTCCTGGCGCCTGCCTGGACGTCGTGCCCCTGGCTGGGAACCGCCTGGTTCCCCGGGTCTACGACATGAAAGACGAGTTCAGGGGCCGGACGGGCGATAGGGCCACCCGCTGGCTCGGCCAGTCCGTGCAGCACTGGCTGACCAGCCGGGGGCTGGCCTGGACGGATTCAGGCCTGGATCGCGACGCGGACATCCTCGACGCCCCCCTCTTCCCCGCCCTCCCCGCCCAGGAACTGACGGGCGACTTCATCCAATGGCTGCTCGGCGAGAGCCCGGCCACGAGCCCAGCCACCGGCGAGGTGCTGAACCGGCCCGCCGACAACCAGCCCGAGGCCAGCACGCAACCCGCCGCGGGCCGCGACTGGGCGGAGCTTTGGCGGACCAGCGAGCGGGTCTCCGCCCGGCAACTGGGCGACGCGGCGGACCTGCCCCGGCTCTATGC
>QKCY01000440.1 GCA_003245525.1 Victivallales bacterium | reverse complement strand
GCCGGTGGGCATGGGAGTCTGGACCGTGGTCACCCCATTGGCCGTGGCGATGGTACTGTAACTACCGGTGGCCACAGGTCTTGGTGCGGGAGCGGGACCGGCGGCCTCGATGCAGGCACAGCCAGCCAAAAACGCCGCGCCAAGAACTGCTCTGAACATAGCGGCTGTCTTCTGTTTCATCCGGAGTCTCCTACTGTGCAGTCGGGTTGGTGCACCTGACAAGCGTCTGCCGGTGGTGTTCCCGGCAGGTCCGTGGCGGAATGTCTCGATATAGGTAGAATCCCATGCTCCGCCCGAAACGCAAGCATTCCGTGCTTTTTCCGTGGCATGGAGCCCTCTGGCGAGCAGGAGCCAGGGCGGGTCGGTCCCCCCGGACCATGGCGCGATAGTTCGCGGCAGGCGGTCCACTTCAACGACCAGGGCCCGTGGGTGCCTTGGGGCGGTTCGGCGCGCCGGCAAATCCCGGGAAAAACAATCAGGCACGGTTCGCGTATTCCGCTGTAACCGTGCCTGAGAGAGGAAGATCGGAGATGGTGGTAGGGAGTGGATTCGAACCACTGAAGTCAGAGACAGCAGATTTACAGTCTGCCCCGTTTGGCCGCTTCGGTACCCTACCACGTAGGTTCGAAGAACGAGTTCATACTATAGGAAACCTTTGCCTGGACGCAACTCATTCCGGCGAGAAAAATCGCGTTGGGGGACGATCTGCGGGGAGATCCCTGGCAGGCTGGGTTGTTCCGGCGGTCACGGTGGGTATAATCGGAGCAGGCATGGGGCCTGATCGGGCGGGAATGCGGGTTGCCGGGTTGCCGGACGTCCCGGAGGGAATATCGTGTCTCTGGCACAGTAGGAGGTCGCCACATGTCGAGTCGCTCGGTTTCGTTCTCCATTCTCTGCCTGGCACTGCTCGCGGTTGGCCAGGCTGCGGAGCTGGCACGTTGCCGGATGGCGGACGACGGGTCCGAGTTGCGCAATCCGGGCATGGGCTGGGTGCTGCACTACTACGACAACGTGCCGGCCAACTACGGCTCGCGGCTGGCACCGTCGGACACGTTGGCGGACTGGCCAGGGCTGGGCGCGAGCTATCTGCGGATTCCCTGGGCCTGGGTCGAACCGGCGGAAGGGGAGTTGCGCTGGAGTGTACTGGACACGCCGTTGCAGCGCTATGCCGCGACCGGGCTGCCCGCCGGTCTGCGCCTTTCCTGTTCAGAGAGCTGGACGGAGTACGCCACACCGGAATGGGTGCGCCTGGCCGGGGCCAAGGGCTACCGGTTCCGCCCGGGCCAGGGCATGGTCGAGGACGGGCCGTTCTGGGAGCCGGACTACGACGATCCGGTGTTCCTCGCCAAGCTGGAGACCTTCATCCAGGCGTTGGCCCGGCGCTACGACGGGAATCCGGCGGTGGCCTTCGTGGACGTGGGTTCTTTCGGGGTCTGGGGCGAGGGGCACACTTGGTCGAGTACCCGCAAGGCGTACCCGGTGGCCACGGTGAAGCGGCACGTGGAGCTCTGGCGGAAGTACTTCAAGCAGACACCGCTCCTGGCCATCGACGATTTCGTCTCCCGACCGGGGACGAGCCCCCTGCTGGTGCCTGGGGGGCAACGGGTGTCCTTCGATCTCGTGCTGCCGCCGGACTGGCGGGGCCGGGAGTTTCTGCTCCGGGCCGGGGTATGGGAGCGGGGCTTTGCCGGACCGAAGAGCCGACGCCGGCCCTTGGTGGACGACGGGGAGAACACCACGCAGATTGCCCGGCTGACCGTCGGCGAGGATGGCACGCCCACCGTCGAGGCACTGGACCGGGCGTGGCCCGAGGCGTTGCCGGCCGGGGTGGATGTGGCCTTGCGGTTCGCGGGGCTGCGCTATGATCCCGTCCAGCAACCCCATTCGGCGAAGCTCGATCTGGAGGTGGCGGTGGCCCCGGGCGTGTCCCCGGAGGCGGGCGTGTTCCTGCATCTGCTCGATCCTGCCACAGGCAAGGAGGTGTTCGTGCCCCACAGTGAGCGGGAGGACGCCGACCTGACGAAATGGCTGGTGGAGCAGGGACTCGGCTTGCGCGACGACAGCATTCTGGTCCAAGGCGGCGGCGCGGCCTACTTCCACGGGCTGATGGCCCAGAGCTTCTGGCCGCGCCAGCCCGTCGTGCTGGAATGCGAGCACTATGGTTCGTCGCAGGCGCGGAAGTGCTGGGGCGACGGTTCCGGTTTCCTGCAGGCGGTGGAGGACTACCACGCGAGCTACGCCTCGATCCACTGGTGGCCCCACGAGTTCCTGGCGGCAAACCGCGATCTCGTGCGGCAGATCAACCTGCGGATCGGCTACCGGTTCGTGCCGGACGAGGTGGCGTGGACCCCGAACGTCAGCCTGGGCGGGGCGTTCCGCGTGGAATGGGACTGGCGGAACGCCGGGGTGGCCCCGCCCTATCGGTCGCTCTTTCCCGCCATCACTCTCAAGGACGCCAAGGGCGGCATCGTGGGGGTGTTCGTGGACGAGGAGTTGGATTTGCGCGACCTGCCGGTGCAGGCGCGGGGTGCGGCTCCCGGCCAGGCCAGCAAGCTAGTGCAGGCGCTGCCCTTCCAGATGAGGGGTGGCACCTACGAGGTGTTGGTTTCGGTGGGCGATCGGTTGGGGACGCCGCTGGTGGCCCTGCCGGTGGCGGGGAACGACGGTTCGCGCCGCTATCGGGTGGGAACCATGAGCGTGGTGGGCGACTATGGCGTGTCCCTTGTTAGCAGCCGGATCGAAGGCTCCGAACTGCACGTGGAGTTGGCCTGGCAACCGCACGGAGCATTGCCCGCCGACGCAACCCCGTTCCTGCATCTGGAACAGAACGGGAAACTGGTGCTGGCGACGGGAGTGGCGGAAGGAACCGACCTTGCTCCCTTGCGCCAGGGGCAAGCCTGGACCAGCGAGCATGTTCTGGCCTTGCCCGAGGCGAGCGCCCCGGTCCGGCTGTTGGTGGGCTTGTGGTGTCCCGACCGGATCGGGAAGGCGAACGAGCGCCTGATCCCGGATGCGGGGACGGGCGACAGCCGCGTGTGGCTGGGCACGGTCAGCCAGGAAGGCGGGGAGCGTCGTTTCCCGACAGGGGGGGCACGGCATTGACCTTCAAGTTCGGGTGTCCCCAATGCGGGCAGAAACTGGAGGCCACGACCGAGATGTCGGGGGAGCGGGTGACGTGCCCCTCCTGCGCCCATCAGTTCGATATCCCCTCGCCGGGAAGCGAAGGGGGGATCGTCCCCACTCCGCTGGTACGCCTGCGCCCCCCTGCCCCGCGCCGCGCGGAACAACCCGCCGCCCTCCCCCGCCAGGACGGGCCAGCTCCTCCCGAAGACGGTCTGCCGATGGCCCAACTGCGTCCCTTGCCCCGCAAAGCGGAGACGCGCCCACCGGTCCCCGACCAGCCTCCGCCAGGGCCGCGACTGACCCCACCCGGGAGTCTGCCCAAGGTGGTGGTTCCCCCCCATCTCAAGGACAGACTGTCCTCCGCCTCCACGCCGGTGGTGGTGCCTGGCAGCGAGCAACTGGACGCGGAACTCGCCCATCTGGAGAAGGTGTGCGACCCAACGCCCTGGGAGAAGAAGGCGTCGCCGGACCACGCCAGCGATCCGCTCGACGACCTCCCGGAAGCCATTGTCGTCGATGGGGAGGGGAGTCCCGAGCCAAGCGCCGGTCCGCCGCCCTTGCCTCCCTCGCCCCACCGATGGAAGTGGATTGTCTCCGGGATTGGGCTCATCGTGCTCCTCCTGTTCGGCCTGTGCGTGTTCGTTGGGCTGCGTGCCTTGGTCCGGCACCGCAACGCGGCCATCCTCGAAGCGGTGAACGAGTTGCCTGAGGCCGGAGACATCCAGCCGCAG
>QKCY01000321.1 GCA_003245525.1 Victivallales bacterium | reverse complement strand
CCACTACCCCTATCTGGCAGCAGCGGGGACTCCTGCGCTACGGCTTACGACCGGAAACTGCCTATCCGAGGAAGCCTTGCTTCTCTAGCCAGTCGGCCAGGGGTTGGGTCCAGTCCAGGCGGCGCATGCCGAAACCGTGGCCGCCTTCGGCCATGAGGAAGACTTCGGTCGGCACGCCGACCTTGGTCAGGGCGGCGGCGAGATCGGTGCTGTTGGCGTAGGGGACCCCGGTATCGTTGGTGGCATGGAAGAAGAAGGTGGGCGCGGTCTGGGCGGTGACCTGGGTCTCGGCGGAGAGCTCCACCAGCAGGTCATGGCTGGGGCTGTCGCCGAGCAGGTTGCGGGCGGAGCCCTTGTGGGCGGTGGTGTCGTTCACCAGAGAGACCACCGGGTAGGAGAGGATCGCGAAGTCCGCGCGGCAAGAGACCTCGCCGAGGGCGTTCTTGGTGCAGACCGGACGGTCGCCGTGGGTGAGTACGGTGCTGGCCAGGTGGCCGCCCGCGGAGAAGCCCATCACCCCGATCCGGTTGGGATCGATACCCCACTCGGCGGCCCGGCTGCGCACGATGCGCATGGCCTGCTGGGCATCCAGCAAGGGGATGGGATGGCGGTAGGGCGAGAGCCGGTACTTGAGGACGAAGGCGCTGACCCCGATGGAGTTGAACCACTTGGCCACGTCGAAACCCTCGTGCTCGATGGCGACGATGCTGTAGCCGCCGCCGGGGCAGATCACGACGGCCGCGCCGGTGTTGTTCGCGGTCGCGGGATAGGCGTAGAGCTCGGGATCGTGGATCTTCGCCACGCGCATGATCCCGCCATCCTTGGTGATGGTCTCCTGGCTGCCGTCGTCGATCCGGCCGGGAACGCCTTCGGGCCACAGCACGATGTTCTCGGTTTGTCCGCAGTTTTCCATGGTGCAGAGTCTCCTGGGTTGAGATGGAACGCCCGCCAATATCCCGCCGGATTGCCCAGCCGCAAATCTGGCCCGGGTTCGCCAGTTGCAGCGGCTGCGGACCGGGCGACAGGAACCGGTTTTGTGGCATATATGCAACCTATTGGTCAGTATTGACTTGCTGTCTGATTCATTCGGCCGCAGAGTTGACGCCGCCGGGGCTTGAGGTAGTATTGTAGTATCCCCCTGTTGCGCAGGCCGCCCAAAGACGGCGCGCAAACGGAGGCCGAACCGGCAGGAACGTCGACACAACGAGAAATCGGAAAGGGACGAACCATGAGCTGGTATCTGGAAGTGCTGAAGAAGTACGCGGTGTTCACCGGGCGGGCACGGCGCAAGGAGTGCTGGATGTTTGTGCTGGTGAGCTTCATCATCTGTTTCGTGCTGTCCATTCTGAAGCTCAACGCCATCTCCAGTCTTTACAGCCTGGCCGTACTCGTTCCCAGCATTGCAGTCGCCATACGGCGGCTGCATGACACAGGGCGCAGTGGCTGGTGGTTCCTCATCAGCTTCATCCCGCTGGTGGGGACCATCATCCTGATTGTGTTCCTGGCGCAAGACAGCCAGGCGGGCGAGAACCAGTACGGGCCCAACCCGAAGGAATCGCCTGCCGTTGAGGAGCCCTAGCGAATCCGCTCAGCGGCGGATTTCGTAGTAGAAGGCCCGCTGGGTGCCGTCGATGGCGAAGCTGCCATCGGCGGCAATCGCGATGGGCTCGTCGCGGGGCACGCCGTAACCGTCCAACGGGCGGACGAGGCTGGGCTTGGCACCGGCTAGACGGAGCGTGGCCTGGACCGGTTCCAGCAGCAGCGGGGGACCCCCGATGGTCTCCAGTTTCGACCAATCGGCGCTGTAGACCGTCCCGGTCTGCTTGTCGCGCGCCAGGGCGGTGATCAGGATGTGGCCGGATTCCCGCAGGGGCCTGTCGTCGAGGGCGGTGAAGAGCAGGGAGACGAAGGGCGTCTTCACCGTCGCCTTCACATCGGGCAGCGTCACGCTGCCGCCCCCCGCGAAGCCGATCACGGCCTGGGTGCGGGGGGCCCGCACTTGGACCAGACGGCGGCCGTAGTCCCAGACCAGCTCGCCCGTGGTGGACGTCAGCACCTTGCCCTTGCGGTCCCAGAAGGACGCGGGGTCCGCCGCCTGGGGCGCATCGCCGAAACCGACCACCACCCGGCCGATGGCGAAGGTTTCGGGCGGCGCGGCGAGACTGGCGGCCAGTTCCTTGTAGTCCTTGTTCTCCGCCGTTACCGCGCCGCCGAGCACATCGCGGCCAGCGTGACGTTCCTTCTCGGTGGCGAGCCGGGAGGCGACAATCTGCCCCTCCTGGAGGTCGCCGCGCAGGACGGACAGGGCGAGAGCCGGGAACTGGCCCAGATAGTGGGGCGTCTGGCTGGCGTACTTGCTGAGGTCGGGCCAACCCGCGCCCATGCGTGCTGCACCACAAGCAAAATGGCTGGAGGAATCCCAGCCCTGGAGGCCCATGCCGTAGAAGGCCAGGAGCGGGGCGGCTTCCGCCTTGTAGGGATCGGGCGGGGTCATGTCCCACTCGCTCACCCCGAAGGGCTTCCCGGCCACTTGGTTGAAGCCGATGCTGAATAACCCTTGTCCCGGCTGGTCGAGATGGGTCATGGTGCTGACCTTGCCCTCGACGATGCGGTGGCCGCCATCGCCGCCGCCGCAGTAGTTGTGGCGGTCGATCATGCTTGCGGCGGTATCGCAGTAGAGGTTGGCGAGGTTGCTCCCGCCGACCCCGAACCAGGCCGTGGTGACCGTGACTCCCTTGAAACCAAGGTCGCGCAGTTCCCGCTCGCGGCGGTCGTAGTAGGCGCGCTGGACGCTCTCCAGATAGGCGATGTAGTCGCCGCAACGCCGGTCCTGGCCCTTGAACTCGTAGCCGGGCCCATCGACGCCCCACTGGTAGGCGGCCATGATGCCCAATTCGCCCTGGTCCCACTTGTCGTCCCGGTCCCATTTGCCGCCCCAGGCCTTGGCCACGGCCTCGCGGCTGCCGTACTTCTGCTGGACAAAGGCGAAGAATCCCTTGCGCAGCAACTGGCTGTAGTAGGGATGCTTCGGCGACTCGTTGCGCAGCACGTTGAGGGTGTGGAAGAAGAGATTGCTCTCGTTCTGGAACTCCACCACGGCCAGGGCGGGATCGTCCTTGTAGGCCAGTCCAGTGTAGGGGTTCCGGTGGTTCAGCAGGACGGTGAAATAGCGCAGCACCACATCCTGGATCTCGCGGTCCATGTTGATGTAGTCGTTGCTGACAATGGGGCCTTTGCTGCCGTCCCGTTCCTTGTCGGACTGGTCCAGCTCGGCGAACCGCTCCCCGGGCAACCCGTCCTGGGGACGCAGGAACGCCCCGTGGTGGGGGTAGACCACCGACCAGATGGAATAGATGCCCTGCTCCTTGAGCGCCGCGAACCAGCGGTCGTACCGGTCGAACCGCTGCGGGTCCACCGTGCCATCCGGCCGGAGCAGGCCCATGGCGTCGATCAGAGTGTGCTGCCGGACCTGGTTCACCCCGTACTTGCGCAGCCAGCGGGCCCGCTGGACCATCTTCTCGGGGGTGGCGCGGGAATCGAGGTTGGCGTTGACGCCCCAAAGCTTCACCGGACCCTTGCTGTCGGCGAACCGCAGGTGGTCCCCGGCGGCTTGGAGGAAGCCGTGCTGGCCAGCCGGGGCCTCCACCAGCCGGGACATGTCGATCACGGAGTCCGGCGACAGGGGATCGTCGTCGAAGGCCACCGGGAACCAGTCGTCCGGTTGGGCGGGTGCGGCGGTACTGGGCCGGTCCTTGCCGCTGGGCACGAAGGGGATGCGGCTGAAGACGAAGCAATCGATCCCCGCGTGGTTGTGGAGGTCGCCGTTGGTGGAGCGGAATTCCAGATGGTGGTCGCCCTTGTCCA
>QKCY01000191.1 GCA_003245525.1 Victivallales bacterium | reverse complement strand
GAACTGCTCGGCGACCAGCGGAGCCTGGTACACGAGGATCTCGGTGCCCTGGCTGACAGCGGTGCCGACAACCGCCTGGAGCAGGCCTTGCGCCGACGGCTGGAATGGGATCGGGAACCCCAGGTCTTCCATCCCATCCGCCCCACGCCCGAGATCCGGACGGAATACCCGGAACGCGAAGCCGATGCGGAACTCCCCGTATCCGATGTGGCCCGGCGGGCCGAACGCCGCCAGAGCTTCGACCGCAATCTGGGAAAGCGGCTGGCCAAGAAGCTCGGCCTCGATGGCCTCTCGCCCCACGCGGTGCCAGGGGACTCGGCACGCTACACGGGACGTGCCGATCCCAGCGACCGGCCCCGCGGCATGATCCTCCGCGGGACCGCGTTGTCACCGACGGCTTTCCCCGGCCGACCGGCCGAGCCGCCACCTGAACAGCCCCCGCCGGTTGCGCTCGGAGACTCCCTGGCCGCCAAGGCGCGCCGCAAGCTCAAACAGAGCCGCCGCCCACCGGCAGACGGCTAGTCGTTGGCAACCGTCCAGTAGACCTGGCGCGGATAGTTCTTCCACTCCGTGTGGCCATCCACCCAGAGGGCATTGAACCCGGCATTGTGCCGCATGGATTTGTAGGTGGAATCCGAGTAGAGCATCCGATACTCAATGGACGGACTAGTGGTACCGACGGACATGTTGGTGGCAGCGCAATAGATGTCCGAGATATAGATCGTGGAACTGGGAACCACCACTTCGGCATCCGCCCGGCACGTGGTCGAGTTGGCATAGCCCATCGAGTACGTGGCCGAACTGCCCCCGGAGCAGGGCATGTCGTAGGAGGGATGGTTGGGGCGGTCCTCGCTTGTGCTACAGCCGCACTTGGTTCCCTTCCACTCGTAGTCCGGACACTTCAGGAGATTGGTGTCGGAGAAGTAGGGCTCGGTCTTCTCGTACCAGTAGAGGCTCATGTCGCTAGCGTTGCGGTTCTCGCACTTGCGCACGTAGTAGCCGTTGCCGTCCTGCTGGTACATGAAGAGCCCCAGCCCCAATTGCTTGAGGTTGGAGTTGCAGGAGATCTGTCGCGCCTTGCCCCGGGCCTGGGCCAAGGCTGGCAACAACATGGACGCCAGAATCGCGATGATCGCGATCACGACCAGCAACTCGATCAAGGTGAACCGACCTCTCGCCTGTCCGCGCATGGCTCGAACTCCCTAGCTGTCCTCCCTGCGCCAGACTCTTCTGGGCGCGGTGGCACGGCCAGCCGCAACTAGCCCGGGCACAGGGAAACACACAACTCCATACTGTTGCTGTAACCTGCAACCGACCGGCTGTCAACTAGCTAGGGACGGTTTGTTCAGGATTTCTTCAGACAAACGGCGGTTCGTTGCGGATGCTGGCCAGCAGCTCCTCGGCGGCAGTCAGTTGCGCCTCGTTGCCGAACAGGGCCAGCCAGACCGCCCCCTCGGCCCCGCCGATGCCGCCTGCGCCCACATGTACCGCCCGCACCCCGGTGAGGACATCAAGCGCCTCGATCTCGGTGAAGATGTCGCCCGGCACCACCCAGAGCGTGGGGCCTTTGCCGGACGCATCGCGGTTGATCATGGCTGCCGCCTCGTCAAGGTCGATGCCCACGCTCTTCTCCAGCCCGACCGGGTGAACGAAGCGAACCCGCCGTCCGATGCACGTGCCGATGGCGGCCCCCACATTGCCGCCGGTGGGATGCCCGATCAGCACCCCCGCCTGCCGCCGCTCGTAGTTCAGGGCATTGGCCCCCTTCATGAACACATCGCCGGGCCCCATCTCGTCCAGGATGTCGCGGGCCGAGACGGCCAGTCGTTCCCCCTTGCGCAGCACCAGATCGGGGCCGCTGTAGCTGATCTTGGGACCGTCGTAGTTGGCGGGGAGGGTCCGCCCCGTCACTAGCGTCTTCTTGTCGAAGGGCTCGCCGGTGAGTTCCTCGATGATGTAGCCGTTGGTGGTGCCGGAACCGACAGCAACGATGCCGTGCTCCACAGCGCGGCGCACCACGTCCCAGCGGACGATGCCCTTGGCAATCAGGCGCTTGGACTCGGCAACCGTGAGCGAAAGAATGCGGTGCATGGGAAGTCTCCAGGTTTCCGGTCAGACGATGGCAGGACCATGGGCGGCCAGAGCGGCATCGAGGAGGGCCAGATCCTCGGCATCGAGCACCACCTCGCCGCCCCGGGCATTCGCCAGGGCCTGCTCGGGCGTGCGGGCTCCGACCAAGGCATGGCTGCACCCGCGCTGGGCCACCGTCCAAGCAATGGTGAGTTGGGCGAAATCCACGCCGTGCTTGGCCCGGACCGGCTCGAAAGCGGCGAGCAGATCCGCCACCCGCTGGCGGTTCTCGACACTGAACCGGGCCTTGCGGCTGCGCTGGTCCCCCGCCTCGAACACCCGGTCCGGCCCGACCTTGCCGGTGAGCAACCCCTGGGCCAGCGGCGAGTAGGCCAGGAAGGCCACCCCGTGCTCGGCGCAGTAGTCGAGATCGCCCGCCGCCTTGGCGCGGTCGAGCATACCGAAGAGCTCCTGATCGCTGTCGATCTGCCCGGCGGCAGCGTACTTGCCGAGTTGTTCGGGGGTCGCGTTGCTGGCACCGATGGCGCGGATCTTGCCCTGGTCCTTCAGGTCGAGCAAGGCGGCCATGGTGTCCTCGATGGCAGTCGTGGTCTCCTGCCAATGGGTCTGGTAGAGATCGATCACATCGGTCCCGAGCCGCCGCAGGCTGTCTTCCACCTCGCGCCGGATCGACTCGGGGCCGAGGAAGCGGTAGATCCTGCGGTCGCCGCCCTGGCGGGGGTGGTCGTCGTCGGTGTCGAAGAAATGGTCGCCCTGGTCGCCCTGCCAGACGAGACCGCACTTGGTGGCCAGCACCACCTGGTCGCGTCGGCCGGCAATCGCCTTGCCGACGATCTCCTCGGATCGGCCGAAGCCGTAGATGGGGGCCGTGTCGAGCAGGTTCATGCCCGCGTCGAGGGCGGCATGGATGGCCCGGATCGCGGCGGCATCGTCGCTGCCGCCCCACATCCAGCCACCCATGGCCCAGGTGCCAAGGCCAACAACAGATGCCTGGATGCCGGAAGCGCCAAGGGGTCGGTATTGCATGGGAAGGGGTCTCCTAGGTAGGGTATTGTGGGAACAACCTGCCCTACCGTAGCGGTCCACCCCATCCCTGCAACCGGCACCGACCGGATTGCGCCGCCACGGGGAGGATCCTAGACCACCAGATACATGCGCATCTGGCCCTTGCCCTTGACCTCGACCTGCGACCGCTCCTCCCACGCGAAAGCGTCCCGCACGCGCAGGTAGGTCGCCTCGGACAGGTTGACCCGCATAGGCGGGGCATGGCTCTCCATGCGGCTGGCCGTGTTGATGGTGTCGCCGAAGACATCGTAGATGTACTTCCGCACCCCCACCACGCCGCCGATCACGGGTCCCGTGTGGACGCCCGTGCGCATCTCCCAATGGAGTTCCGACCGCCGGTTCCGTTCCTCCAGGTAACGCACCATCGCGACCGCCGCCCGGACCATCCGTTCGGCATGGGCGGGGTTGGCTTCGGGCATGCCGCACACGGCCAGATAGGCGTCGCCGATCGTCTTGATCCGCTCGCAGCCATGATCGCCGATGATCCCATCGAAGGCGGTGAATATCTCGTTCAGTTCGTCGATCAGGCGCTGGGGGGAAAGTCCGGAGCAGAGCTTGGTGAACCCAACCATGTCGGAAAAGCAGACGGTCACATCCTCGAACAGCTCGGGCGTCGTCTGGCCCGTTTCCTTCAAATCCTGCGCCACGGCTGCCGGAAGCACGTTCAACAGAAGAGCGTCCGCCTTCTCCTTCTCGGCACGGATCTCCTCGTTGGCTACCGAGAGGGCGGCGTTTTGCTCTTCGATCCGGGCAAAGGACTCTTGGAGCTGGCGGGTCATCTGGTTGAAAGCCGTGGAGAAGTCCCCCATGAAATCCACCCGCTGGGTCAGGTCGCCGGCGGCGATGCGCTGGGTCTTCCACGTGAGGTGACGGAGGTTGGCCTGGAGGTTCTTGATGGACTGCAGGGCATGGGAGCGGCCCCTTGCCGCCGTGAACCCCAACTCGCCCCGGGACAGGTACGCCAGCCCCTCGGCGAATCCCCGGTACTCCTCCAGGAATCTGTTCAGGTAGCCAATTGCCTGTTTGACCTCGTTGTCGGGGTAGTCGGGAGACAGCACGACCGCATCCGGCAGCCGACCAGCCAGAAGGTGGTGTAGCGCTTCGGTGATCCGGTCGATGTCCTCTTCTCTGACCGACAGCATGGGGGGCCCTATCCGGCGATTGCCTTGGCCTCGAACCGGCAGACCCGGTCTCCGGAACACCAGCAGTCGACTTCCTTCACAGAGAACGACTTGCCGGTGTGGGCCAGCAGCAGTCCGGCGATGAACCCCTCGTCGTAGGTACAGATCTCCTCGTCGCAGACCGGTAGCCCGGAGCAGTCCAGGTCCTCGGCCACGGTCAGCGTGAATTCCAGCGCTTCGAGATCCGCGGCTTCCACCCGGAGAATGCCCACCCGCGTGTCCTTGAGCACCCGCTGGAGGTCGGAGACGAACTCCTCGAACGAGTCCCGGCGGGTCAGCATGTTCTGGTAGAAATGCTGGCCGGCACTCAATCCGGCTTCATAGAACATGCGGTCGGCAGTCTCCACCCCGAAATCCCGGATCAGCACGTCCCGCAAGGAGAACTGCATCAGGCGGTAGACGGCGACATCGGTGGTCGACCCCAGGTTGGGCCGCCCTTCGGCGACATTCCCCAACATGGTCCAACAGAAGAGATTCTCGCCTCGTTCCTCTTTGAACATGCAGCGCGTCCTCCAGTTCGGCCCAACCTGTACCCGAATCCGATGATTGCGGGACGGAGGTGCCGGGATGATTCTACCGGTGGAAACCCCCGGCGTCAAATGCGACGGCAGGATGGATCGCCCCACCACCGGGCATCCTGCGACTAAGCCTCCCCAGGTTTGACATCCCCGCCGCAAACGGGAAATTAGCCCATAGTTGGTAGCTTCTGCCAACTGACCGGGCCGCTTCTGGCCTACCTCTCTATCCTGACCTACCATGGAGCTATAGGCATTATGGCGGAAAACCGGGAACACTGGGGCAGCGGCCTGGGCTTTGTCCTGGCGGCAGCGGGCTCGGCAATCGGTCTGGGGAATATCTGGAAGTTCCCCTATATCACCGGCGAGAACGGGGGCGGTGCCTTCGTGCTGGTGTATCTGCTCTGCATCGTGGCCATCGGCCTGCCCGTCATGCTCTGCGAGATCACCCTGGGCCGGCACACCCAACGCAACCCGGTCGGTGCCTTCAAGGCGGTGAGCCCCCGCTCCTCGACCGTGGCCCATCTGATCGGGGCGGCCATTCTGCTCAATGCCTTCTTCCTCTTCTGCTTCGGCCATTGGGCTACCGGCCTCCTGGCTGTGGCTCTGGGGTTGCTGGTCTTCCGCCTGGGCTGGGTGGTGGTCGGGGCCATGGGCGTGCTGGCCGGATTCGTGATTCTCTCCTTCTACAGCGTGGTGGCCGGGTGGACCATCGGCTACATGGTCGAAGAAGGAACCGGACGGTTGAGCACCGATCCCGGCGACCAATCCCCGACACTGCTGGCCGAGATCATCCTGGCCAAGGTCCAGGTCCCGCCCCCCGCGCTGGTCAAGGAACTGGCCGACCGCAAGGCCCCGGCCAAGGAGACCGAACTGGAGCTGGCCACGGCGGCCCGGGAAGCCACGCTGGACTATCTCCAGCAGCAGGCGGGAGCCGATGCCATCCCCGCAGACTGGCAGACCCTGTCGGACCCGCTCTTCCGGGAAGCCGCCGTCAAGGCCCTGACCCCCCTGCCAAAGGAACAGTTGACCGAGCAATCCGTCCAGCTCTACGGCGGCATGGTGGAGGACGAGGCGGGCAAGGCCGTGTATCCGCACGAACTCGAGACCGCGATCTCCGGCCTGCGGTTCGGGGAGAGCATCGCCAGCCCGTCCTACGCGGTGGGCTTCCATCTGCTCTTCATGGCCCTGTGTGTCGGCATCGTGGCAATGGGCGTCCAGAAGGGCATCGAGAGTTCCTCCAAGGTCCTGATGCCTCTGCTCTTCCTCCTGCTGGTGGCCCTGATCGTCCGTGGCTTGACGCTCCCCGGCGCGATCAAGGGGGTCCAGTTCTTCCTGAGCCCAGACTTCAGCAAGCTGACCGCCCAGTCCGTGCTGGAGGCCCTGGGACACGCCTTCTTCTCGCTCAGCCTGGGCATGGGGGCGATGATCACCTACGGCAGCTACGTGGACCGCAAGTCCAACCTGTTCGTCTCCTCGCTCTCCATCGTTGCCCTGGATACGCTAGTCGCCCTGCTGGCCGGACTGGCCATCTTCCCGGCGGTCTTCGCCATGAACTACCGCCCCGACGTGGGACCGGGCCTCGTCTTCAAGGTGCTCCCCGCCGTGTTCCAGCAGATCACCTGGGGGCCCATGTGGGCAGCGGTTTTCTTCCTGCTCCTCCTGGTGGCGGCCCTGACCTCCGGCATCAGCCTCCTCGAAGTGGTCACGGCCTATTTCGTGGACGAGCTGAACTGGTCGCGGCGTCAGGCCGCCGTAGTCTTCGGGACCGTGATCGCCATCGTGGGCGCGTTCTGCGCCGTGAACGGTGCCTTCTTCGACCTGCTCGACAACCTGGCCTCGAACTGGATGCTGCCCCTCGGCGGCATGTTCATCGCCCTCTTCGTGGGCTGGATCTGGGGCACCAAGAAGGCTGTGGACGAAATCCGGCATGGTTCCCACAACTTCGCCGACGTCCACCTCATGAGCCTACTGGCCGGACTGAAGGACGACGAGTCCCACAACTCGGAGGTCCATGTCTTCACCCTGGCCTCCCTCTGGGGCGTCTTCATCCGCTTCGTCGCCCCGGTCTTCGTACTAATTGTCTTCCTCTGGAAGATCGGTTGGCTAACGCTGCCGGGCAAGGCCGAACCTCCGCCGCCGCCAGCCGCGGAGCAGTCCGCCAAGCCAGCCGCGGAAGCCCCCAGCGATGAGGGCTGAGCGTCTTCCGGGCAATCCCATCGTCCATCCGGGTCTGTCGCCCGAAATCGGGAGCAACATCAACGGTCCCTCGCTAATCCTCGCCCCCGAGTGGCTACCCGGCCGCCTGGCCCGCTACTATCTCTACTTCGCCCACCATGGCGGCTCCCATATCCGGTTGGCCGTGGCCGATGTATTGTCCGGCCCCTGGCGGATCGTGCCCGGTGGTACCCTCCAGTTGGAGCAGACGGCCTGCCGCAGCCATGTCGCCTCGCCGGACGTGCTGGTGGACGAGGAACGGCGGGAGATCCGGATGTACTTCCATGGTTGCACGGAGAGCTTCCAGGAGACCTTTCTGGCCACCTCTGCCGACGGGATCCGTTTCCAGGCGAACCGGACCCCACTAGCCCCCTTCTACCTGCGGGTGTTTGCCTATGACGGTGCGGTCTATGGCATCGCCAAGGACCGTGACCGGGGCGGCTTCCTCCTGCGCTCGCCGGATGGCGTAGCCCCGTTCACCGTGGGACCGGGAATCCTCCCCCGGATGCGCCACGCGGCCGTGCGGCGCGTCGGCGACCAACTCGATATCCTGCTCTCGCGAGGCGGCGACTGCCCCGAGCACATCCTTCGTAGCCGGATGCCTCTGACCGGAAACTGGCAGAACTGGCAACCTAGCGAGCCGGAGAGCATTCTGGAACCCGAGCTTCCCTGGGAAGGCAGCGACCTCCCTCTGGTTCCCTCCCGCTTCGGCGCGATCCACGAACCCGCGCGGCAATTGCGCGACCCTGCCCTCTTCGAGGAGGACGGGCAGTGGTACCTGCTCTATTCCATAGCTGGCGAATCCGGCCTGGCCATTGCCATTCTGCATGACAAGTGAGGCGGCGAAGCAGGCAAGGGAGGCTACATTAGCCGACATCGCCAACGCAGCCCGACGGGAACCGGTGCATGAACGCTGTCGCTCGCGCTCTCCAAGACAATCTGGCCCTGGTCATGCGGGGCAAAGACCAGGTGATCGAGTACGTGCTGGTCGCCCTCTTCAGCAACGGCCATGTGCTGCTCGAAGACGTGCCGGGCGTGGGCAAGACCACCCTCACCAAGGCCCTCGCCCGGTCTATCCAGGCTGACTACCACCGCATCCAGTTCACCCCCGACCTGCTGCCCACGGACATCACCGGCGGCATGATCTACTCGCCCCATACGGGCGAGTTCAGCTACCGGCCCGGCCCGGTCTTCTGCAACATCCTCCTCGGCGACGAGATCAACCGCGCTTCGCCGCGCACCCAGTCGGCCCTGCTGGAGGCCATGAGCGAGTACCAGGTCAGCATCGAAGGCGAACGGCGGCCCCTGCCCAAGCCCTTCTTCGTGCTGGCCACGCAGAACCCCGTGGAATACCACGGTACCTACCCCCTGCCCGAGGCGCAGCTCGACCGCTTCGCCATGCGCCTGGAGATCGGCTACCCCGATGCCGCCGCCGAGATCGCCATCGTCGAGGCGCAGCGGGACCGGCATCCCCTGGAGGACCTCCAGCCCGTCGCCACCACCCAGGACATCCTGGACATCCAGGAGGCCGTGCGGAACATCACCGTCGAGCCCACTCTGGTCCGCTACATCACCGAGGTCATCCGCGCCACCCGCGAGGAACCCCGTCTCCAGCTCGGGGCCAGTCCCCGTGCCGCCCTCCTCCTCTACCGCACGTGCCAGGCTCTGGCCTTCATCCGCGGGCGCGACTACGTCATCCCGGACGATGTGCAGGAACTGGCACCGAGCGTGATCTCGCACCGGCTGGCGCTGGACACCAAGGCCAGCTACTCGGGCGTCACCAAGCACGCCGTGGTGCTCGATCTGCTGCAAACCGTGCAGGTGCCAGCCTGATCGCCATGAACGTTTCCTCCCTCCGTCTGACCAACCGGTTCGAGATCCCCTTTGCCTACGACGTGTGCTTTGGCCAGCAGGTCTTCGCGGCGGGGAATCCCCTGCTCGCGACCGAGCTGGCCCGCGTCTTTGCCACCCGCCTGCCGGTCCCGACTCTGGTCTTGCTGGATGCGGGTCTGGCCGCCGCCCGACCCGGCTTGGCGGACCAGATAACGGCCTACGCCGCCGCCCATGCCGAAGTCATCGACCTGCGGGGGAAGCCGGTTCTGTTCCCCGGCGGCGAGGCGGCCAAGGATGGGATGGACGTCTGCCTTCAGGCCGTGGCCGCCATGCGCCAAGCCGGGCTCTGCCGTCAGTCCTGCGTGCTGGCCATCGGCGGGGGGGCCTTCCAGGACGCGATGGGGCTCGCCGCCGCCCTCTTCCACCGGGGGGTACGGGTCGTGCGTCTTCCCTCCACCGTCCTGGCGCAGAACGACTCCGGCGTAGGGGTCAAGAACGGGGTGAATCTTGGAGGAGTCAAGAATCTTCTCGGTACCTTCGCCCCGCCTGCCCTGGTCATCAACGATCTAGCCCTGCTGGACGCATTGGCCGACCGCGACTGGATCGCGGGCAGCGCCGAAGCCTTCAAGGTCGCTCTTATCCGGGATGCCGACTTCGTACGCTGGCTCGTGGCCAACGCCGGCGAGATTCCGCGCCGGAACCAGGCGGTGATGGCCGAACTGGTCGCCCGCTGCGCCAGCCTGCATGTCCAGCACATCGCCAGCGCGGGCGATCCCTTCGAGTACGGCAGTGCGCGCCCGCTCGACTTCGGGCACTGGTCGGCCCACAAGCTCGAATCCCTGACGAGCTTCGCCCTGCGTCACGGCGAGGCGGTCGCCATCGGCCTGGCCCTTGACCTCTGCTACGCCGTGCGCCTGGGATTCGTCCCGGAAGCGGAAGCGACCGCAGTCATCGCCGCCCTCCACCGGGCCGGGTTGCCGGTCTGGAGCGAGTGGATGCTGGCCGAGGAAGCCGGACAGCGGGTGATCCTGACGGGGATCGAGGAGTTCCGCGAGCATCTCGGCGGGGCATTGCACGTCACCTTCCCCCACCCTATCGGCAGCAAACAGGAGGTGGGCGAACTGCATCCCTCCGGAATGCTGGCCGCTATTGCCGATCTCGACCGGCTACGGCAGAGACTGGAGAGCGAGGCATGAAGCTAACCAGCGCAGGGCAGCCAAGCCATGTCACCTACTGCCTGAACATCCATCCGGGCGAGAGCTGGGCGGACAATCTGGCCGCCATCCGGACCCACCTTCCCCAAGTGCGGGCCGCCCTTGGCTATGCAGGCGAGTTCGGTCTTGGCCTGCGCCTGAGCGCCCGCGCCGCCGCCGAACTCGTGGTCCCGGAACGACTGGCGGAATTCCGGTCGGTCCTGGCCGACCTGGGCCTCTATGCCTTCACGGTCAACGCCTTCCCCTACGGACAGTTCCACGGCACCGAGGTGAAGGAACGGGTCTACGCGCCGGACTGGACCACGCCCGAACGGGTGGCGTACACCCTCGATGTGGCGCGGATTCTCGCGGCCCTCCTGCCGGAGGGTGTGACCGGTAGCATCAGCACCGTCCCCGGCACCTACCGGGCTTGGGCACGGCCTGGAACCACCCAGGAACTGGTTGCGAACTTGGCCAAGACCGTCACCGAACTGGCCCGGTTGGAGACCGCCACCGGCCGCCGCATCCAGCTCGCCCTCGAACCCGAACCGGATTGTCTCTGGGACACCGCCGAGGACTGTGCCCGGCTGTTCAACGATGATCTTCCCCGGCTCGCCGATGTGCCCGAGGCACGGGTGAACCGCTATCTCGGCATCTGTCTCGACACCTGCCACCAGGCGGTTCTCTTCGAGCCGCCGGTTGTCGCCCTGCGCCGACTGATCGCCGCCGGAGTGCCCGTGGCCAAGATCCAGGTCAGCGCCGCCCCGGTGTTTCCCTGTTCCCCAGACGGCCTGGCCCAGGCCGCCCAGTTCGTCGATCCCTGCTACCTGCACCAGACCGCCATCCACTGTCCGGACGGCGCAATCCTGCGCTTCCCGGACCTTCCCGCCGCCTTGGTTGCCGCCCGCCCGCTGCCGGCGACGGCAGAACTGCGGACCCATTTCCATATCCCCCTCTGCATCGAAGGCTGGGAGGAAATGGGCAGCACGCGCCAGGAACTCACCCCGGAGTTTTGGTCCACCGCCCGGGCTGCCGGGATCACTCAGTTCGAGGCCGAAACCTACACCTTCGGCGTACTACCCCCGGCCCTGCGCGAACGTCCGGTCGCAGACAATGTGGCCGCCGAACTGCGCTGGCTGCTCGCCGCTCTCGAACAGCAGCCACCGGTCGTCCGGGGCACCGCCATCGTCTCCATCTAGCGGGGCGTGGGCAGTCCCATGCGTCCGTACTGCTCCTGCGGGGCATCGTTGGCCGCCATCAGCCTTGCCATGAGGTCGATCATCCGGCTCTCCAACGCCGGATCTTCGAGCGGATGCTCCTCGTCGGGATCGGCCGCCAGATCGAAGAGCAGGTTGCCGAACTCGTATTGGCTGCGGAAGAAAGGCCGGGCCGGACAGCGCAAGGTGGGATGGTTCTTGGTGAAGGCGAACGGCGGGGCAAGTTCCGCGCCGCATAGCTCCTGCGGCCCGAAGAAACGGTGCATGTGGGTCGGCATGAGCGTGTAGTTGAAGATCGGTTGGCCATCCTCGGCCACCGGTGCCCGCATGTAGACATAGCGACCGTCGGTCACGTTCACCTGCCCGCCGAACACCCCGAACAGTGCGCCCTCATGGGTCTCGTCGGTCCCGAGATCGATGCCCTGCATGTCGGCGGCACGGGGCACGCCGAAGTACTCCAACAGGGTCACCGGCACGTCGTGCATCTGGGCCAGCCGGTCCGTGCGCTCTCCCGCTTGGTGGGCACGCGGGTCCCACAGGAACATGGGTTTGAGGGCGCAAGTGTTGTAGAAGGGCTGGTTGACGAAGGCCCACCAGCCGTGCTCGCCGAGCATGAACCCGTGGTCGGTGGTGACGATCAGCATGGTGTCCTTCCACAACCCGTGGGCGTCCATCGCATCGAGGATACGCCCCAAGGAGTGGTCGCACATGCTGACCAGAGCCGCGTAGTTGCGGCGGCACTCGTCCACGGCACCCCGCTCTTCCTCGGTCACGCGGGCATAGCGCGGAAAGTCGAACTGCGGCCCGGTGTAGGCGGTAGGATAGAGATCGCGGTACTTCTGGGGTGCGAAGAAGGGCGGATGGGGATCGAAACACTCCACCTGAAGAAACCAGCGGTCGTGGTCGTGGTTGGTGGCCAGGAACTCGGTGGCCTGGTCGAAGACCTTGGTCTGGCTCATGTCCTCTTCCCGCGCCCAATGCTTCCGGTTGATCCAGTCCTGGCGCATGGCACTGCCGAGATGGGGCGGGACCTCGGGATCGGCCAACTGCGCCTTCCACGGATCGCCCTCCTGGCCCCGCGCGCTCTCCCAGCTCGAATACTGGGTGTGGTAGGTGCATCCGCCCTCCTCCCAGTAGTGGCCGTGGTCGCTGCACAGATGGCTGTAGACCCCGTTGGTCTTCAGCATTCGGGGCATGGAGTCGTCAAAAGGCTCCAAGGGTCCCCAGGACCGGTGCAGGAAGTTGTAGCGGCCCGTGTGCAGTTCCCGCCGGGCGGGCATGCAGGGCATGCTGCCCACGAAACAGCGATCGAAGGTCAGCGCCCGTTCCGCCAACCGCGCGAAGTTGGGCGCATGGACCCAGTCGTTGCCATAGGGCGGCAGGAACCCGCGTTGCAGGGAGTCGAAAAGGACGAGGATCGCTTTCATGACATGCTGCCTCCCGTGGCCCGAGGTTGGAACCCGCACCTACAGTAGTGCTATCGCTTGCGATAGACCAACTGCCGGGGGAACGGTACATTACACATTCGCCACGGCTCGCACGGCGGGTCGGCCCTGAACCTGCAACGAGTCGGTCCATGCCCAGCTTCTTTATCCGTACCTACGGCTGCCAGATGAACGAGCGCGATTCCGAAGCGCTCGCCTGCCTCCTCCTCGCGCGCGGCTACACCCAGGCCGAGGACGAGGACACGGCCGATGTGATCCTCTTCAACACGTGCAGCGTACGCGACCAGGCGGAACGCAAGGCCGTGGGCAAGATGGGGCTCCTCCGGCGGCTGAAGCGGCAGCGCCCGGACGTGGTGCTGGGGATCATCGGCTGCATGGCCCAGAACCGGGGCCAGGGACTGCTCGATGAGCTGCCCCATGTGGACTTGGTCGTGGGCACGGACTGCCTGCCCCAGATTCCCGACCTCATCGAGGAATGCCTGCGCGGCACCCAGGGCCTGGTGGCCACCGAAACCAGCGACCTGTTGCCGGTGGGCCTTAGCGGCCACCGCGAGGGCCAGAAGTCGGCCTTCGTTTCGGTCATGCGGGGCTGCAACCAGTTCTGCTCCTACTGCATCGTGCCCTACACGCGGGGCCGCGAGAAGAGCCGTCCGATTGCCGACGTGGTCGCGGAAGTGGAACGCCTCGCCGCCAGCGGCACCCGCGAGGTCTGCCTGCTCGGCCAGAACATCACCGCCTACGGTCTCGCCGAAGCCCGGCAGGACGGGAGCTACAGCCCGGAGATTTCGCCCTTCGCGGACCTGCTGCGCGCCGTCCATGCCGTACCCGGCATCGACCGCATCCGCTTCACCAGCCCCCATGTCCGCTTCATGAACGACGCCTTCGTGGAAGCCGTCACCAGCCTGCCCAAGGTCTGCAAGTCCTTCCACATCCCCATGCAGTCGGGCTCCGACCGCATCCTCAAGCTCATGCACCGAGGCTATACGGCGCCCGAGTATCTTGACCGCGTCTCCCGCATCCGCGAACGCCTGGAAGACGTGGCCTTCTCCACCGACGTCATCGTCGGCTTCCCGACCGAGACCGCCGAGGACTTCGCCGCGACGCGGGAACTGATGGACGCCGTCGGCTTCGACATGGCCTACATCTTCCGCTACTCCGTGCGCACCGGTACCCACGCCGCGGAGAAGCTGGCCGACGACGTGCCCGAAGAGGTGAAGATGGAGCGCAACCAGCTCCTCCTTGCCGATCTCGACCGCCGGGTCGAAGCCAGCAACCGCCGCTACGTGGGCCGCGCCGTAACCGTGCTCGCGGAAGGTCCCAGCAAACGCAACCCCCGCCGCTGGTCCGGGCGGAGCGACACCAACAAGGTCGTGCTCTTCACCCCCAGCGCCGACCTCGAACCCGGCGATCTGGTGACCGTGAAGGTGGAACGCACCACCTCCCACTCCCTGTTCGGCGAGATCGTGCCGACAGCGGAATAGGCTCGGTGGACCACCAACGACTTGCGGCTCCGGCCCTTGGCATACCAGGATTGGCTTGCTAGATTGCCCGCTCAGTGTTGGGTTACCTTGGAGAAGAATCTCGTT
>QKCY01000521.1 GCA_003245525.1 Victivallales bacterium | reverse complement strand
GAAAGCCGGGAGCGATGTGACCTCGGCCAAGTTCGCGGTGCAAGAAAACCAGCTCTGCATCCTGCGGCTCAAGCTGTTCCTGGAATCCGGCGACCGGCAGGGGCTCGGGGTCTACCTGAAACTCTGGAATGCCGCCGGGAAGGAACTGGTGGAGCCCCGCGAACAGGGAGCGGTGCGGCCCCGGATGGAGGAAGGCCAATGGGTCGATGCCACGGCCATCTACCAGATCCCCGAGGGGGTCACCCAGGCCGCGATCTGGTTCCATACCTTCAGTACGGCAACCGTGACCTGCCGGGTGGACGATCTGCGCATGGAATTGACTGCCTCCGAAGCGGACAAACAGGCCGGGGATTGGCGCGGTGGCGAGTTGGTGGCCTTGCCCGAGGGCGGCACCGCGGTCCGCTGGACTCACCTGCGCAGCCCCGCCCTGACCCAGACCTTCGATCCTCCCGCCGACTGGAGCGAAAAGGGCATGCTCCGCTTCCGGCTCCGTTCGGCCAAGGCGACTGGCGCGGGTTTCATGCTGATCCTGGATTCGGAAAACCCCGCCACCGAGGGCGCAGACTACTACAGCTATGGCATCAAGCAGGACTGGGAGGGCTGGAAGGAGTTTGCGGTGCCCCTGGCGGACATGGGCGTCGCCCGCACCCCGCTGGGCTGGGACCAGATCAGGGGCGTGAACTTCACTGCCTCGGGCTGGGGCAACGCCCCCCATGCCGACGGCGTCGTCGAGCTGGCCGACTGGCGGGTGACCGAGGAGTATCGTTACGGCCCAACCATGGACGATCCGGCCTTCTTCGCCGCCCTCGACCTCGATCTCCCCGCCCTGGCGGCGGTGAAGGAGGCGGTGGCGAGGGACGACTACGCCGCCGCCCGCCACGCCTTTGCGGAGCATATCCGCAACCGCACCTGGCCCGCCTGGCGGATCGATTGGCGCAAGCAACCCATGCGCGGCGTCAAGGTCCCCAAGCCGGAAGAGGACAAGGACCCCGATAGCTGGGACTACTATTCGGCCTTCATCACTGTCGATTGGCAGGGCTGGAAGAAGTTTGTCTTCAAGAAGAGCGATTTCCCCACCCGGAGCTTCGTCGAGGGCAAGGGCTGGCAGGGCAAGCAGCCCATCGGCTGGAATTGGATCAAGTTCATACAGTTCAACGCCTCCGGCTGGGGCCTGACCCCGGACACCAAGACCGTGCTCCATTTCGACGACGTCCGGCTCGTGGGGCCGGAGAAGAGCGTGCTGCTGGCCGACTTCGAGGGCGACAAGCTCCCCTTCAGCGGGCTGGAACGCTCGGTCGAGCAAGCCCACGACGGCCATGCCTCCGGGCGCTGGGCGAACATGACGGCCAACCGCAGCGTCACCGACTGGAGCATTCCCCACGACTGGACCGACTTCGACCAGATCGAGTTCTGGCTCCATTCGGAAGAGGCGACGGGAGCCCGTTTCGTCATGGTCCTCGATTCCGACGTGCCGCGCGGCAACGCCAAGGCCGAGAAACTGCTCAAGAAGGAGTTCAACTTCCCCTTCAGCAACCGCGATTGGCCGATCACCTTCGATGGCCCCATCGACTGGCACGCCAACCCGACCGAAGGGGTGAACCGCACCCATCTCTGGAACGAGTCCCTCAACCGCCACTTCCACTTCCGCGACCTCTCCACTGCCTACTGGGAAAGCGGCGACGACCGTTACGCCCAGGGCATCGCGGACCACGTCATGGACTGGATCAAGCGCAATCCGCCGCCGCTGAATTCGTCGGGCAACGGTTCGGCCATGACCAACTGCACCTGGCAGACCCTCACCACCGGCATCCGCATGGAGGGCATCTGGCCCGATGCCCTCTACCGCTGCCTCGGCTCGCCCGCCTTCACCGACGACGTGATCGTCGCCATGGTCAAGAGCTGCTCCGACCAAGCCAATCATCTGATGAACCATCCCACCGGCGGCAACTGGCTCACCGAAGAGTCCATGGGCGTCTACACCGTCGGCATGTTGTTCCCGGAGTACCGCCAGGCCAAGGCGTGGCGGCAGACCGCCATCGAGCGGCTCAACCGCCAGCTCGACGAGGATGTCTACCCCGACGGCATGGAGGTGGAGTTGGCCGCAGGCTACAGCAACTGGGTGATCTCCAGCTTGACCGACCTGCCCGCCCGCGCCGACTCGGTGGGCCTGCGCGACGAGATTCCGGCCAACTTCCTCACCCGGCTCGAACGGGCCTACAACTACCATCTCTACGCGATGATGCCCAACGGCGCGATTCCGGGGCTGAACGACTCCGGCAACAGCGGCGTGCGGGGTTTCCTGGAGAAGGCCTATGGGCTCTTCCCGCAACGCACCGACTTTCTCTTCGGCTCCACCCTCGGAGCCCAGGGCACCCAGCCGACCCAGACGTCCTACGCCTTCCCCTACACCGGGCACTACGTCATGCGCTCGGGCTGGAATGCCAACGCCGTCTATGCCCTGCTCGACTCCGGCCCCTACGGCTACGGGCACCAGCACGAGGACAAACTGAGCTTCGTGCTCTACGCCCACGGCCGGCAACTGCTGCTCGATCCCGGCAACTTCTCCTACGACCGCAGCCCCGCCCGCCACTACGTCCTCGGGACCCATGGCCACAACACCATCATGGTGGATGGCCAGGGCCAGAACCGGCGGGTGAACCGCGCCACCTACGTCTGGCCCAAGCCCTGGGACACGCCCACGCCGGCTGGCGACGACACCCGCTGGGAGTCCACCCCGGCCGCCGATTTCGTCTGCGGCAGCTACCACGACGGCTACGGCGACAAGGCGGCCATCAAGGTGACCCACACCCGGCGGCTGCTCTTCGTCAAGCCCAACTACTTCGTCCTCCTGGACACGCTGGAACCGACCGACGACGCCCCGCATACCTACACCAGCCTCTTCCATATCGACGACAGCGAGGCAACCCTCGACGAAACGACCCTCGCGGTTCGCACGAACACCGCGGACAAGGCCAACCTCGCCCTGATCCCGGTCCCGCAAGATGGCCTGTCGGCCAGCGTGGCCAAGGGCCAGGAGGAACCGTTCCAGGGCTGGTCCAACGGTCCCTGGCGGGCCATTCCCACCGCCGTCTACACCTGGCAGGCCCAAGGCCCCGCCCACCAGGCCATGGTGATCTACCCCCTCGCTCCCGGCCAGGAATGCCCGGTGCGCGGAACGGCCCTCGCCACGACCGCCGACCGCGCCAGCGTGACCATCCGGTTCGCCGACGGCACAGCAAGAACCTGCACGTTCTTGCTGAGTGGCCAGGCTCCCGGCTTCCTCCTGGACTAGATTGGCTGGCCGCAACCGACTAGAACCACATATCATGACAGAATATGACAGAATGCCGTTTCAATTGTCTTGTTCTGTCACTATTAATTGATCGACTCTCAACGGCTTCTTTGCCGCCAAGCGTCATTTTCCCAAGTGTTCGCCAAACGTCGCGTGACACTCCGCCCAGGACAGGTATATTGCGCGCTCCGGACGCGCCGCTTTGGCCGTTTCGAATGTCCCCCTGCCACCCGTAGAACACCGACGAAATGACCAGTTCCACCCTCACTCCGAAGCTACCCGGAACCCAGCCGGGTTCCGCCTCCCCGGAGACCGTTGGCTCTTGGTCCTTCCTCTCCCCGGCAGGCAGGGAAAAGGTCCTCCGGGCACCAATATCCTCCCTGGCCCCGCGCGTTGTGGCTAGGTCGCTGGCCCACGCCGTCGCCCTGCCCTGTCCCGCCTCCCGGAAGGCCTGTCCGTGAAGACTTTCATCTGGCGCCAATACCGTTTCGAACTGCCCGACGATTGGGAGATGCTGCAATTCTCGCGCAATCCCGAGTCTGGCCGTTGCGCCTTCGCCGACCGCCGCCAGTTCCGGTTCGAGCTCAACTGGCGCACCGTGCCTGGAACCCCCGACTTCGAGCGCGTCCTGCGCGACTACCAGTCGCGCCTGGAAGAGGACGGCATGGAAGGGGTGAGTCGCCTGGAGTTCCCCAAATGGCATGGCGTGCGCGGCATGCAGGGACGCCGGCTCACCACCCGACATGGCCGCTTCTTCGCCGAGAACCAGTCCCTAGTCGAAGTCGTCTTCATCTGGCCCAAGGACTGGGACAAGGCGCTGGAACGGCGCATTCTCGACTCCTTCCAGTTCCAGCCCTCCCAGGATGGCTTCGTCCGCTGGTGCGCGTTCGGCATGGACTTGCGTGCCTCGCACACCCACCAACTCTGGGAAACCAACGCCCAGCCCACTTCCACCACCCTCCGTTTCACCGCCCAAAAGGGCTATCGCGAGCAGCGTTTTGCCCGCTTCGCCATGCCCGAAGAGTGGCTGGCAACGACCCCTGGACAGTGGCTGCACACGCAATTGCCCAAGGGCTACCGGATCGACCAGGAGACACGGCACGAGAGAAACGGCCATGACATCTTCTCTCTCAAGGGGTTACGATTCCCGCCGCGGGTCTCCGATCTCTTTCGCGGGCGACGCGCGATAAAAGCCTCCGCCTGGATTTGCCCTGAGACCAAGAGGCTGTACAGTTTGGTTCTCGTTTCCACCGGACGAGTCGTCGATCTGGAGTCCCGCATGTCCCTTCGTTGCTGCGAACACATGGAAGTCTCGCCATGAGTTCGATTATGGAAAACGCTGACGGACCATGGATGGGCCTCCTTCGTTCCCGCCCCGTGCGCAATGCCGCCGCCCGTGTCGAGGAGCAGGACAGCGATCATGTGATCGTGTTCGTGCGCCAGCAGAGACCCGGGTTCATGAAGTGGCCCCCGCTCTCCTGGATTGTGCCGTACAAGCGTGAACGACGAGCCATACTCGACAAGGTGGGGACACTGCTCTGGCGAATGTGTAACGGCGAGCGAACGGTCGAGGATCTGGTGGACGCCTTCCGTAGTCGGTATGGCCTCACCTTCCACGAGAGCCGAGCAGCCGTGATGGGATATCTGAAGCTGCTGACCGAACGCGGTGTCATCGCCATCGCAACGCAGGAAGAATCATGAAGAAAGAGATCAACGTCGCAAACCAGCCGTGGTTGGGGTTCTCCCGCATCATCCAGATCACGGTGGACGGCATCCGCTACCGCCTCTTCCGGGCCTCGGTGACCGTCGCGGTCATCGCCGTGGCCGTCGCCTTCCTCATGAACATCCTGAGCGAAAGTCTCATCAAGCGCTCCGTGGCCCGCGACACCCGCGACCGCATCCACGAAATGCGCCTGATTCTCGACTGGAGTTCCCGCCTCACCACCCCGGGCAACCCCGAATCGGTCCTCCGCGAGGTCGCCCGGTCCACCCCCGGCGGCCCCATCTACCAGGAAGTGGCTGGCATGGCGGGGCTCGACGAGGCCACGATGACCGCCTTCCACCAGAAGTGCAGCCAAGGCAACTCCTACCTCGACTTCTTCGCCAATCTCGACTACGCCAAGCGCCGCAACCTCATCCATACCGCCACCGGTATCGGCATCTTCCGCCGCCTACAAACCCCCAACGGGATGGAGCAGTTCACCAAGTCCCTGGCGGACATCCACTCCATCCGCTTCACCACCAGCCTTGACGACCTCAACACCTTCCTGACGGACTGGGGGAAACTCCAGGTCCAGCTCCAGGCCGTGGTTGCGGCCCGGGCGAAGGCCGTGGCGCAGATCCGCCAGCAACTGGCTGGCAAACCCATCACCGACGCCCTGGCCGATGCCACCGGCAGCTTCGGAGACACCGTGCGCCAGGCCGGCTTCGTCTTCGACGGCGAGACGGTCGCTCCGCTGGTCGCCTCCCAGGCCCAGGCCGAACTGGACGTGAAGCGCCTCCAGGAGAGCATGGACAGCAACGCCTGCAAGCAGCTCATCGCCCAGCGCGCCAACGTCCTCCCCGCCGACGTCAACGTCATCATGATGTGGAAGTACCTGGGCAACGCCAAGTTCGCCACCCGCTACCTCGAACGGATGAAGCAAGAGAACGAGAAGGCCATCGCCTACGAGCAGAAGATGAAGAACGCGCCGCCCAAGGCGGAAGGCGAGACCAAGGCCACCATCGACGACACCGAACAGGGCACCCGGCTCAACGTGGCCGGGCTTGTGCCCGAGCGCCTGGTGGAACTCGCCGAAGCCCGCGACATGCAGGCCTCCCTGCTGCGCGCCGAACGGCTGACCGTTGGCGCCGGACTCGGCTTCATGGGCCTTGGCGAACGCCTGGCCTGGTTGCTCTTCGTCTCCCTCCTCGTCTGCGGCATCGGCATCGCCAACGCCATGCTCATGACCGTGACCGAGCGGTTCACCGAAATCGCCACCCTCAAGTGCCTGGGTGCCCTCGACGGGTTCATTATGCTCATGTTCGTGCTCGAAAGCAGCTTCCTCGGCGTCGTCGGCGGCGTTATCGGGGCCATTCTCGGCGCCCTGATCGGCCTCTCCCGCATGCTCGCCGCCTTCGGATTGAACTTCGCGGGAGCCATTCCCGCCACCGACATTGTCGTGGCAGTTTTTGCCTCGGTCGCCATGGGGATGCTGCTTGCCGGTATTGCGGCAGTGCTGCCCTCCTTCAAGGCGGCCCGGCTGGCCCCGATGGAAGCAATGCGCATCGAATAGCGGACCGACATAGCGAGTTGGCACTTGACCATGGCTGAAAACACCGCCCCCCAGACGACCGACGGCGAAGGACGCGTAATCATCCGCACCGTGGGCCTCAAGAAGAGCTACATCATGAAGGATGTGGTCACCGAGGCTCTCCGCGGCGTGAACATGGAGATCTTCACCGGCGAGTTTATCTCCGTCATGGGGCCTTCCGGGTCCGGCAAGAGCACCTTCTTCAACATGATCGGGGCGCTCGACAGCCCCACCACCGGTCGCGTGTTTATCGACGAGGTGGACGTGGCCCAGCTCACCGCCGAGGAACTGGCCTACCTCCGCTGCCACAAGATCGGGTACATCTTCCAGAGCTACAACCTGATCAAGTACATGACCGCGCTCGAGAACGTCACCACGCCGATGGCCTTCGGCGGCGTCCAGCCCGACCAAGCCCGCGAACGCGGCATGGACCTGCTCGACCTCGTTGGCCTCAAGGAGCGCTGGCATCACCGGCCCATCGAGATGTCCGGTGGCCAGCAGCAGCGCGTGGCCATCGCCCGCAGCCTGGCGAACAACCCCAGTGTACTGCTCTGCGACGAACCAACCGCCAACCTTGACCTGCATACCGGCCAGGATATCCTCAACATCCTCCGGAAGCTGAACAAGGAGAAGGGCGTCACCATCATCTGTGCGACCCACGACCACCGCATGATGGACATCTGCGACCGCCTCATGTGGATTCGCGATGGTCAGATCGACCGCATTGCCCGCCGCGACGAGGTCCACGTCGAGGTTGGCGGCATCGGCGGCATGGACGAGTGAGCCCAGGAACGAGGCCGAAAGGATTCGAAGCGACGATGAGACATAGTGCCCTTGCAACCCTGGCCCTCGCCACCTGCCTGCTCCTGCCTGCCGGCCATGCGGCCTCGCCATCCTTCACCAAGGATTGCCAGGCCCTGACGCGCGACAGCCACCGCCTGTCGGGAACCCCGGAGGGCAAGCGCGCGGCGGACTACGTGCTCGAACGTCTCCGCGAGATTGCTCCCGACCAGTTGATCGAGGAGCCCTTCTCCACCACCCAGACGCAGATCCACTCCTGCGAGATCAGCGTCGGCAACAAGACGCTGCCCCTCCTGCCCATGCGTCCCAACGGGATCATCGCCCCGGTCACCCCGACCGGCGGGATCACCGGCAAGATCGTGAACGTCGGCAACGCCGACTCCGACGCCTTCGCCCGCATCTCGGTGAAGGACAGCATCGTCGTCATGGACTACAACACGGGCGAGACCTGGCTCCGGGCCTTCCGCCTCGGCGCCAAAGCCGTCATTTTCGTCCGCAACGGCCCCACCGAGGCCGCCAATCCCCACTATGTGGAGAGTAGCGCCAACCTGCCCCGCTACTACTACGAGGGACCGGCCAGCGACCTCCCCGAGGGTGCCGAGGCCACGGTGGAGAGCTCCATCACCTGGGAAACCGGGCAAGGACGCAACCTCATCGCCTACTTCAAGGGCACCGCTCCCGTCTTCTCCGACGACAAGAGCGCCAAGGAGGAGGTCATCCTCCTCACCGCCAACCTCGACAGCTTCGGCGAAGTGCCCCGGTTGAGCCCCGGTGCCCGTGGTGCCACCAACTGCGCGGGCCTCCTCAAGATCGCCGAGTACATCAAGACCCATCGGCCGCGCCGCCATGTCATGGTCGTCTTCTTCGACAACCAGGCCCGCTGCCATGCCGGTGCCAGCGCCTTCTACCGCTCGCTGGAGGACGACACCGAGGACCACAAGGTCGAGACGCGCCTTGAGTCCGCCGTCGCGGAACGCGAGTTCCTGACCAAGATCACCGAGCTCGCCAACAGCGATTCCCCGCTCACCCAGGACTCCCCAGTCCGTCGCCAACTGCTCGAGCGCCTCGCCAACAAGGCCAAGGCCGAAGCCGAGTACGTGAAGGACGAGGCCTACCGCCTGCGGGACGAGAAACTCGACTACGCCAAGAAATATGGCGAAGACCTGCCCGAGGACATCGCGGCCCGCTGCAAGGAGATCGACGCCAAGATCGAGAGCGACATCGATCCCCGCAAGACCGCCTGGAACGACCTCCAGCGGATGATCGGCCGCCTGCGCCGCTCCTTCTCCACCACCGAGACGGTCGAGTTCCCCAGCGACGCCGTCCGCCAGGACCTTGACCTCATCCTCGGCCAGGTCCGGGACGACCTCGAACTCCGCAGCCAGGAGCTGGCCTTCGAGACCAGCGCTCTGACCGCCGACAAGGAGATCAAGGACCTGCTGGGTCCGGAATGGATCTCCCTTCACACCTCCCTGATTCTGGGTGACACCGCCCGCCGCTGGGGGCTGGTCATCGGCGGCGAGTCCGCCCTGCACTCCTCCCAGGACAACCCCGGACTCTACGGCAAGATCCAGGCGGTGTTCGTCAAGGCCAACGACATCTTCGCTGGCGCCGACCAGGCCCAGCCGCTCTTCCTGCGTGAATCCGCCGACCAGACCTTGCCGCAGACGCGCGTGCTCTGGGGCGCTCCCGTCCTCGTCCATAGCGGCGAAGTCGCCGGTCTTTTCGGCATCTACAACCTTGTGTTCGGTACGGTCCAGGAAGGTCTGGCGCGGGAAGGTACCCCGGACGACACCCTCGCCAATCTCGACCTCGACGTGATCGAGGCCCAGGTGGACGACATCGCGCGTTTCATCGCCGGTCCGGCGACCGCCGCCCAGGAAGGCAAGGACAGCCTTCCCTCCCTGCTCGACCAGCTCAACGCCTTCAACACCCGCCTCAAGGAAGCCAAGAGCAACGACGAGACCGACGGCATCAAGGCCGAGATCGAGGCGTTCCGCCAGGCCAATCCCATCCTTGCCGCCGTGGCCAACCAGGAGGGGCTCTCCCTCCGGCGCAGCATCGTCGCCGGCAAGGAGTACGTCACCCCCGCCTTCGAGAACGACGAAGTCCATGCCCCCATGGTCATGGGCCTTCTGCCTGGCAGCTCGATCCCCAACACGCCCATGCCCGGTGCCACCGTCCAGTTCCGCCTGCGCGCCTCCTACACGCTGGCCTACAATCCCAACAAGCCCTTCGGCTTCGACAACTTCCAAGTGCTGCGCACCAGCCGCAACGGTGCCTATTCCCTCGGTCCGGTCACCGGCGGCGGTGCCTGGAACTCCCGCGGCGGCTTCGCTGCCGTCTTCGACCAGCACGGCGAGATCACCGATGTGTCCGACGCCCAGACCTACCGTCAGATCCGCTGGCGCCTCAACGTCTTCCGCGCCCGGGCCGGGATGGCGACCCTGCCGCCCCAGCTCCGCACCGACCGCCTCCCCGGCGAGGACATCCAGGTCCTCAGCGCCCGCGCCAATGCCGGTCTCGACCAGAAGAAGTCCTTCTCCGAGACGGCTGATGGTATCGTCACGTGGTACAGCGACGAGCGCGAGAAGGGCGTCAAGCTCTTCAGCCTCCAGCAGTTCGTCGGCCTGAACAACGGCCCGGAGACCTTCGATCCCAAGCAGAAGATCGTCGATCCCAACGGCGAAGGCTTCTCCATGGTCACCGGGGAGCTCTCCTTCGACGTTCCCTCCCGCTCCTCCGCCGACCTCTGGCGGTTGAACGAATCGCGCCTGGCCATCCTCCGCGCCAAGGGCATCCAGGACAGTTCCCTTGCGGAACTGCACGGGCGTTCCGAGGACTTGCTGATCGAGGCTGGCGGCGAGAAGTCCCCCCTTCGCCGGGAGTCCCTGAGTACCAGCTCCTTCTGGTCCTCGCAGCCGGTCTACCGGAAAGTCCGGGCCATGCTCGACGACCTGGTCTTCGCGGTCCTCATTCTGCTGGGCTTGTCGGTCCCCTTCGCCTTCGCCCTGGAGCGCGTGGTGATCGGTGCGACCACGATCTATCGCCAGATCAGCTGGTTCGGCATCTTCTTCGGCATCACCTTCGTCATCCTCTACCTGTCCCACCCGGCCTTCGCCATCGCCAACACGCCGATCATCATCTTCCTCGGTTTCGCCATCCTGGTCATGGCGGCGGGCGTGATCGCGATCATCATGCGCAAGTTCGAGTACGAGCTCAAAGCCCTGCAGGGGATGACCGCCACGGTCCACGCGGCCGATGTCTCGGGCATCAGCACCTTCCTGGCCGCCATGCACATGGGTATCTCCACCATGCGCCGCCGTCCGATGCGTACGGCCCTGACCGCCGTCACGATCATCCTGCTCACCTTTACCATCCTCTGCTTCGCCTCCTTCGGCACGCAGTCCGGTATTGTCACCCTCTTCTCGGCCCCCAACCCGACCTACCCCGGCATCTTCGTCCACAACGTCAACTGGAATCCCATCAGCCAGGACCTCGCGGTTGTGATCAAGGGCCGCTGGAAGGACCAGGTCAATGTCTGCCGCCGATTCTGGATCTCCCCGAAGAGCCAGGACAACCCCGGTCTGCTGGTCAGCCTGCCTGACGGCACCAAGCCGGTGACGATCCGTGGCGTCCTTGGTCTCGACACTGCCGAGACCGCCCCCCGTCCCGACATCGTGGAGCTCTTCGGCCCCATCGCCGATGACTCCCTGGTCATCACCAACGCGGTGGCCCGCCACCTTGGCGTGAACGTGGGCGACAAGGTCCTGCTCAAGGGGCGGCTGCTCACCATCAGCAAGCTCATGGATGCGGTGCAGGTCTCCGCCGCCAAGGACATGGACAACAGTTCCATCCTGCCGGCCGACTTCACCGAGGCCAGCAGCACCCAGCAGACGACCGACACGGACCAGGAAGCGGAGCTCATGACCCAGCGCAACTGGGCCAGCCTCCCGGTCGACTCCGTGGCCATTGTCTCCGCCAGCACCGCCCGCAGCCTGGGGGCCGATCTCTACGGCCTGATGCTCTATACCGAGGACAACAGCCAGGCGATCGAGATTGCCGAAGACCTCGCCCGGATGCTGCCCTTCCCCATCGCCGCCACCCGCGAGAACGGCGTCTACCGCCACATCCTGGGTACCGTGCTCAAGGCCAGCGGCGCCCGTGACCTCTTCTTCCCGATCCTCCTTGGCGGCTTGGTGATCTTCGGCACCATGCTGGGGTCCGTGGCCGACCGCCAGAAGGAGATCTACACCTTCAGCGCCCTCGGTCTGGCCCCGCGCCATGTGGCCACCCTGTTCTTCGCCGAATCCATGGTGTACAGCCTGATCGGCGGTCTGGGCGGCTATCTGCTCGCCCAGGGAACCACCAAGATTCTCACCGTCCTCAGCGAGCACGGCATCGTGCGCGTGCCCGAAATGAATATGTCCTCGACCAACACCATTGTGACCATCCTCATCGTCATGGCCACGGTGCTGGTCTCCGCCATCTACCCGGCGGTCAAGGCCTCCCGCAGCGCCAACCCCGGCCTCATGCGCATGTGGCGGCCCCCGGCCCCCAACGGCGACATCCTCGACCTCGTGTTCCCCTTCACGGTGTCGGCCTACGACATCACGGGCGTGGTCAGCTTCCTCAAGGAGCACTTCGGCAACCATACGGACACCGGTCTGGGCCAGTTCATGACCAGCAATGTCCAGCTTGCCAAGGAGGCGGACGGCAACCTCGGGCTCGACGCCCAGTTGGCCCTGGCCCCCTTCGACCTCGGCGTCAGCCAGACCTTCGCCCTGCGTAGTGCACCCAGCGAGATTCCCGGTATCGACGAGGTCCGGGTCATCCTCAAACGTCTCTCCGGCCAGCCCAAGGACTGGAGCCGCCTGAACAAGGTCTTCCTCGACGATTTGCGCCAGCAGTTCCTGATCTGGCGTTCCATTCCCCACGAGACCATGGAGCTCTACCGCGAGCGAACCCTGGCCGTGCTTGGCAAGAGCAATACCGACGAGAACACCCCAGGCGAGGACGCATAGGCAATGGCGCGACGGATCGACAAAGAGCTTGAGGAATTTCGCCGGATCATGGAGGTGCCCTCCACCTTCGAGGAGGGCTTCCGCTGGTCGTCCCTGCTGGGCGCGATCTTCGTCGCCCTGCTGATGGTGCCAGGCGCCATCTACATGGGTCTGCTTGCCGGCGTCGGTATCGGCGGTGCTGCCCAGTGGGTGACCGTGATTCTGTTCATCGAGGTGGCACGCCGGGCGCACAAGCACCTCAGCAAGTCCGAGATCTTCGTCCTCTTCTTCATGGCCGGGTCCATGATGGGCGGCCTCGGCCTCGGCGTCAATGGCGGCGCGACCTCCGGTCTGCTCTGGAACCAGTTCTTCATCCAGTCCGACGCGGCGGCCGCCAACGGCATCGCCGACCAGATCCCGATGTGGGTCTCTCCGCCTCTCACCTCCCAGTCCTACGCCGACCGCTCGTTCTTCACGGCCGACTGGATTCCCGCCCTCATCATGGTGGTGCTCGGCACCTCCATCAGCCAGATCTCCAACATGGTGCTGGGCTACGGCCTCTTCCGCGTCGCCAGCGACGTGGAGAAGCTCCCCTTCCCGATGGCCCCGATCGGTGCTCAGGGCATCATGGCCATGGCCGAGGACATCGAGGCCAAGAATGCCAAGTCGGCGGAGGACTCCTGGCGCTGGCGCGTGTTCGCCATCGGTGGTGCCATGGGACTGGCCTTCGGCGCGGTGTACCTGCTGCTGCCGGTCCTCTCCGGTGCCTTGACCGGTACCGCCATCCAGATCTTCCCCATCCCCTTCTCCGACTTCACTCCCAAGACGGGACGCTACCTCCCCGCCTTCCCGACCGGTATCAGCTGGGATCTGGGCAACTTCATCACCGGTATGGTGCTGCCCTTCTACGGTATGGTGGGTAGCTTCATCGGCCTCCTCATCACGGCCATCGCCAACCCCCTCCTCTACCACTTCAACATCCTCAACAACTGGAAGACCGGCGACGACACCATCGCCACGATCTTCAAGAACAACATCGACTTCTACTTCAGCTTCCAGATCGGTATCGCCCTGGCCATCGCCGTGGTCGGCATCTGGCAGGTGGCGTCGAGCATGGTCCAGAACCGGCGCGAGGCCCGCGCGAACGGCCAAGCCCATCAGAGCCCCTGGGCCTCCGCCAAGGCCCCCGAGGGACGCGGCGACATCAACTGGTGGCTGATCATCCTCTGCTACTTCGTGGTCACCTCCATCTACATCGGCACGTCGGTCTTCCTGCTCTACATGTACCATGACTACCACTGGAACTCGGGCATCCAGCACGTGCTCTACGTACTGCTCTTCCTCGGCTTCTTCTACACGCCGCTGATCAGCTACGTGACGGCCCGTCTCGAAGGCATGGTGGGCCAGGTCGTCAGCGTGCCGATGATCCGGGAAGCCGCGCTGATCCTCTCCGGCTACCGCGGCATCGCCTGCTGGTTCCTGCCCATGCCGATCGCCAACTACGGCACGATGACCGTGTTCTACCGCCAATGCGAGCTCACCGGCACGAAGTTCACCAGTATCTGGAAGACCCAGATCATCCTCTACCCCATCATTCTGATCAGTACGCTGTTCTTCATGAACTTCATCTGGGGCTTGGCACCGATTCCCTCCTTCGCCTATCCCTACGCGCAGAAGATGTGGGAACTGGATGCCGCCAACCGCTGCATCATGTACTCCGCCACCACGGGCGAGTACTCCATGTTCGAGCAGGCCTGGAATGTATGGTACTTCGCTGCCGGTGGCGGCTTCGGCTTGGCGCTCTTCATGACCATGGCCACCCTCGGTGCCCCCATCATGCTCACCTACGGTGTGGTCCGCGGCCTCGGCCAGACCATCCCGCACACCATCCTCTTCCAGTTCATTGGTGCCCTCATTGGCCATTTCTACTTCAAGAAGCGGCTCAAACTGAAATGGCGGCAGTACATCCCGGTCGTCGGTGCCGGTTTCGGCTGCGGCATGGGACTCATCACCACCATGGGTGTCGGTATCACCTTCCTGAGTAAGTCGGTGATCAAGATGTCCTTCTAGTCCATCTGGACGATTCGGCCACCTGCCCCAACGCGAAGACATAGAGACCGGTTTCCCATGAGCAACGAAGTCCTCATCAGAGTTCAGGGTGTCAATAAGCAGTTCGACCTTGGCAAAGCCGTGGTCTACGCGCTGAAGAACATCAACCTGGAGATTTTCCGGGGCGAGTACCTCTCGATCATGGGCCCCTCCGGCTCGGGCAAGTCCACGCTGTTCAACATGATCGGCGCGCTGGACCGCCCCTCCTCCGGGCATGTCGAGGTGGCGGGCGTGGATCTCACCAAGCTGTCGCCGCGCCAGCTCGCCTTCTTCCGCGGGCACCATATCGGCTATGTCTTCCAGGCCTACAACCTGCTCCCGGCCTACGATGCCGTGACCAACGTCTGCATGCCCATCCTCTTCGCCGGCAAGGGCCTTGAAGAGGCCCGCGAACGGGCCAAGCAGGTGCTCACCCGCGTGGGTCTCGGCCATCGTCTCGACCACCGGCCCGACGAAATGTCCGGCGGCCAGCAGCAGCGCGTCGCCATCGCCCGCGCCCTGGCCAACGATCCCGCCATCATCCTCGCGGACGAACCTACGGCGAACCTCGACCTGAACACGGGCGAGGAAATCATCAATCTGCTCTGCGAACTCTCCAAGGAGTTCGGCGTGACGGTCATCACCGCCACCCACGACCACAAGATGCTGGCCACCTCCGACCGCATCCTCTGGATCAAGGACGGTGGCGTGGACCGGTTGGAACGTCGTGAAGACCTCGACATCAGGGTCGGTACCGTCCACTAGGTTCGCCGTCTTCCGCTCTACTGGTTCCCGGCACCTGGCCCGGAGAGAGTTCGTGCCGCACCCGGATCCCAACCGGAGCCACCGCATGACCTCCAACCGCGCCATCCAGGCAATCCGCAACCGGCTTCCGAGCTGGGTCGCCGAGTTGCGCGACCCGGCGACGCTACGGGCGGACACGATGGCCGGCATCGCCGTGGCGCTGGTGCTGATTCCCCAGTCCATGGCCTACGCCACCCTGGCCGGGCTGCCGCCGATCTACGGGCTCTACGCCGGGCTGCTGCCCGCCATCGTATCCGCCATCTTCGGATCGTGCCGCCTGATGGTGAGCGGGCCGGCGGCGGTGATGTGCCTGATGAACGCCGCCGCCCTGGAACCGATGGGGCTCGATCTCCAGACCTACATCGGCTACACCTTGCTCATCGCCCTGATGGCGGGCGTGTTCCAGATTCTCCTCGGCGGTTTCCGCCTGGGGGTATTGGTGGACTTCGTCTCCCACCCCGTGGTCACGGGGTTCGTCAACGCGGCCGCGATCATCATTGCCACCTCCCAGGTCCCCACCCTCTTCGGCGTGCAGATCGGGGAAACCCACCACTACGCCGAGAAGGTCTGGGCCATCTGCGTCCACGCCAGCACGGAAGCCCAGTTCCCGACGCTTGCGATGACCGCCCTGTCCTTTGCGGTCCTCGTGGGCGTGAAACGCTGGAAGCCCAAGTTCCCCGCCGTACTGGCCGCCGTCGTGGTAGCGACCCTTGTCTCCTGGCTGTGCGGATTCGAGGGCAAGGTGGTCGGCGACATTCCCCGGGGGCTGCCCTCCTTCCGGCTGCCTACCTTCAGCCACGAGGCCCTGGTCCGCCTGCTTGGTCCCGCCATCACCATCGCCCTCCTGGGCATCATGTCGGCGGTCTCCATCGCCAAGGTCATGTCGGCCCGGGCCCGCCAGCCCTTCGACCCCAACCGGGAACTGATCGGGCAGGGACTGGGCAACCTCACCGCCAGCATGTTCCAGGGCTGCGTGGTGGCCGGTTCCTTCGCCCGTTCCGCCGTGAACTGGAGCTCCGGTGCCCGCACCCCCTTCTCGTCGGTGGTCACGGGTGCCGTCGTCGCCCTGACCCTGGTGCTGCTCACTCCCCTCTTCTACCACCTGCCCATGGCCACCCTGAGCGTCATCACCATCAACGCTGTGACCAAGCTCATCCAGCTCCAGCCCATCCGCCGGGCCTGGCAGGCGCAGAAGCATTGCGCCATCGTCAGCGTGGTCACCTTCCTGGTCACGCTCTTCGCGGCACCCCACCTCGAATACGGGATGGCGGTGGGAATCGCGCTGTCGGTTGGTCTCTATCTCTCCCGCAGCATGCGGCCGCGCTTCGCGGAGCTGGGCCTGCATGCGGACGGCACCATGCGCGACGCCGCCGTGCATGGGCTCACCATCTGCCCCCATGTGGCGGTCTGTCGCTTCGACGGCTCCCTGTTCTTCGCCAACGTCGGGCACTTCGAGTCCCGTATCCTCGGCATCCTGGCCCAGCGCCCGACCCTGCGATGCCTGATTCTCGACGCCCGCGGCATCAACTACGTGGACGCCTCCGGTCTCGAGGCGATCGAAAATCTCCACGAGCAGTTGCAGAAGATGGGCATCGACTTCTACATCACCCGCGCCAAGCAGGCGGTGCTGGAGGTCTTCCGCCGCACCGGGTTCGCCGACCAACTCGGTGGCGACCATTTCCTGGCCCGCAGCGTGACTGCCGCCCGTCTGGCCGCCAGCCGGATCGCCGATCCCTGCCCGGAGACCTGTCCCCTCCGGCAGGAGACCGGCAGCGCCACGCCGGATGGCGAGCCGCATCTCTGCGACAAGCCCGACTGCCCTGCCAACCAGCCCCGTTCCTAGCCATCGCGCCTGGACACCCCCTGGTTCCGGGCGGTATCTTGCGACCGGAATCCCCTCCCCTTCCAGTGCCTGTTCGAGGAGTCCAGTCATGGCCGGGAATGCGCCCATTCACATCCGTCCCCTGGATCTGGTCACGGTGGTTGCCTACCTGCTCGCCATGGCAACCATGGGCATCTACTTCGCCCGGCGGATGAAGAGCACCGAGGAGTACTTTGTCGGCGACCGTTCCTTCCCCGGCTGGGCCATCGGCCTCTCCATGCTGGGCACCTCGATCAGCTCGGTCACCTTCCTCGCTTTCCCTGCCGCCGCCTTCATCGGCGATTGGCGGCAATTGGTGATGAATCTCACCATTCCCTTCGTCGCCGTGCTCGCCGTGGTGGTCTTCATCCCCTTCTTCCGGCGGGGCAACACCACCAGCGCCTTCGAGTACCTGGGCGACCGCTTCGGGCCGACCACCCGCCTCTACGGAACCGTCAGTTTCGTTTTCCTCCAACTGATCCGGCTGGGGAAGGTGCTGTTTCTTGTCTCCATTCCGGTGGCCCTGCTCACCGGCACGTCCATGCGGTTGGTGATCGTGGCGGTGGGCATCTTCATCGCCTTCTACACGGTGATCGGCGGGATCGAGGCGGTGATCTGGACCGACGTGATCCAGTCCATCGTCCTCTGGCTGGGCGGGGCGGTCTGCGTCGCCTACGTGCTGCTCCATATGCCGGAGGGGCCGGGACAGGTCTTCGCCATCGGGGCCGCCGACGGCAAGTTCAGCCTGGGCCCCATGGAGTTCGATCTGGCCCGGAAAACCTTCTGGACGGTGGCTTTCCTGGGCGTCTTCAACTGGCTGGCCATGTATTCCAGCGACCAGAACGTGATCCAGCGTTATATCGCGGCCAAGTCCACCCGCGAGGCCCGCAAGGCCACCATCCTCTACACCGTCGCTGCCCTGCCCACCTGGGCTTTCTTCTTCTTTGTCGGCACCTGCGTCTACGCCTACTTCCATGCCACCCCGGACGCGACCGTGACCGGGTTCTGCGAAGCCAAGCAGGCCGACCAGATCTTCCCCTACTTCATCCTCACCCGCCTCCCCGCGGGCATTGCCGGGATCGTGATCGCGGGAGTGCTGGCCGCCGCCATGTCCTCCCTCGACTCCTCGATCAACGCCATCGCGACCGTCTGCACCGTGGATCTGCTCAAGCCCTTCCTGGCCAAGGGGCGGGACGACCGGTTCTACCTGCGTTGTGCCCGCTGGATCGCCACCGTCACCGCCGCCCTGATGATCGTCGGGGCCTGCGTGTTCAGTGTGGTCGAAAAGGAGAGCATGAACGACCTCAGCCTGATCATGGATTCCGTTTTCGGCGGCTGCCTGGTAGGCCTCTTCCTGCTGGGGTTCTTCACCACGCGGGTCGATTCGCTGGCCGCCACCGCCGCGCTGGTGGTCGGCATCCTCTGCAACATCTACCTCGGGCTCAATGCCAGCGGCTGGCTGCCCGAATCCCTGCGCTTGCCGGTTCACTCCTACTGGGTGGGCATCCTGGTCAACACCGTGTTTGTATTCGTCGCCCTCGCCATCAGTCTCTGCCGCCACCAACCGCGGGACCTCACCGGCCTTACCGTCTGGACCATGCCCAAGGAGGAGAAGCAATCGTGAATCCCATCCGCTGTCTCTGTCTGGTCCTCCTTTTCGGCGCAGTCCAGGCCGCCGAACCGGAATGGATTACCGTCCGTCCCGCCGACAATGGCGAGGCCCTGGAGAACCCCGGCATGGGCTGGGTGTTTCACCACTTCGACAACTCCGTCCAGAAATACGGCCTTCCCCTCGGCCCCGCCTACGCAGGCGAAGGCTGGCCCGGCCTGAGTGTCGCCTATCTCCGACTTGCCTGGTCCTACCTGGAACCGGAGGACGGAGCGTTCGATTGGACGCCCGTTGACACCGTGGCCCAGCGCTACATCCGGGCTGGCCGCCAAGTTGCCTTCCGATTCAGTTGCTTCGAGTCCAGCATCCCCTACGCCACTCCGGAATGGCTGAGGAATGCGGGAGTCGGCGGGCGCTGGTTCCGTTACGGCAAGGGCGTCGTGTCCGGTCCCGAAGTGCCGGGGGCCACCTGGGAACCCGACTACGACGATCCCCTCTTCCTCCAGCGCCTCGACCGCTTCCTCGCCGCTGCCGCCGCCCGCTACGACGGCAATCCCCATGTGGCCTTCGTCGATATCGGGTCCATCGGCATCTGGGGCGAGGGGAACCCCTGCACGCGGGGCTACCCCCTGAGCCTGTACAAGACCCACATCGATCTCCATTTCAAACACTTCAAGAAGACCCTCTTGGTCGGCATGGACGACTGGCATCCACGTCCGGAATTCCAGCGGGCGGGTACCTATACCAGCACCTTCATGGTCCGGGGCACGCCGGAGTTGCGGGGACGTTCCCTGCACGTCAAGGTGGGAATCTGGCTGCCCGGCGACAATGGCAAGGACCTGCCCGAGCACCGTCTGTTGCCCGCCTCCGCCGGGCCCGACCGGCGCGTCACCCTCGGCGAATTGGCCGTGGCCGACGATGGCACGATGGCCTTTGCCCCCGCGCCTCCGGTTGGGACGGCCTCACCAGCAGCCGATTTCGCGGTCCGCTACCAGGGTTTTGCTACCCGTCCCGGAACGGGACTCGTGACGGTCGAATGGCAGATTCCACACGACCTTCCCGAGGGAGCCAAGGCCTTCTGCCATGTGGGTGACGCGGAACAGGACATCCGCCAGAACTGCGGCTTCGGCACCGGCCGCAACGAGGCCCTCGACTACGCCCGTTCCCTCGGTGCCACCATGCGCGACGACTCCATCATCTACCGCAAGGGCTTCCGGTACAGCAGCGACTGGATGGCGCAGGACTTCTGGCAGCGGGTACCCGTGGTTCTCGAAAGCGGCCACTACAGCGCCAACAATTGGTCCGACGGGGCCGGCCAGGACTATCTCGCCGCCATCGAAGCCTACCATGGCAGCTACATCTCGATCCACGGTCCGCCGGGGCTGATCTGGAAGGAGCACGAGGACATCATCCGCCAGATGAGCCGACGGCTTGGCTACCGGCTGCAGGTGGTCGAGGCCAGTTGGCCCCCGCTGGGGGTGGCCGGGCACACCATCGACATCCGGTCCTCCTGGCGGAATGCGGGGGTCGCCCCGTGCTATCCCGGCGGCAACCCCGCCTTCACCCTGAAGGACGCCAATGGCGCGATCCGAGCCGTCTGGAGCCACGAGGCGTTCCCGGTGCGCGACCTCGCGGTGGGGTCACCGGACGAGGCCCCGGTAGTAACGACCACGGCCACCGTGCGCCTCCCGGACGGGCTGACGGACGGCGAGTACACCCTCTTCGTCTCGGCAGGCGACCGCGATGGCACGCCCCGCCTCGCCCTGCCCCTGGCCGACGGCGACGGCGAACGCCGCTACCGGCTGGGAACCATCCGGATCGAGGTCGATGCGGAGTTCAGGATTCATTGGGAGGAACCAGTCCACGTCGCGGGCGAGTGGCGGCTGCCCGTGGTTTTCGAGACCCTCAAGCCCTTGCCTCCAAACGTGGTTCCCTTCGGACACCTGGATGCCGATTCCCGCATCGTCCGGGGGCTTGACTACGAAATCCAGGGCGGTCCCGAGGTTCTGCGCCAACTGGGACGCCACCCCGGTTACTACCGCCTGGCACCGCCGGAGGGCGACACCGGCAAGGAATACCAGATTCTCCTCGGTCTCTGGGTCCAGAAGGGACGGCGCATTCTTCCCGCCGGGGGCGAGCCCGACTTCCGCATCTCCCTGGGAACCATTGCGTTCTCCCCGGACGGGACGCCCACCATTCGGCCGTAGCCATTCCGGCTCTCACGCAGGGCAACGCCAGCCCCGTTCCGCGATCTCCACGACGGGGCTTTCCTCGGGTATGGTTAGGGATATGTTACCGTTCCATTATTGAATCGTTAGCGAATCCCTAGCGGAGAAACCCAGCATGTCCCTCTTCCGCCCGTTGCGCGCAGCTTGCGCAACCAGCCTGTGTGCCTTTGTGCTCCTCCTGGCCAGTAGCTGCCAACCAACCGCGGAGACGGTCGTCGCCAAGCTCCAGGTCCAGCGGGGTGCCCAGCAACTGGGATTGCCGGGGAAGGAATGCCCGGTCCCCCTCCAGATTGCCGTGCTGGGACCGGAACGGCGCGGAGCGCTGGGCGGCAAGGCGCGGCGACTCCCGGTGCCGGAGATCCGGGTGGTGGTGAAACCGGGAACTCCCGAGTCCGGCATCTCCGTCGCTCTTCCCGAAGGTACCACCGACGCCGCAGGCAACGTGCGTTTTACGGTCACGCTCGGCAAGCGGGTCGGCGACCAATACCTCGTCGTGGGCTGTCCCGACTACCCGGAGGTAAGCCCCATCACCGTCCGGTTCGTGGCGGGCGTGGTCGTGAAGGGGGATTCGCAGGAAGTCGCCGCCGGCGATCCCCTGCCCGAGTCGATCCGCCTGCAAGTGACCAACGATGCGGGCGAGCCCGTGCCGGGAGTCCCCGTCTACTTCCGCCTGAGCCCCCCGGGAACCAAGGCCAAGCTCGGTTCGGACCGTGCCACCACCGACGAGACGGGCACGGCGGCAGTCCATATGGAAACCGATCCGCACCGCACCGGGCGCTACGAGGTCATTGCCGAAGTCTCCGCTCCCGACCAGGGGATTGCCGTCCGCGGCATCTCCATTCCGGTGCTGGCCATGAACCGCCTGCACCTGCTGATCGGGGTGCTCGGTGGCCTTGGCATCTTCATCCTGGGCATGAAACTGATGAGCGACGGTCTCCAGCAGACGGCAGGCGACCGGCTGAAGGCCATCCTCCAGTTCTTCACGCGCAACCGGGTGACCGCAGTCTTTGCCGGTCTCGTCGTCACCGCTCTGATCCAGTCGTCGAGCGCCTGCACCGTGATGGTGGTGGGCTTCGTCAACGCGGGTCTGCTCAACCTGACCCAGGCCATCGGCATTATCTTCGGTGCCGCCATCGGGACCACGGTCACCGCCCAGATGGTCTCCTTCAAACTCGACGGCATGGCCTTGCCCGCCGTCGTGGTGGGCGTGGTCATGCTGCTCTGCTCGCGCCGAAGCTACGCTTTGGGTGTGGCCAACACGATCCTCGGCTTCGGCCTGCTCTTCTACGGCATGCAGATGATGTCGGCCGACCTCAAGATCATCTCCGACTTCCCCTCCTTCACCCGCTTCTTCCACATGTTCGACTGCACTCCCACCGGTTCGGGAAGCACCATGCCCTTCGGGGCTGTCGTCGGGGCCATCACCGTGGGTACGGTGATGACGATGATCGTCCAGAGCAGTTCGGCCACCATCGGCCTGGCCATCGCCCTGGCCGCCAGCGGGCTCATCAACTTCTACACGGCCGTGCCGCTGATCCTGGGCGACAACATCGGCACCACCATAACCGCCATCCTGGCCTCCATCGGCACCAACCGCAACGCCCGCCAGGCGGCGGTCGCCAACACCATTTTCAAGATCCTCGGCGTCGCCCTGATGCTGGGGGGGTTCTACGTTCCGCTGGACGGGCAACCGGCCTTCCTGACGATCGTGAACCGGATCACGGCCGGCAACGTCTTCGCGGAAACCCCCGAGAACATCGGGCGTCACGTGGCGGCGGCGCACACCCTCTTCAACGTGCTCAACGTCGTCATCTTCCTCCCCCTGGTCTCCTTCATCGCCCGGCTGTGCCGTCTGGTCGTCCCCGCCCAGGAGGAAGGCGCGGAGCATGTCCTGCAACTGGAGCCCCATCTCCTGCAGACGCCGTCGGTGGCCCTCCAGCAGTCGGTCAGCGCTCTGGTGGACATGACCCGCGATGCGTTCCGCCTCACCGACCGGGCCGTCCACGCCTTCGTCGAGCGCGATCTCTCCGAGGCCCCGGACTTGCAGGACCAGGAGGCGCGCATCGACCAGAGCCAGCACGAGATCATCCAGTACTTGGTGGAACTCACCCGCCAACGCCTCACCGAGGAGCAGGCGGCAACGATCCCGGTCATCATGCATTGCGTGAACGACGTGGAGCGCATCGGCGACCGCGCCATCAACATCGTCCAGCTCGCCAGCGATGCCGCCCACCTGGAAGGAGGCTTCTCCGAAGAGGCCCTTGGCGAAGTGCGCGACATCAGCGAGCGCATCCGCGCCCAGGCCGAGATGCTGATCGACATGCTCGAGACCGGGAGCGGCAGCGCCCTGAACCGCGCGCTCAAGATCGAGGGGGAGATCAACAGCCTCACCCGCCGCTACGAAAAACACCACGAACGCCGTCTGCAGAACAACGAATGCACGGTGAACAAGGGCATCGTCTTCGTGGAGCTTCTCGCCCATCTGGAACGCATCGGCGACCACCTCAGCAACATCGCCGAACGCAGCGCCCAGATCTACCAGCACCACCTCGAACTCCGCCCCACTCCGCCTGCCTCGCAACCTGCCTAAGGCGCAGTGGCGGAACGACCGAACACGGGTGGCGGCGACTGCTGTCGCCGCCTTCCGTTGCGTGGGTTGACGCGGAACCGGTCGGCGTGGATTCCGCTTCGCGTCGTCAGGGGTGGAACGAACGGCATCAGGGCTTGACGGCGCGGAAGACGAGCAGGAAGGGAATCCGGGAAAGCTCGTCGCGACGCTCCAACCAGTCCTCGCTCCAGTAGGGAGCCTGCTCGCGCAGGGCGCGGTCGGAGAGCACGGTCCGGGGCTGGGGGGACGGTTCGAGCAGCCGGTCCACCACGAGCCCGGCAGAACGGAGCCAGCCGAACAGGACGCTCACCGGCACGGCATGGCAGACTTCCTCGGCGTCGCCCTCCTGCCGCCAGTCCTTGGCGGGCTGGAAGTAGTTCTGGGTGAAGATGCCCGTCTCGCCTTCGTCCACCTCCAGCCATTCGCCCATGGCGAGGGGATGGGCGGTGCTCAATAGGAAGACGCCGCCGGAGACCAGCCGGTCCGCGACCGCCTGGATGAGTCTCTCCGGTTCCTTGAGAAAGGGCAAGGCATAGGCGGAGTGGACCAGATCGAAGGAGGCATCGCTCCGGAACGGCAAGGCGTCCAGGTCGGCCTGGACCAGTTGCACGTCGGTCCGGTATTCCCGGTTCAGCCGCCGGGCGGTGGCCAGTTGCCCGCCGGAGAGGTCGCAGGCCACGCACCGAGCCCCCTGGGTGGCGAGATAGACCGAGTTCTGCGCGCCGCCGCAGCCAAGTTCCAGGCAGCGCAAGCCCGCGATGTCGGGGGGAAGCAGCCCCAGCTCGCGGTCGCCCGGCACCAGGGGACCGTAGTGGAAGTCGTCCACCCGGATCCGGATATCGCGTTGGTACTCGCCAGCGATCGCGTCCCAATAGCTCCGCGAGGCCTGGCTCATTCGCCGATCTCGGGGATATGCACTTCGGCGTGGGCGGCCTCGCGGGCGTTCTGCTTCAGCCGGTCCATGGCCTGCCCCGCCAGTTCGCCCTGCAACCGCCGCAGAATGCGCTGTTTGACCTCCGCAAAGGGGATGCGCGCCTCCGGGACCGTGGCCCCGGCCATGAGCAGATGATAGCCCGTGGTGCTCTCGATCACCGCGCTGATCTCGCCGAAAGCGAGCTTCTTGGCCACGGGTTGGAGAGCCTTGTTGAGCTGGTCCAGCGGCACCAGGCCCAGATCGCCCTCGTTGACGGCGCTGGGACAGTCGCTGCCTGACTTGGCCATCCGCTGGAAACTGACCCCCTCCCGCAGCCGCTGGAGGATATCCTCGGCGTTCTGTCGGGAGAGCTTGCGCCGCTCCTTGGGCGTGTCCGGCGGCACGGCGATGAGGATATGCCACAGCCGCCGGGATGCAGGCAGGGTGAATTCGTCCAGGTGCTTGTCGTAGTAGTCCTTGGCATCTTCCTCGGTCGCCGTGATCGTGGGGGCTACCTGCTCGCTCACCCATTTGTTGACCATCCGGTTCTCGGCCAGCTTGCGCACCACCACATCGGCGGGCACACCCTGCATGGCCATGGTCTGGGCAAACGCCTCGTCGCCCATCTGGTCGCGCCGTTGGGCCAGTTCCTCGCGCGCTCCCAGCAGATCGGGGGTGTATCCCGCCGCCGCAGCTTGCTGGAGGAGCAACTGGTGGTCCAGTTCCGACTCGGCCAGAACCCGCGCCCATTGCTGCAACTGCTCGGGGGAGAGTTCGACACCGGCCTGGAAGCGGGCCACCAACTGCGCCTTCATGAGCTGGCGGATCTCGTCCCCGGTGACTGCGCCCCCGGTGAAGGAGGCGGCAACGCGGGGAATGAACGAGAGTACCCGGTCCGCCTCGACCCGCGCCTCGCCAGCCGTCATGGCGGCGGGGGCGGTCTGGGCGCGGCCCGGCAAGGCAGCCAGAACCAGGATCAGGACGAAGAAGCGGCGGAAGCTCATGGCTGTTTTCCTGCGAGGGCTGGGTTCGCCCGCAACTGGTCGATGCGGTCGAGGAAATCGGTGACGCTGGGACAGGGCGTCTGCCAGCACGAATCCGCAAACGCCGCTTTGGGCAACACCATGCCCTGCAGGATGCGACCCACGAGGAAGGGGGTCATCTGGACCGAGGAGCTCAGTTCCCGGATGTAGGCGACCGCATCATCCATCCGCCCGTAGAAAGCGGCGTAGCGGGCATGGAGCAAGAGGCCCGACAGGGTGCAAGGTGGCAGGTTCATGAGTCCCCGCCCGAGGGCCTGGCGCACCGACGGGGACAGCTCGTCCCAGAACATGGCGAACGCGATCTCAAGATACTCGCTCTGGTAGAGGCCCGGAGTCCCGGCCTCCGACAGTTCCTTCACCTTCCGCCAGTCGCCGCGCGCCACCGCCCGCACCGTGGCAGGCAAGGGATGGTCTTCGCCGACGGTAGCCACGATCAGCGCCAGGACATCCTCGGCCCGGCTATCGCCCACCAGCACCAGTTGGTCCACGTCCCACACCAGCGATTGGGTGACCCGGTCCTGTTCGGCTGCCGCCAGATGGCGGTTCGCCTCCTGTTCCGCCGCCAGGAAGCCCTGGAAGGCCGGGGAAGGCCCCAGCAGCGGTTGGTACTCGTCCAGCCGGGCCAACGCGCGGCTGGCTCCCGCCGAGGTGGGATACGGCTTGCCCTGGATGTAGATCTCCATCGCCCGCAGGGCATCCGGCAACCCGCTCCAGGCCATCAGGCTGGTGCCCATGTCGCCGAACCGCCGTTGGTGGCGCAGGATCTCGCCTGCCTGTTCCAGTTCGCCTGCGGCCAGATGGCGGTTCAGACGCACCACCAGGTCGCGGTCGCGCTCATGGGCCACCACCAGGTCCGGCAGACGGGAGTCGGGGTCCACATCGCCCAGCTTCTGCAACGCGGCCAGGGTGTCGGCGGGATCGCCATGGCGCAGGCCATCGAGCACCTCCGCCAACAGGCGGCTCTCCACGCCGTCATAGTCGGGCACGGCTTCGCGGCCGCATCCGGCCCCGATCAGCCCCACCGCCAAAATCAGCCACCATGGCCTGCGCAAGAGTCATGCTCCCTGAAAAACCGAGCCAAATGGTTGAAAGTCCCTATCAACCGCGCGAGATTTTTAGTCTTGGCAAACATAGCACCGACACGCTGGATTCCCATAATGAGCGACAGACGCACCGACGGCAGGGCGTGGGACCAACTCCGCCCGGTCTCCTTTGAACTCGACGTCCAACGGGCACCGACCGGATCGGTTCTCGTATCCTGCGGGCATACCCGGGTTCTCTGCGCGGCCAGCGTGGTGGATTCGGTCCCCCGCTGGATGGCTGCCGAGGGCAAGCCGGGAGGCTGGATCACGGCGGAATACCAGATGCTCCCCGGCGCCACCCGGCCCCGGGGCAGTCGCGAGCGCAGCCAGCCGAGCGGCCGCACCTCCGAGATCCAGCGGCTGGTGGGACGCAGCCTCCGCTCCGTGGTGGACCTGGCGAAGCTGCCCAGCAAGACCATCTACCTGGACTGCGACGTGCTGGATGCCGATGGCGGCACCCGCTGCGCCTCCATCTGCGGTGCCGCCGTGGCCCTCGAACTGGCCCTGACCCGCCTCAAGGAGCAGGGCGACCTGCCCGAGTGGCCGGTGCGTTCCCGCGTAGCCGCCGTCAGCGTCGGCATCCTGGCGGGGCAGGAGCTGCTCGATCTCTGCTACGAGGAAGACTCGGCCGCCGCCGTGGATATGAATGTGGTGATGACCGCGGCGGGCGAGTTCGTGGAACTTCAGGGCACGGCGGAGGAGACCCCCTTCAGCCGCGACCAGCTCAACCGTCTTCTCGCCCTGGCCGAAAAGGGCCTGCGCGAGATTCTCGATCTCCAACAGGCCGCCCTCGCCGGCCGTTCCCGTTGACCCCTCCGCTGCAAGGAGTACTTCCCATGAAACGTTGGTTCGCCGCACTCCTCGCCACCGGACTCGCCATTCCCCTGCTCTGGGCTCAGGACGCCGTTCCCGACGCGTCTGCGGCCACACCGGCCGAGACCCAGCCCGAGGCGGTTCCGGTTCCCGAACCTCCCCCCCCGGTGCTTCCCCTCCGGGTCCATTGCGGCCAACTGGTCAAAGTGGAGCCCGCCACCAGCGTGACCGCCGTCGATGTGACGAAGGCGATCGAGGAGGGCAAGTTCGCCCCCGATCCCGGAGCTCTGCCCTCGACCGTCCAGCGGGACGCCCCCTCGGGCGAGGTGTTTGCGGTGGCGGAATTCCGCCTCAGTCCCGACCAGAGCGTAGGCAAGACGGATTTCGTGTTGCGCTTCGGCAGCGACGAACAGAGCGACTGCCTGGCCATGGCCGAGGGGACCGATGCCTTCGACGAGCGGCTTTTCGAACTGAAGAAGAGTACGGTCCGCCTGCTCTTCTCCGTGCGGGAAGGAACGACAAGCGTGTCCCTGGCCTATGCCCCGACTCTGCAGGTTCCCCTGCCCCCCTCGCGCTCCATTCCCTTCGGCGAGCAGCCCGTGGTGGAAGAACCCATGCCGGTCGAGCCCGTCGCCGCCCCGGCCCCGCCCTCTCCCGCACCGGAACCGGAACCAGTAGCCAAGCCCGAAGCCAAGCCGGAGCCAAAGCCTGAACCCAAACCCGCCCCGAAGCCCGAGCCGAAACCCGAGCCCAAGAAACCGGCGGACACCGGCATCCCCCTGTTCTAGGTCCGCAGCCCTCTCCCCGGAACCCGCTGCTTCACCCGATCGCTCCTGCCGCCTTGCCTATGCGCCGACTCGTAACCAGAATCATCCCGGCCGCCATCATTGTCGGCATTCTGTTGGGCTGGACTCCGCAGGGACGCCAGACCGGGCAGACTGCGGCAGGGGGCGTCACCCGACCCTTCGTGGAATCGTGGCAGCGGCTATCCGCCGGAATCGGTAGCATGCTGGGAGGCCTGATCCCCGGCGGCCAGAGCACGGCGGAAGAGGCCCGCGACCTAGCCGCCAAACTCCGCGAAGCCGAGGCGAAACTGGCGGAGACCGACGCTGTACGCCGGGAGAACAACGAGTTGCGGCTGGCCATGACCCTGGCCCCCCGACCAGGCTGGAAAGCGGTGGTCGCCGAGGTGATTGCCCGCGACCCGGTCACCTGGAACCGTGGGTTCCGGATCGGGCGCGGCAGCGACGATGGCATCGCCGTGGGCAACGTCGTCCTCAACGGCCGCTATGTCATGGGCCGCGTGGCGGAGGTGGGCAAGGCCAGCGCCCGGGTCGACACCATCGGCAACCGGGCCTGCAAGCTCAGCGTGGTGCTGGCGGATGGCAGCGTGGTGGGGGTACTGTGGGGCCGCAGCCAGTTGCATTGGCGGGAGGCACCCGATTGCACGGTCAACTTCCTGCCCAAGGACTGCCAGCCCGCCGCGAACGAACTGGTGCTTACCTCCGGGCTGGGTGGGACGGTCCCGGACGGCCTCGTCGTGGGCCGGGTATCCGGACGCCCCGTCCTCCAGGAAGGCACCCATGTCAGCGTGGATATCCAGCCCGCCGCCAGTTTTCGGCGGATGAGCTTCGTTACCGTCCTTTGTCCGGTCGCGTCCCGTACCCCCTGATTGGCTCAACCCGCCTGTTGTCGAGAGGAAGTCCAGCGTGAATATCCAGCGTGGTTCCTGGTCGGTCCAGTTCTCCGCCCCGTCCCTTGTCCTGCGCCACCCTGCCGGTGCCAGCCTCGAGGCCCAGCTCTCCTTCGCCCGGGGCGAAGAGACATGGTCCGTCGTCGAATCGCGCGACGCCATCCCGGAACGGCTGGCCCTGCTCGATGCCCAGAGCAATGTCCAAGGCTACCTGAGCTTCGTCGGCCAGGGCGACCGCTTGGAGATTCTGGTTCACCACCGCACCGCCCAGTTCTATCCCGGCACGCTGCGCTGCCAGGGCACGGCCGCCGTCGGCACCACCACCTTCGCCTGCCGGCTGGATGCGCCAGCCGCCGACAGCAAGGTGGTACAGCTCGCCTCCGGGCCCGCCGACAGCGCCCTCAACGACAGCCTGTTCGACATCGCCACCGACACCGCGCTCCGCTTTGCCGGCAGCCGCGTCGTTCTCGGCAGCGGCGACGGCCAGTTCGCCGTGGACCTCATCGCCCGGATCGAGGATGCCGCCCGCTCCGCCCTCGTCGTGGAGTTGCTGCCCGACTACTACCGTTCGCGCTACGTGCCCTACTACGCCCCTATTGACAAGAGCCGCTGCCCCAGCCCCCCCACCGGCTGGATGAGCTGGAACACCTACTTCGACCAGGCCGGAGCCGAAGAGAACCTCGCCGAGGCCCGGGTCGGGGCCGAACACCTGAAGCCCTTCGGCATGGAAATCTGGTCTATGGAGTCCTGGCAGGGCAACTCCAGCAAGCTCCCGGTGGCCCACTTCCACAACCTCGACCTGAGCGCCCATGCCACCCAGTTCCCCAAGGGCATGAAGCAGCTTGCCGAGGATATCCGCGCGCTCGGGTTCCGTCCCGGTATCTGGACCGCCCCCTTCGGCACCGGCGACCGCGAGTTCTACGAGGCCCACAAGTCCTGGTTCCTCCACCAGGCCAATGGCGAGCCCTTCGCCAATTGGTCGGGCCGCTATCTGCTCGACCCCTCCCAGCCCGAAGTCCAGGCCCATATGCGCGAGATGCACCGGATCATGCGCGAAGAGTGGGGCTACGAGTTCTTCAAGATCGATGGCATGTCGGGCCGCAGCCACGGCTACTCGGCCCACTTCTTCGAGCGGGACGAGGTGAAGGCCGCCTTCCGCGACGAGTGCCCGAACCCCTTCGAGCTGTGCGTGCGCGCCTTCCGCGAGGGAATCGGGCCGGACAGCATCTTCCTCGCCTGCCAGGGCCACTACACGGGTCCCGAAGCCGAGGTGGCCGACGCCTCCCGCATCGGCGGCGACATCGTTTCCCCCAACCAGACCTCCAAGTGGCACAACCTGATGAGCCAGGCCCGCGCCACCCTCAACCAGCTCTTCGTCCACAACATCGTCTTCTACATGGACCCCGACACCCTGCTGGTGGGCGATTACCACGCCACCGAACAGGCGCGGCTGACCACCACCATCGTCGCCCTGCCCGGCCAGCTCATGTTCGCGGGCGACAAGCTCGCCGAACTGACGCCCGACCGGATGCGCCTGCTCCAGCAGAGCCTGCCAGTCTGCGACGTCCGCCCCCTGGATCTCTTCCCCATCTTCGCCATGCGGCCGGTCTGGGATCTCAAGATCCGCCGCTCCTTCGGCCAGTGGGACGTGGTCGCCCTGTTCAACTGGGACGAGGAGGCGCATCCCGTCGAGACCAGCCTGGCCGATCTGGGGCTGGAGGCGGGCACCTATACGGCCTGGGAGTTCTGGACCGCCACCGACCTGGGCGACGTGGCCGATACTCTCTCCGTGGAGGTCCCGGGCCATGGCGTGCGCCTGGTCGCCCTGCACCGTTCGGCGGACCATCCCCAGTTCCTCTCCACCGACCGCCATGTCACCCAGGGCGGGACCTGTCTGGCCGACTGCCAGTGGAACGGCAGCGCCCTGGAACTGGATCTGGCCGTGGTCGGCGGCTACACCTTCACCTACCGTTTCCGCGTGCCGGCCGATTACCGGTTCGTGGGTGCCGACACCAGCCTCCAGGTCAAGGCAACCGAGAACGGACGGCTCCTGACCGTCCAGGCGACCGCTGCCAGCAGTGGCAACGAAAAGCTGACCTTGCGGTTCTCGCACTAACCCCGTATTCCGCTATGTTGCCGTTTTTTGGCCTGGGTGACTGAGCCCGATCCATTGTTCTCGAGGTTTGGCTATGCAGTACCGTCCATTCGGTTCCCTGGATTTCTCCGTTTCCGCGCTCGGCTTCGGCATGATGCGTCTGCCCACCAACAGCGATGATGTCGCCGACATCAACCGTCCCGAAGCCATTGCCATGGTCCGCCGCGCCATCGATGCCGGCGTGAACTACATCGACACCGCCTACCCCTACCACGGCGGGCAGAGCGAGGTCGTCACTGGTCTGGCCCTGGCCGACGGTTACCGCAGCAAGGTGAAGCTGGCCACCAAACTGCCCACCTGGATGGTCACCTGCCCCGAGGATGTGGACCGGCTGCTGGACGAGCAGCTCGCCCGGCTCAACGACGACTTCATCGACATCTACCTGATCCACAACATCACTCGCGGCTGCTGGTCCACGGTCAGCAAGTGCCGGGTCATCGAGCGCCTCGAAGCCGCCAAGGCAGCGGGGAAGATCGGGCACATCGGCTTCTCCTTCCACGACGATTTTGCCCTGTTCCAGGAAGTGGTGGACTCCTACGACTGGGCCATGGCCCAGATCCAGTACAACTACATGAACGAGAACGTCCAGGCCGGTACCGCTGGCCTGGAATACGCCGCCAGCAAGGGTCTAGCCGTGGTCGTCATGGAGCCCCTCCTCGGCGGTTGCCTGGTGAACACCCCGCCCGCCGTGAACGCCATCCTGGCCGAAGGCAGCACCAAGCGCACCCCGGCCGATTGGGCCCTGCAATGGCTGTGGAACAAACCCCAGATCGCCACCGTGCTCAGCGGCATGGGGGCCATGCAGCAGGTTGACGAGAACCTGGCCAGTGCCAACGCCTCTGGCGTCGGCACCCTCGGCGAGGCCGACCTCGGGGTCATGCGCCGGGCCGCCGATGCCTACCGTGCTCTCACCCCGATCCCCTGCACCCGCTGCCGCTACTGCCTGCCCTGCCCCAAGGGTGTAGACATCCCCACCGCCTTCTCGCTGTACAACGGCATTCACGCCTTCGGCGGCAACCAAGGCGTGCTGAACCGCATCATCTACCACAACCTGCCGGACGCGGACAAGGCCGACAACTGTGTCGCCTGTGGGGCCTGCGAGAAGAAGTGCCCCCAGCACATTCCCATCTCCACCTGGCTCCCCAAGGTCCACGAAAGCCTCGCCCGCCCCCCCCAGCGCGAGGCGTAGCAATGCCGCTGCCAGTGGCCGGACAGACCGTCCCGTCTGCCCGGCATCAGGCGGTGGGCTTGGGGGCGCCCTTCCAGGCGGGAGGGCGCACGGCACCGCCGGAGATAACCAGCCGCATGCCGTCCACCACCGTCATGTCCAGCACCGTTACGTCGGCTCGGGGCAGCATCAGCAGGAAGCCACTGGTGGGGTTGGGGGTGGTGGGTACGAACACACTGACCAGGTCCAGCCCGGTACGCGCGTTCAGCTCCCCCGCCGCATCGGCCGTCAGAAAGCCGATGACATAGCAGCCAGTGCGGGGATACTCGATCAGTACCACTTCCTGGAACACCCCGGTCCCGCCGCCGCGGAAGATGGCATAGCCCATCTGCTTGATGGTCGAGTAGAGCGTGCCCACCATCGGGACCCGCTCGACCAGCCGCTCCAGGGCTGCCAGCAGTTCGCGCACCACCACGCCCTTCGTGATCAGTCCCACGAAGTAGATGCCCAGCACAATCAGGCCAAGACCGATCACCCGGACGGCAAACACGAAGGCGGGGTTCTCGAGCAACCCCTCCACGGCGTCGCTGGGGATCTGGCGCAGCAGCAACGGGATCAGGTCGGTGAGCTGGTTGAAGAGCCAGACGCTGACAATCAGGGTCAGGGCCAACGGCACAACGGTCAGCAGGCCGGTGAGGAAGGTGTTCTTGAAATGGAGGCGGGAGGGGTTCATTTCACTCATGGAGGGCCCGGATAGAGAGTTCGTCAAGGTAAGCGGTTACGACCGCTGCATTGGCGCTATGGATCCAAATCTGGAGCCGTTTGGTCTCGGCAGGCACCGTGAACGGCATGGTGAACTCGCTCCACACACCGGGCTTTCCTGCGGCAGTGGTCACTCCGCCGGACCACTTGTAGGGATCCGTCATGTTGAGCGTCTTGCCGTTGGCATCGAGGCAGCGGACATAGACGCCCACGCCCGGCCCCTCGGCCACGAACACCTTGCCGGCCAGGACGAACGAGCGGTCGTCACCGATATCCATCGGGGCCGAAGTGATGTTGGACCCCCCGTCGCGCTTGGGATCGGTGATCTTCAGGGCGTGGGAGCCCTGGGACGCCTGCTCCGCGCTGATCTCCCCCATGCTGCCCAGATTCCAGCCGTAGAGGCCCAACTCGAAGCTGCCGTTGAGCACCAGGTTGGCGGGATCATCGGTTGCCCGGAATGGCTCCACCCGCACGGTGATGCTGGCGACCGTCACCGGCTGTACGAGATCGATGCCGAGGCGCCGGGGCGGCTGGCGGGTATGGGTGTCCTCGTCCAGCAGCGTCTCCCTCACCGCCACCTCGCCGCCCTTGGCGGAAATGATCACCATCGCCGCCGCCTCGTAGTCGAAGACCAGGATCGTTGCGGGATCGGGCTGCCGCCAGTCGCCGAGGGTGACGATGGCAGTGCCGAAGGCTTCGGGCGAAGCGAAAACCACCCGGTCGGTGACGCTCAGGGAACCGGTGCCCGCGCGGGAGTAGACGAACTCGCGTTCCAGCGTCTGCAGGGTCGGCACGGCATAGGCCGAGGACAGGTCCAGCACCAGCCGGTCCTGCGCGTCGCTGAAATCGCTGGCCAGGACCTTGCCCTGGGCGGCGGCACCGGTGCGCTGAAGCTGCCCGGCCACCACGGGAACGGCATGGCCGAAGGAGTTCAGCACCTTGCTGTCGTAGCGGTGCTTGCTGAAGGTGCGGGCCGTGTAGACCTCGCCGCCGGGATCGAGCAGGACGGGATCACCGTCCAACGCAACCACGTAGGAGCCCACGTCGTTGTGGTTGTGGTGCTCCGCGTTGTTGCCGCCCTTGAGGGCCACGCCCAGACGGGACTTGCTGTCCGGCCCGGGCCGGGCAACCAGGATGCCGACCGAAGCGAAGTAGTCGCGCTGGCCGCCGCCGTCGACCAACTGCGTCGCGCGCGGCTGGGCCGTAGCTGAGTTGGGGAAGGACCACAGCATGGCCTCAAGCAGATTCCCCGAGGCGGTGGTCAGATCGTCGTTCTCCCACTCCCGCAGGCCCAGTCGGTACCGGCGATTGATGAAACGCATGTAGTTCGCACCGGGCCGAGCGGTCACCCCGCAGTCGGCGAAGGCCGGGCACACTCCGTCGAGGATGACGATGCGGGCCCCATAGAGCGCCGCCTGGCGGACATGCTCGTCGGCCAACAGGTCTAGCTTGCCACCCGTAGCCTGCCAGATGCCTTCGGCCAGCAGGAGGTAATGGCCGAAACCGTAGCACCAGTACCCTACCCCCTCCGTGCAATAGCCATCGGGGGGGAAGCCAGCCAGGAAGCTCTTCGAGTAGCGTTCGCCCGCCGCCACGAAGAAGGCTCGGTCGGCCGGATCGGGCAGCACGCAGAGAGCGGAATTCACCACGTTGGCCAGACAGACGGCGTTCCAGTTGTTGGTGGTCGTCAGCCACCAGTTCGCGGGGCGCTCGCCAAGAGCCATGGCCCGGAAGGGGGCGAAGATGCGCTGTTCGAGCTGGCCGCGGATCAGGTTGCGGGTGGCTGCGGGCAACCGGTCCCCAAGCAGGGCAACGGCCATCGCCAGATCGGTGGCCAGACCCGAGGACCCGAGGTCGATGTCGACGACCTCGCCTTTGAAGTTGGCCAGCTTGCCATCGTGGGCGGGCATCACCCAGGTGGGTTCTGTGGCAAGGGCCTCGATCACCTTCACCAGTGGCGGGATGAAACGTCCTTGGTTCTCGACGCACTCGGCCAGCACATAGGTACGGATCCGACCACGCCGATCCCCCTCCACCTTCTGCCAATGCGTGCGGTTGCCGGTGCGAGTGAACTCGAGGAAGAGGTCGTCGGGCTGCGGCGGGAGCGGCTTGGCCAGCGTCTTCTCGCCTTCCTCCACCACCCGGGCATAGGCGGCATGCTGGGCCAGACGCTGCCAGTTCTGCCGGTCCGCGATGGTCGCGCCGAACGCCTGTGGCGAGGACGACAGCATCCGGGAGATGGCCGTGACACGCGCCGGGTCGGGCGCTGGCAGAGTGGCTCCCCCGGCCGGCTGGGTGGCGACAGCGCCCAGCGTGCAACACCACGTCAACCCGCGAACCGAGAAGGGGAAACGGAACGGCCTCATCGGAGTGCTCCTAACGCCTTGATGGATACCGAAACCAGCAATATGCCGGTTCGCCGAACCGACAGCAAGCCAGTCCAAGGAGCTACGACGGGTACCTGCCAAAAAGAAAGAGGCTCCGGCAGGGAAGGGAAGAGAGAAGGGAGGAAGGAGGGAGGGAGGAGGAACCTGCCGGAGCCAAATTGGTTCAAAAACGTATTCCTACAGAGCCTATAGCTCGAAAAAGTCAGTCATTTCCCTGAATTGTCACTACTTCGTTTCCGATAGAGTTAACTGTACCGCGACTTGCTGAATGGTCAACGGCCCGCGCGGACAATTCCAGCTTTTTTTCGATACGCCTTCGACAGGATCACCGGCTCCCGCCAAAGTAAAAGCCAAGCACAAAACGCAACCACTTAGCCACTTGAAAAAGTGGACTATACACCTGTCATTTCGATCAGGTACGACTGCCCGGTCCTGACTAGCGTTCGACCAGATAGTGGAGGCTACGGTAACGGGCTTCCACGCGAAAACTGCCGGGGGCATGAAAGGGGACAACCATACCGGGAATCCCCGCGATGTCCAGAGCCCGGACCTGTTTTGGAGGATGATTGAAGCGAACCAAGCCGACGACCGGTTCGGCCAGAACGGGAGCCCGCCCTCTTCCGGCAGCCTCGATCCGGGTCCGATTGTCGCTCCAGACCTGGTCCGTGTTCTCCGCCCGGGCCACGGCGGTCAGGAGAATGCGGGAACTGGTGGCGAGGGGTTGCCCGTCCAGCGATACCGCCAATACGCTCGCGAAGGGGGTCTCGGCTTCGACCGTCATCTCGCCCAGATCGACCCGCTGACGCCCCACGAAACCCGTGACGCCGGCCGCGCGTGGTGTCTGGATCGTCATCCGCCCATCCCGGAGTTGCCAGGTCAGCTCTCCGGTATCCGCGACAATCCGGTCCGCAGGACCGGCTTCCTCGCCCAACCCCCAGCGACCCGAGGCCTGGGCGAAGGCTTGGCGGAACCAGAGGGGATCGCGTTTGGCCATCTGGCCACTGGGCGGCAGGAGGAGGCGATGGTCATCGAGCATTCCGAAACAACCGTCCGGCTCCGACCACAGGGCCGTGGCATTCGCCGGGACCGCAATCGGCGGCAACGGGAAGAGGGTTCCCTGGTCGCCGTCGGCGACCGGCAACCCCGGGAGCACGGCACGAGCCAGGGCATTCCAGTCCCGCTGGCTTCCGTGGCCATCCAACAGCGGGGTATTGGCCCCGAGCACAGCGTGGCGTGCCGCCGAATAGTCGCCCGTGGCGCTGAGACCGCTCGCCACCACCGCATCGGCCTGCCCGGCATAGGCGGTGTCGAAGTACGCCTGCCTCACCCGGTGGCGGTAGCTGAGAAAGCGTAGATGCCCGAGCTCGTTGCCCCAACTCCCCTGGGAAGCAAAGGCATCGGTGGCGGAGTAGCCGATATGGACCTCGTGCCGGGCGGGCTGGACGTCGCCGCGGACGAAGAGGGCTGCGGCCGCCGGGAAGAGAGCCAAGAGGGCGGGATCGTTGAAGGTCTCCTCGCTGCCCAGATACATGCCGCGTTCGTCGTACTCGCCGACTTGGTCCCAGGACCGGCCCCAACCGCCGTAGAAGCAGTAGCAGATGATGGCGTCCCAGTCCTGGAGCGACCCGTAGGCCGCCATCCAGAGCGGACCTTCGCAGCGGTACTCGTTCGGATTGTCGAAGTTCCATTCGGTCACCAGGAAGGGCCTGTCGGGCACGGCGCCCGCCCCGAGCTGGTCGATGAGTCCACTGTCGCCGAGCACGGGATTGGCGCGGACCATGGGCTTTTGCCGCGAGGCCGTGTAGCCCTTGAGGCTTGGCGGCCAGGGCATGGCATGGTCCCAGTAGGCGTGGTTCTCGGTGAAATCGAGCTGGGCGTTCGACCGGGCATTGGGACGGATGTGCATCTTCCAGTTCGTTCCCGAGATCGGCACCCGCACCCCGAGCTCGTGCAGGAAGTCCCGCATCCGCAGGAAGTAGTGCGTCTGCAGCGCGTAGAGAAAGCGCAGGGCGTCGCTGGTCCGGGCCAAACCCGCGGGAGACGTGTTGTCACGGTCCCAGGCCCCGGTGTTGTAGGCGGGCAAGGGCAGCTCGACGTTCCCCGTGGCAGGGTTCTCGTCGGGACGAAGCCCACACTGGCCACGAGCGTCGGTCCAGGCGGCAGCCAGGGCGCTTCGGTCGCCGTATTGCTTTAGCAGCCAGCGGTTCCAGCGTTCGCCCAGGGCAGTTCGGAGAAGCTCCGTATCGGCATTCTCGCTCTTCTTCCCCTCGAAGGCACCGAAGATGTCGGTCTCGTTGATGATCTCCACCGCGACCAGACCGGGTTCGTCCACATAGCGCCGACCGGTGTAGGGATTCTCGTGTTGGAAGAGCAGTCGCCCGTAGTCCTGGTTCAGGGCCACGAAGCGTTCGTCCAGCAGGGACCACAGGTAGAGATGGTGGGGCGCCAGCCCGTCGTTCTTCAGCACCCGGAAGTTGGTCCGCCAGTCCATGAAAAGGTGGATGCCCCGTTTCAGCAGCGCGGCGGCGAGATAGTCCACCCGGTCCAGCATCTCCGGATCAAAGACCCGCGAACTCTGGGCCTGGCTGTCCAGCAACACGCCCTCCAGGGCATGGAGCCGGACCAGATTCACCCCGCACTTGGCCAGCCGGTCGGCCACGAACTCGGCCTGTTCGTGGGTGGGGAAGGCACTGCGACCGCAGACGCAGACGCCCCAGAATCGGGCGCGCTGACCGGTGGGGAAACAGAGGTGCCCATCCCGGATCTCGACGAACCCATGCTTGCCTGCCGGCGCATCATGGATGCCGAAGTCCAGCGCAGGCGCAGGCGCGACCTCGTCCCAGCGATAGGTATACGGAAACCAGTCGCGAGCGTCGGTACGGGGCTGGGGGAACAACTCGGCAACCTCCGCATCCGTCGCTGGGCGGACCACCACATCGTCGAGCGCGGCCACGCCGGGGAAACTCTCGTAGGGCCGTCCCCGCGACCCGCCGTACCAGATTACCCGCACCTCCTCCCGGTCCCCGGCGTCGAAGCACAGGCGCACCTCCTGCCAGCCGGTGACGGCAGCGGCCGCCTGTCCGGCCAACCGCTTCCAGTCCACCCCTTCGATGGAGAGCAACGGTCGCAGATTGCCGTCGCCCCGCATCCAGGCGCTGGCCAGGTACTTGGTGCCGGGCTGCACGGCAATCGTCTGATCCACATGGGTGTTCCGCGAAATCCCCACCTGCTTGCGGTAGACCAAGCAGGCGGCGCCGCCGTGGGGCGAATCCGCGGCAGGCGCGTAGGAGGCGTCGGCGTCCTCCTTCCCGGCATGCATCACGGTCCAGCCCGTCAGTTCGTCCTCGAAGCCGCCGTTCACCATCGGCTGCGCCGCCAGGATGGGAGACAACGCCAAAGCTACCAGCGCCAAACCACGCATCGCCCTGCCCTCTGCTACTCGCCCACCGCGCCGGTGCCAAGACCGATGGCCTCGGCCACCTCGCGCATACCGAGGATCACCTGTTCGATCAGCTCGTCCAGTTCCATCCCCAGCCGGTCCGCCCCCTGCCGGATCACCTCCCGGTTCGCCCCGGCGGCGAAGCTCGGCACCTTCCACTTCTTGCGCACCGACTTCACGTTGAGATCGAGCACGCTCCGCGAGGGGCGGACCAAGGCACAGGCCGTCACCAGCCCCGTGAGTTCATCGATGGCATAGAGACTCCTCTCCAACCGGCTCACCGGCTCCACGTCCGTACAAAGCCCCCAACCGTGGGCTTCGATGGCCCGGATATACTCCTCCGGCCAATCGGCGGCCTGGAGCAGTTCCCGGGTCTTGCGGCAGTGTTCCTTGGGCCAGCGTTCCCAGTCGAGATCGTGCGCCAGACCGATTACCCCCCACTGCTCCTCGTCCTCTCCGAAATGGCGGGCCAGCCGCCGCATCACCGCTTCGACGGCAAGGTAGTGGCCGAGCAGAGACTCGGACTCGGTATGAGTCGTAACCAGTTCCCAGGCTTCGGCGCGGGTCGGGACGTGCGGCATCGGTCAGTCTCCTTCGACTAGTGGCTAGCACCATAGCACGGCACCCGCCCTCCGGCTGGCGCAACATCCTACCCGCTTTGGCAATTTGTTGTCCGAAACGGGCCTGGCGGAGGGCATGCCGACGCGGCATCTGGTATGGAAAGGCCACGACGTGTCAGGCCGCAACCCCATCCCACGGAGACGATTCCGATGAGCGAACTCGCCATCTACGGTGGTCCCAGGACCCTTGATCCCAGCCGCATCCAGCCCTGGCCGCCGGTGGACCAGCGCGACGAGGAGTTGGTGCTGAACGCCCTCCATGCCGAGAAGCAGGCGCGAGGGGACCACAGCATCGCCCTTGAGCGCGAGTTCGCCGAGTGGAACGGCAACCGCTATGCCATCTTCACCAACAGCGGCACGGCCGCCCTGCACATGGGGCTGGTCGGCTGCGGGGTCGGCGCGGGCGACCACGTGCTGGTGACCGCCTACACCTGGAGCTCCAGCGCCACCTGCATCCTGCACCACAATGCCATCCCGATCTTTGTCGACATCGATTTCGCCACCATCAACATGGACATAGCCAAGATCGAGGCGGCCATCACGCCGCGCACCAAGGCCATCGTGGCCGTGAACCTGCACGGTCTGGCCCTCGACTTCGATCAGCTCATGGCGGTGGCCCGCAAGCACAACCTGAAGGTGATCGAGGACTGCTGCCAGGCCCACGGCGCCCTGTTCGACGGGCGGAAGGTGGGAACGTTCGGCGATGCCGCCGCCTTCTCCTTCAACCAGAACAAATGCATGTGCTGCGGCGAGGGCGGGATGTTCGTCACCAACGACGAGGAAGTCTACCGCAACGCCTGCAGCCTGTGGAGCTTCGGCGAGACCCGGCGGCCCGAGGAGTCGCGCGACTACCACGCCTACGCCCTGGGCTGGATGTATCGCAACAACGAGATCACCGCCGCCTTCGCCCGCGCCCAGTTGGAAAAGTACCCCCACCACTTCGCGAACCTCTTGGCCAACGCCGCCGTACTCAACCGCCGCCTGCCCAGCACTCCCGGCCTGATCCTCCCCACCGAGCCCGATGGGCATACGCACAACTGGTACAACTACAATCTCCGCATCGACTTCGCCGCCATTGGCTGGACCGGCAGCCAAGTCCGTTTCCGCGACGCGGTGAATCGGGCGCTCAATGCCGAGGGTATCCCTACGAGCGTGTGGCAGCGTTTCATCCTGCCCGAGATGACCGTCTTCCAGGCCAAGAACGCCTACGGCGGCGGCTTCCCTTGGTCCATCCCCGGGGCCGACGAGGGCGTGGACTACGACCCCGCCAACTACCCCGTGGCCCGGCGGCATTGCGCCAGCTACATCGCCCTGGTCATGGCCCTCCGCGCCCCCAACGGTCCCGAGATCGCCGAGTCCATCGCCGAGGGGATCGCGAAGGTCTTCGGACAGCTTGACCGGATCGATCCCGACCGCATCCTGAAGTAGCCCGACTACGGGCGGCGACGCCAGACGATATACGGCAGGCAATCGTCGCCCGTCATCTTCTCGTAGTCGGCGAAAAGCTGGTCGTTGATCCGCTTTTCGGTCTCGGGAATATCGAGCACGTAGGCATAGGTGAACGACTCGTGCGGGTTCGTCACCAGCAGCCGGAAACGGGCGGCCCGGAAGCGGGCAAGAAACCGTTCCTCCGCCCAGGGCCGCCAGAAGGGCTCGTAGAGCGTGTAGTAGTAGCCCAACCGGTTGGGCCGGTCGAGGAACTGGTAGAGGAAGTCGTGGCCGGTCATGATCCCGATGGGTTCGCCGGGGGGGGACTCGCTCTGGACCAGATCGATCGTCCTGGCCAGGGCCCGGCCGGGCACCTCGGGAAACCAGAGGGAAGCCGTGGTGGTCTCGATATGGACCGGCTTGCCCAGAACCAGGGGCAGACGCACCACCGGCACCGCCAACACGCCCAGAACCACAGCGTACCGCACGATCCGCAACCAGGGGACCTCGCCGGTCCGTTCCAGAACCGCTCCCGCCCACAGCGCGGCAACGAGAATGGCAGGAAACACATAGGGCACATGGGACGTGGAGTTCATCTGCCCCAGATTCAGCAGCGCGAACAGCAGGAACAACGCGGAAGGGACATCTGCCCTTCCTCGCCGCCAGGCCACGAGCCAGGCAAGGATTCCCAAGCCGGCAACGGCCAGCACCCCCCAGACCAGCAGGGCCGCCGCCACCGCCCGCAACCCGCCGTCCGCCGCCCGCATGGTCTGCCAGAGCAGGTGATAGAAGAACCCGTGGCGGATGTTGTGGCTATGGAAACCGCCCAATGCCTGGATCGCGAAGGAGTCCCAGCCTGTCCGCCAGAGAAACCAGCCATAGACCGGTACCACCACCAGCAAGGCAGGAAGGAAGAACCAGGCTCCCCGTGCCAACCGGGCACGGACCCGGTTCCCGGAACGGTCCGCCCGGTACCAGACCAACAGACAGGCGGGAATCGCCAACGGCAGGAACACCGTGAACTTGGCCAGGAGAACCAGGGCGCCGCAACCCCCGGCCGCAAGCAACCAACGGCGCGGGGCACCCTCCCCGTTAGCGGCCAGCAGGCAGTCCATACCCACCAACCCCAGCAGGCAGGACCAAAGCGTAGCGAAGGAGTACGGAACGGCAAACAGCCCCGACGTGGTCGAGAACACCAAGACCGCCAGCCCGGCCAACAATGCCTGCCCCGGTCCCGCAAAACGGCGGACCAGCCGGTATGCCGCCAAGCACACCGCCAAACCAAGGAGACGCGCGACCACCAGCAGCACATCGGTGTGGGTGCCGAACACCGCCATCAGGCCGGCATTCAGATAAGGGGGGAAGGGACCGTAGGGCCAGAACGTGTCGCGGTAGAGAAGCGCACCAGCCAGCAGATCGCGGGGAACCCCGAACTCCTTGCCCGTGTCACCGACCCAGGTGCCCAGATGACGGAACAGGGGAAGGTGCACCGCCAGCCAAGCCGCTAGCAGCACGCCCAGCGCTGACCGGTCCCGGCCAACAGAGAAAAAGCCATGGCAGCGACGGCAAAGCATCCAGGAATTGTATCCTCTTGGGCGGAAAGCGTGGCGACCGACGCAGGGTCGAAGTACGTTACTCCCTATTCCTCCCCTCCGCACCTCACCCGCGAGCCTATGAAAATCTGTTTCCTCTCCTGCGAATACGGACCAAGTCTCGCCGGCGGCGAAGGGGTCGTTACGCAGTCGTTGGCCGAGGGTTTGGCGGCAGCAGGGCATGAAGTCCGCGTCGTCGGCCTCCGGGAACGGGGCAGTTCGGAGCCACTACAGGAAGAGCGGGATGGAGTCACCATCTATCGCCTCCCTGTTCCCTTCTTCCGGGGCGGGGGAATCTGGGCGCGCCACCAGCTCTGGCGGCAGGTGCGCGCCTGGGCCAGGAAGGGCGAGATCGACGTGGTGGACGCTCCCCTCGGGCGGGGGTTGGTCGCTGGCTGGGGCCCCCTGCCGGTGCCGGTCGTCGTCCGTATCCATGGCACCTGTGCCATTCGCCTTTCGCCCGTGTCGCCCCTGCCGCCCGTGGTCTCTCGATGGTTCGAGCGCCGTGCGGCGCTACGAGCCGACTTTCTCTGTGCCGTAAGCGAGTCGGTGGGGCATGTGGTGACCCATCGGCTTCTCTGCGAGTCCCGGGACTACACGGTCATCCCCAATCCGGTCTCCGGCCTTGGTGACGTGTCTCGTCAGCCAGCCCCCCCGCCGACCGTGGTCTATGCGGGCGGGCTGATCGAACCGAAAGGCATCTGCGAACTGGTCCGGGTCTGGGCGCGCGTCCGCCGACAGGTTCCCGACGCCCGTCTCCACCTGTATGGCCGGGACAGCCGAATGCGGACAGGCGCCCTGGTCAGCGACTGGATCAGGGACTTCCTGCGGTCGCCGGCCGATCTGGGCGTCGAGATTCTCGGCCATGTTCCCCGCCAGGAGCTTGCGCGGGCCTACAGCCAGGCCAGCGCAGCGGTGCTGCCTTCGCATTACGAGGCGTTCGGCATGGCGGCGGCCGAAGCCATGTGGTGCGGGTGCCCCCTCGTCTTCACCCAGTACGGCAGTGGCCCGGAGCTGATTCGTCACGAGCAGGAAGGACTGCTCGTCAATCCCCACGAACCCGATCTGATCGCCGACGCGCTGCTGCGCCTGCTGTCCGATCCCGAGTTTGCCGAACGCCTGGGCCAGGCCGCCATGCGCAAAGCCCGGACCGCCTTCTCGCCGGAGCGGATTCTGGACCGGAATCTCACCTTCTACGAAGACTGCCGGAACCGTTTCGTCACCGCCGGGGTCTAGGGTTCTTCCGGTTGCCGAAGAATCGGCATGGTTTGCAACCTCCTCTTCGGGGAAGCAAATTACGGGCTTGCCAGCGAGGGGCAACGGCTCCGCTTTTTGGAGCGGGGAGCCACTAGGAATGCACGCGCCATGTATAGACTGTTGAACGCCTCCGTCGAAGAAATCGCCAACAACAACGACAGTTTCGAGGTCACCCATCTCGGCGAGCAAACTGTGGACTCGCCCTTGGGCGAGGTCGCCTACGCCGACGAGAAAGAGCGCATCTCCCTGTTCTCCGATGTCCGCAAGATCAGTTCCCTGATCAAGGCTGGCGTGGAACCACCCGCGTTTGTCCCGGCGGGCCCGCGCCAGAAGCTCTACCATGATCCTGCCTGGACCCGGGTCGGCATCGTCACCTGCGGCGGGATTTGCCCCGGCCTCAACGATGTGATCAAGGCCCTGGTCAACACCCTGTGGTGCAACTACGGGGTCCGCACCATTTTCGGCATCCCCTACGGCTTCCGCGGCCTGAACCCCAAGTTCGGCTACGAGCCCATCATGCTGACGCCCGAGATCGTGGATTCGATCCACGAAACCGGCGGCTCCATCCTGGGTTCCTCCCGCGGCCAGCAGCCCGAGGACATCATGGTGCGCGCCCTGGAACGGCACAACATCAACGTGCTCATCACCATCGGCGGCGACGGCACCCAGCGCTGCGCCCATGACATTGTCAAGGAAGTCAACCGCCGCAACCTCCGCATCAGCGTGGTCGGCGTGCCGAAGACCATCGACAACGACCTCAACTTCATGGAGCGCACCTTCGGCTACGAGACGGCCATCTACCATGCCGCCCCCGCCATCGGTTGCGCCCACAACGAGGCCAAGGGCGCCCGCAACGGCATCGGTCTGGTCCGCCTCATGGGCCGCGACTCCGGCTTCATCGCCGCCAGCGCCACCTTGGCCAACTCGGTGGTGAACTTCTGCCTCGTCCCCGAGGTGAAGTTCGAAATGGAGGGCGAGCACGGCCTGCTGGCAGCGCTTGAGCGCCGCCTCCTCGCCAAGGGCAAGCACCATGCCGTGGTCGTGGTGGCCGAGGGAGCCGGGCAGGATCTGCTGGAGGGCGAGGCGGGAAAAGACGCCTCCGGCAACCAGCTCCACAAGGACATCGGCCTCTACCTGAAGGACCGTTTCACCCAGTACCTCGCCGCCCGCAATATCGACCACACGGTCAAGTACTTCGATCCCAGCTACATGATCCGTTCGGTGCCGGCCCAGGGCACGGACGCGGTCTTCTGCCTCCACCTGGCCCAGAACGCCATCCATGTGGCCATGGCCGGCATGACCGACGTGGTGGTCGGCGACTGGCACAACCACTTCGTGGCCGTTCCCATTCCCCTCGCGGTCCGGGACCGGCGGAAGATCAATCCCAGAGACCAGCTCTGGCAGAGTGTCCTCATGGTGACTCGCCAGGAGGAATACTTCCATCCGAAAGCAGAATAGGAATCACATGCAGATTTCCGACCGATACTTCGCTCGCGGACGCGAATTCCTTGGCGTCGAGACCCCGATTCTCTGCGGCGGCATGACGTGGATCAGCAACGCCCAGTTGGTGTCCGCCGTGGCCAATGCCGGCGGTTTTGGCTGCCTGGCGGGCGGCAACTCCCCGGCCGCCATCCTTGAGGCCGAGATTCTGAAGACCCGCGAACTGACCGACCGGCCCTTCGCGGTCAATCTGGTCACCATCGCTCCCGCCTTCGAGGAACAGTTGGAGGTCGTCTGCAAGCTGCGGCCCCAGTACGTGGTCTTCGCGGGCAGCTTCCCGAACGCCCGGCAGGTGGAGATGATGAAGGAACTGGGCGCCAAGGTGCTCTGTTTCGCCTCCACCCTGTCCATTGCCCAGCGCATGATCCGCTACGGCGCGGACGCCCTGGTGCTGGAAGGCATGGAAGCGGGCGGCCATGTGGGCCATGTGAGCCTGACGGTGCTCCTCCAGCAGGTGCTGTTCGAGGTCCCCCAGGTGCCGGTCTTCGTGGCGGGTGGCATCGCCACCGGCCGCATGTGCGCGCATATGTTCCTGATGGGGGCGGCGGGCGTCCAGTTGGGGACCCGGTTCGCCGTGGCCACCGAGAGCTGCGCCCATGCCCGCTTCAAGGAGAAGTTCCGCAAGGCCAACGCCCGCGACGCCGTCTCGACTCCCCAGTTCGACAGCCGTCTTCCCGTCGTGGCCGTCCGCGCCCTGCGCAACGCCGGACTTGAGGACTTCGCCCGTCTCCAGCTCGACCTCATCGCCCAGCTCGACGCCGGGACCATCCACCGCGAAGCCGCCCAGCTTGAAGTGGAACGCTTCTGGATGGGTGCCCTCCGCCGGGCCGTCCAGGAAGGCGACATTGACAAGGGCTCCCTCATGGCCGGCCAGTCCGTCGGCCTGGTCAGCCGCGAGGAGTCCGTCGCCGACATCCTGGCCGACCTGTGCTCCGGCATCGAGACCGAGATGCAGGCCGTCCGGGCGCGACTGCTCCCCGAAGCCTAGCTATCCCCCTATACCTCCCCTCCTGGCGTGCATTGCCCAACCCGCAGTGCACGCCAGTTCGTTCTCCGGGCAATGGCTACAGCACCACCCTCTGGCCGGTGCGACCGGACTCGTCGCTGGCCAGGCTCACCAGCAAGGCATTCAGCCCGTCCTGGGGGCG
>QKCY01000038.1 GCA_003245525.1 Victivallales bacterium | reverse complement strand
CCACCAGGTGCACGGGCTGGCCAAGGGACTCGCAGGCCTGGGCTTCGTCGCTGGGCAGGATGCCCTGCTCGATGCAGGACCGGTAGGCGGCGATGAGCTTGGCGCGCGGGAAGACCTGGGGCGTCTCGGTCGCGCGCAAGGTGGCGCGGTCGGGGGTGGTGAGCACGAATTCCTGCTCGTCCACCGTTTTGACCGTGTCGGTGATGGCCCGGGCGGCGACGCCCGAACCATGGGTGCGGGCACTGAGCAGACACTGCACGAGAAGCTCCGCCGTGGTGAAGGGGCGGGCTGCGTCCTGCACCGCCGCCAGGGTCACCTCGGCAGGCAGGGCCCGCAGCCCCGCGAGGACCGAAGCGGGCCGGGAGTCCCCCCCGACCGCCAGCCGGATCGGCAAGCCCCGCCTTTCCAGGATGGCCTCGAAGGCGTCCCGCTCCGTCTGAGGTACCACCAGAACCGTCCGTTCCGGCGGAATCACGGCTCCCAGGCGCTGCAGGCAATGCACGAAGACGGGAACATCGCCCAGGAGCTCAAGCAGCTTGTTGCGCTCGCCATACCGGCGCGAGCCGCCCCCGGCGGCCACCACCAGTCCAGCTTCGGGAAACGCCGTCATTCGTACCAGATCTCCATCTTGGTGGGACGGCGCAGGCAGGTGTCCTTGCCCTGGGTGCCCGGTTCGGCCATGGGATAGTCGGCATTGAAATGCAGACCCCGGCTCTCCCGGCGGGCGCTGGCGCTATCCACGATCATCTCGGCGACAGAGGCCAGGTTGCGCAACTCGATCAGGTCGGGGGTCACGATGAAGTCCCAGTAGTACTTCTCGATCTCCTGGCGGATCACCCGGATGCGGTTCTTGGCCCGCTCCAGCCGCTTGTTGGTACGGACGATGCCCACGTAGTCCCACATGAACCGGCGGATTTCGTCCCAGTTGTGGGAAATGACGATCTGCTCGTCCGAGTCCACCGCCTTGCCGGTTCTCCAGTCGGGAATCGTCTCGGCGGCGATGGAGGGGGGATCGGTCAGGTTCAGGGAGTGGACCACGGCGTTATGCCCCGTGACGATGGCCTCCAGCAGGCTGTTGCTCGCTAGACGGTTGGCTCCGTGGAGACCGGTACAGCCCACTTCGCCGATGGCGTAGAGCCGTTTGACCGTGGTGGCCCCGTTGATGTCGGTACGCACTCCGCCGCAGCAGTAGTGGGCGGCGGGGACGACCGGGATCAGGTCGCGGGCCATGTTCACCCCATACTGGAGACAGGCCGCGAAGATGTTCGGGAAGCGCTTGCGGAGGAACTCCTCCGGATGGTGGCGGATATCCAGGTAGGCGCAGTCCTGGCCGGTCCGCTTCAGCTCGTTGTCGATGGCCCGGGCCACGATGTCCCGGGGAGCGAGGCTGCCGAGTTTGTGGTACTTGTCCATGAACTCGACATAGTCGCCGCCCCGGCGGATCTTCAGCACCGCCCCCTCGCCGCGCACCGCCTCGCTGATCAGGAAGGACTTGGCCTCCGGGTGCCACAGGCAGGTGGGGTGGAACTGGAAGAACTCCATGTTGCGGATCTCGGCCGCCGCCCGGTAGGCCATGGCGACACCGTCGCCGCAGGCCACATCGGGATTGCTGGTGTACAGATACACCTTGCCAGCCCCGCCGGTGGCCAGGAAAGTGAAACGGCTAAGGAGAGTCTTGATCTTGCGGCTGGTGGTGTCCATCACATAGGCACCCAGACAGCAGTTCTCGCCCTGCCATTCGATATGGCGGGTGGAGATCAGGTCCACCGCCAGATGATTCTCCAGAATGGTGATATTCGGCGTATTGCGGCAGCGATCGAGCAACACCCGCACCACCTCGCGGCCGGTGATGTCGCCGGAGTGGAGAATGCGGCGCTGGGAGTGTCCGCCTTCGCGGCCCAGATCAAAGTCCTCGGCCTCCTCCCGCCGCAGATCGCTTTCCAGTTCCCCGCGCCGGGTGAAACGGACGCCCCACTCCTGCAGGTCCCGAATCCGTTCGGGACCGGCGGCCACGATGGCCCGCACCACATCCTCGTGGCAGAGCCCCGCGCCCGCTACCAGCGTGTCCTGCACATGGGCCTCGAAGGTGTCCCCTTCGGCAATCACGCACGCGATCCCGCCCTGGGCGTAGCGGGTGTTGCACTCGTCCGCCTCGGTCTTGGTCACCACGATCACGGATCCATGGCGCGACGCCTTCAGCGCGGCGGAAAGGCCCGCCAAGCCGGAACCGATGATGAGGTAGTCGCAAGAGAGACGATCGCTGGCTGTCATCGTGCCACCCTGGCTGCTTGCGGTCAAAGGCGGAGAATCCGCCTACCGAAAGCCTATCAATGTAGGGTCCAAGAGCCCCACCGTCCACTCCGGCGAGCGTGGGAGTTCCCAGAGTGCCGCATCATGGCGCTATCCGGCCCCCGGAGATGGGACCTTCCCGGCTGCCGAACGAGAACGGCCCGCACGGTGTCGTGCGGGCCGTCGGCGACTCGGGTAGTTGGGAGAACCGATGCCTATTCGGCCTTCGGCTCGTCCTCGGCCTTCTTCTCGCCTTCGGGCTTGGCCCCTTCGCCCTTCTTGCCGGGCTTGGTCACGGAGGCGATGAACTCTTCCTTGGAGATGCTTCCGTCGGCATCGGTGTCGATCTTGTTGAAGGCATCTTCCGCGGAGGGAGGAGTGATCTCCTTGCCCTGGGCAGCCGCTCTGGCCTTCATGGCCTCGATCCGCTTGTCGTAGTTCGCCTTGTACTCTTCCAGGCTGAGAGTCCCGCTGCCGTCGGTATCGATCCGCTCGAACAACTTGGCGGGATCACGCCTCACTGGCGGCTTGCCTTCGCCGTTCCCCGCCGGCTGTGCCATCGCAACGCCAAGACACACGAGACTCGCCGCCGCCGAACACACCAGGGTTCTGATCTTCACGCTTGTTCTCCGTGCTTTCTGGACCGAAGTCCAACTGAGGGGGACGGTCTTCACGCAATTGGCCGGAAGTGCAATGGTCGCTCCCGTTGCATGAGGTGCCACAAAGGATATGCAACCGGTATGCCAAAGGCTAACGTAACCTCTTCCATCACGGAGACCGAAACCCCTGATCTCGGGCCGACCGACCGGCCTCCGGCACCAGCGACCCCGCCGCGGCCTTTCTTGCGCAGATGAGCATTCCCAGTGCGCAACAATTGCGCAGTACTAGGGAAGACGGGGGGGAGGCCCAGCCGCCAGCGATGGTGCCTAGCGCTTGATGATCCACTGGAGCCAAGGGACATTGCTGGCCAGGAGAGTGACGGCGGTCACCGCCGCCCCGGCAATCAGCACCCCGAGGACGTTGGCCCAGGCGAAGGAGCGTTTGCTCACGCCAAGAAGGTAGGCGCCCACCGCGCCGGTGTAGACCCCGCTGCCCGGCAAGGGAACCCCGATGAACACCGCCACCCCGATGCCGCCGTACTTCTGCACGTAGGGACCCAGTTTCCGGTGCGCCCGCTGGAGGAGCGGATCCACCCAGCGCTGGAACCAGCGGAAGCGCTCGAAGAGCCGGATCACCGGCCCCATCAGCAGGAACACCGCCCAGCCGAGCAGAATGTTGGCGATCAGGCAGACAATCACCACCACCACCGGCGAGAGTTGCGTCTCCCCAATCCAGCCGCCGCCCAGGATGCCCACGGGGATCGATGCCCGCAGCTCCAGGCCAGGAATCAGGGTAATCAGGGTGAGGACAAGAATCTGTGTCAGCACGGGCGATCTCCAGCGGGGATGGGTGCTTGGGAAGCCGCGACCAGTTCCGGCCAGGTTGCCACCGGCAATCCCGGCGGCGGGGCACCCGCCTCGATGGCGGCGGGCGTATCGACGATGACCACCGGACAATGCGCGGCCAGGGCCGCCTGCACGCCGGGCAACGAGTCCTCGAACACGAGGACCTCCTCGGGCGACAATCCCAGCCGGGCAAGGACCAGGTTCAGCATCTCGGGATCGGGTTTGCGCCGCCTCACGTCGTCCACGGTGCATAGCACCTCCACGTCGGCCAGAATGCCGAGATCCTGGAGAGCGCGGCGCACGAAATGGGCGGGGGAATTGCTGGCCACGGCCAGCCGCGTCCGCCCCCGCCAATGGGCCAGGAACTCGCCCACGCCGGGGAAGGGGTCGGTCTCGAACACTTCGTAGAGCAGTTCGAACTTCCGCGCCACCGCCCGGTCCACATCAAGAGCCCAGCCATGGCGTTCGGCCAGCATGATCATCATGTCCCGACTGGTGTTGCCCTTGAAATCGTCGATGTCCTCGGCCGTCATCTCGTAGCCCGCCGCCTCGCGCAGCGTGGCAGCAAGGGCCTTCACATGGAACTTCTCGGAGTCCACCAGAGTGCCGTCGAGGTCGAAGATGAAGGCGCGGAAAGCGTGCAGGTCGATCATCGTGGTTCCGTAGCGATGCGTAATGTGGCGCGTACTGTACTCCGCCCTGGACAGAAGACCACGGACGGACCCGGCGGGACGAACCACGTAACCGGAGTCATTCGGCCATTCTTGGTGTCGCCCTTTCGCCCTGCTTCCTAGCATCCCGCCCATTGACGAGATGAAAGGACGTATCCGCGATGCGCAGGCGGTAGTGCCCCTTGGACCCCAACGATTCGACCGTTACCGGCCCCCCGCAGTCCTGGGCATCGTAGGTGAACTGTACCTCCGTGGTCACCTCGCCATCCCCGGACAATGTGATATCCAAGACCGTGAAGCGCGTGTGGCTGTGACTTATCCCGGCATCGGACTCGCCCACGATGAACTCCGACGTCCCGTCGTCGTCGAGATCAACCGGCATGACCGAGAGCATATTCGGGAACCTCCCGGCATGGGTTATCGCATGGATGGGAACCAAGTAGCTCTGTCGGCGGAGGAGGAAGACGGCCACGCTCGTGAAGCAACCATCCTCAGTCCGTGCCCGCACGTGGTACAGACGCACAGAATCCGGTTCCTTGTCGCCGTCCAGATTGCACTGGATCTCACGGAACCCGTCCTTGGGTGGACAATCCGGAGTTCCCAGCAGGCCATCGGCCCAGCCAGTGGCAGTCAACAGGCCAACGACCAGAACACCAAATCCATTCCACCGGTCCATGCTTCTCGCCTCCAAACCATAGCGTTGCCGGATACCTAGCCCACGTGGGAAACCCCGGTTACCCGTACAGTATTCCACCCCCAGAAGGCCGTCCATTGCGGGAGAAACCACCCCAGGTTCGGGCGGCAAGGCGGATGGAACCATGTATAGTACCGGTTTCGCGGCACAAGTGCCGCTTTGCTGGCTTCTTCCAGCCTCGATTCCGCAGTTCCATCCATGGAGTCCCGCATGACGTTTGACGAACTCGAACTCAAAGTGAGCGAGGCAACCGAGCGCCTCGACCACTTGAGGGGGTTTCTTTGACTTCCCCGGCAAGCAAGATCGTCTAGCCGAGCTTGAGCAGTCCATGGGCCGTCCCGACTTCTGGGACCGGCGCGAGGAGGCCCAGGCCACGGTGGCGGAAGTGCGCACCTTGCGGGGCGTGGTCGAACCGTTTACCCGCCTGGCCGGCCTAGTCGAGGACTTCCAGGTGCTGGCGGAACTCGCCACCGAGGACGAGACCTTGCTGGCCGAGGCGGATACCTCCTGGGCCACCCTCGTCTCCGAGTTGGACCGCATCGAGCTCGTGAGCTTCCTCTCCTTCCGCATGGCGCGGAACAACGCCATCCTCACGGTCAACTCCGGGGCGGGCGGCACCGAGTCATGCGACTGGGCCGCCATGCTGTTCCGCATGTATACCCACTGGTGCGACCGCCAGGGCTTCTCCTACGAGGTCCTCGCCATCCAGGCGGGTGAAGAGGCGGGCTACAAGACGGCCTCCATCATGGTCACCGGGGAGTTCGCCTACGGCTACCTCCGGGGCGAGCGCGGCGTCCACCGCCTTGTCCGTATCTCCCCCTTCGACGCCAACAAGCGCCGCCAGACCTCCTTCGCCGCCGTGGACGTGGTCCCCGAGATCGACGACGATATCGAGGTGGAGATCAACGAGGCCGACCTGCGCATCGACACCTACCGCGCCAGCGGGGCAGGCGGCCAGCACGTCAACCGGACCGACAGCGCCGTCCGCATCACCCACGAGCCCACCGGCATCGTGGTCACCTGCCAGAACGAGCGCAGCCAGCACAAGAACCGCGCCACCGCCTTCAAGATCCTCAAGGCCCGGCTGTACGAGCTCGAACAGAGCAAGCGCGATGCGGAACGCGCCGCCGACTACGGCGAGAAGGGCGACAACGCCTGGGGCAACCAGATCCGCTCCTACGTCCTCCAGCCCTACCAGATGGTCAAGGACCTCCGCACCGACTCCGAGACCAGCAACGTCAACGCCGTCCTCGACGGCGATATCGACCAGTTCATCGAAGCCTACCTGAAACATAAGTAGTAACCGACCGAGAAGCCCCACGGAGATTCCGAGCCATGTCCTGCGACCCCACCTTCCTCCGCGCGATCGACACCGTCCGCCTCCTGGCTGCCGACGGCGTGCAAGCGGCCAACTCTGGCCACCCCGGCATGCCCATGGGCTGCGCCGACTATGCGTTCACCCTGTGGAGCAAGTTCCTGCGCCATGATCCCAGCCGTCCCGACTGGCTGGGCCGCGACCGCTTCGTCCTCTCGGCCGGCCATGGCTCCATGCTCATCTACTCCCTGCTCCACCTCTTCGAGTACGGCCTGACCCTCGACGATCTGGCCAACTTCCGCCAGTGGGGCAGCAAGACCCCCGGCCATCCCGAGTTCGGCCACACGGCCGGCGTGGAAGTGACCACCGGCCCCCTCGCCTCCGGTCTGGCCTCCGGCGTGGGCATGGCCATCGCCCTCAAGCAGCTCTCCGCCAAGATGGAGGACGGCCAGCTCTTCAACCAGCGCGTATTCGTGCTCTCCGGCGACGGCTGCATGATGGAAGGCACCTCCCACGAGGCCTGTTCCCTGGCCGGCCACCTGAAGCTGGACAACATGGTCCTGTTCTACGACGACAACGGGATCAGCATCGAGGGTGACACCGACATCGCCTTCACCGAGGACGTCGGTGCCCGTTTCGCCGCCTATGGCTGGCACGTGATCCACATCGACGGCCAGGACGTGCATCAGATCGAGGCCGCCCTGACCGAAGCCACCGCCGGTTGCGGCAAGCCGGTCGTCATCATCGGCAAGACCACCATCGGCAAAGGCGCTCCCCACCTCGCCGGTTCCGAGGAGTGCCACGGCGCACCGCTGGGCAAGGACGAGCTGGCCGCCACCAAGCAGGCCCTCGGCTTCGATCCCGCCCAGTCCTTCGTGGTCGAGGACAAGGTCCGCGACCTCTGCACCGCCCAGAACGCCGCCCTGCGCGCGGCGGCCGCCGGTTGGGATGCCCAGCTCGCCACCTTCCAGAAGGCCAACCCCGAGAAGGCCGACCTGCTGGCCAAGCTGGTCACCTGCGCGGTTCCCGCCAACCTGCTGGACGAGCTGCTGGCCGCCGTGCCCGCCAAGCCCAACGCCACCCGCAACACCAGCGGCGAGATCATGCAGAAGGTCGGCGCGCTGATCCCCGCCCTCACCGGTGGTTCCGCCGACCTGAACCCCTCCACCAAGACCTACCTCAAGGGCGCGGGCGACTTCGGCCCCGAGGCCCGCTCCGGCCGCAACGTCCACTTCGGCGTGCGCGAGCTGGGGATGGGCATGGCCGCGAACGGCATGGCCCTCTCTGGCCTCGCCATCCCCTACTCCTCCACCTTCGCGGTCTTCAGCGACTACATGAAGCCGGCCATCCGGCTGGCGGCCCTCCAGGGCCTGAAGGAAGTCTTCGTCTTCACCCATGACTCCATCTTCGTCGGCGAAGACGGCCCGACCCACCAGCCCATCGAGCAGGTGCTCATGTGCCGCTCGATCCCCGGCGTCACCGTGATCCGCCCGGCCGAATCCCACGAAGTGGCGCACGCCTGGGCCGTCGCCATGCAGACCAATGGCCCGACCGTCCTCTTCCTCACCCGCCAGAACGTACCGAACTTCACTCCCGAGCAGGCCGCCAAGATCGACCTGGCCAAGGGTGCCTACGTGCTGAGCGACGAAGCCGACTTCGAGGTGGCCCTCATCGCCACCGGTTCCGAGGTCGGGGCCAGCATGGAAGCGGCGGACCTGCTGCGGGCCAAGGGCCGCAAGGTGCGCGTCATCTCCATGCCGAGCTGGGAGCTGTTCGAGGCCCAGGACGCGGCCTACAAGGCGTCCATCCTGCCCGACGGCAACTACAAGCGGGTCAGCGTCGAGGCGGGCACGACCATCGGTTGGGACCGCTACACGGGCCGCTGCGGTCTGCGCATCGGCATCGACCACTTCGGCGCTTCGGCCCCCTACCAGGTGCTGGCCGAGAAGTGGGGCTTCAACGGCCAGGGCGTTGCCCAGCGCGTCGACGAGTACCTCGGCTAACCAAGCCTTTGTGCCCCCCTCCTGATCCGGGAGGGGGGCATTGCCCAAGCCAGTTGTCAGGAGGAAGGGCCATGTCGAGCCCCCATTCGGTTCTGGCGAATCTTGGCGAGAATTTTGCGGCAGGGTTTCTCGAACTGCCCGATGCCCCTCCGGTCCGGCGCTGGTCGCGGGCCGTGCAGCGTCGTTTGGAAGGCACCCGACCGCCGCCCTACACCGGCGCGCGGCTCTATCCCACCGGTCCGTACCGGACGGGCCGCGAGGACTCGATCCTCGCGCCCAGCTACTCCTTCACCTGGTCCTTCAACCGGGGCGAACTGGACCGGCGGCAGACAGACGCCACGCCGGAGCAGCGCGACGCCTTGCAGTTCCTGCGCACGGAGATGGATACCGTCGAGCGGCAGCTCTCCCAGCCCGCCATCCCCCACACGGTGGGGGGCAACGGCTACACCCACTCGATCCCCAACTACGGTCGGGTGATCCGGGAGGGGCTGAACAGCTACCAGGAGCGGGTCCAGCAGGGCCTAGCCAAGGCCGCCACCCAGGAGCAACGCGATTTCCTGGCGGGCATGCTCGATGTGCTGGCGGGCGTGCGGGTTTGGCATGGCCGGTTGTTGGCGGAACTGGAAGCCACCCATTTCGCCCCCTCCGAGGCCGAAGACCGGCGGCTGCGCCTGCTGCGGACGCTGCGACAAGTCCCCTTCCGTCCGGCCCGGAACTTCTTCGAGGCCCTGGTGGCCTACAACTTCGTGTTCTACCTGGATGGCTGCGACAACCCCGGCCGGGTGGACTACGAGCTGGAGCCCTTCTACCAGCGCGATGCCAGCGAGGACGTGACCTCCTTCGCCGAAGCCGAAGCCCTGATCCGCGAGTTCTGGCAGAATGTGGACACCAACAGCGGCTGGAGTGCCTCCATCGGCGGCTGCGACGGCAACGGCCAAGCCACCTATGGCGATCTCACCCTCGCCTGCCTGCGGGCCGCGCGGGGCATGCGCCGCCCGAACCTCCAACTGCGCATCCGCCAGGACATGCCGGACGAGGTGTGGGAGGAGACCCTGAACACCGTGGCGACCGGCACCGGCCTGCCTGCCCTGCATCACGAGGAGGAATTCCTCCGTTCCCTGCGCGAGGCGGATCTCGGCATTGCCGAGGAGGATCTGGCCTACGTCAACGGCGGCGGCTGCACGGAGACCATGATCCATGGCCGTTCCAACGTGGGTTCCCTCGATGCCGGGATCAACCTGCCGCTTGTGCTCGTAGGCACCCTTGCCCGCAGCCTGTCTACGGTCGGCAGCTTCGCGGAACTCCTCGATGCCTACCGGGAGGACCTGCGCCGGACCATCGCCGACATCGCCCGGTACGTGAACCACGACCAGGAAGCCAAGTCCCACTGGCGGCCCCAGCCGGTTCGTTCCCTGCTCACCGACGACTGCATCGACCGGGCCCAGGAGTTCAATGCCGGCGGTGCCCGCTACAACTGGAGCGTCATCAACATCGCTGGCCTGGGCAATGTGGTGGACTCCCTGGCGGCCGTGCGCGAGGTCGTCTTCGAGCGCGGCGAACTGACTGGCACCCAACTCGCCGACGTGCTGGCCGCCAACTTTGCCGACCAGGAGCCCCTGCGGCAACGCCTGACCCGCTGTCCCCGTTTCGGCAACGACCAGCCTGCCGCGGATGAACTGGCCCGTCAAGTCGGCGAGTTTGTCTTCCGCGAGTTCCTCGGCCACCGGGCCTGGCGGGGGGGATGTTTCCTGGGCTCCTGCCTCATGTTCGTCACCTACGCCCAGGCGGGCAAAGGGGTCGGGGCCACGCCGGACGGACGCCTGGCGGGTGCGCCCCTGGCGGACTCGGCCGGCCCGGTCCAGGGCCGCGACCTGCACGGTCCCACCGCCTGCATCAAGAGCCTCGGGGCCATTCCCCACTACCTGGCACCCGGCACGCTGGTGGTGAACGCCCGCTTCGCCAAGGAGCATTTCCGCACCCCGGGAGGAAGGGCCAAGCTGAAGGCCCTGTTCCAGACCTACTTCTCCCTCGGGGGCATGCAGATGCAGGTCAACGTGGTGGACCAGGAGCTATTGCGCGATGCGGTAGCCCATCCGGAGAAGTACCCGAGTCTGGTGGTGCGCATGGGGGGCTATTCGGAGTACTTCTCCCGTCTTTCCCAGGAACTGAGGGAAACGTTGCTTGAGCGTACGGAGCACAACGTCTAGCCAAGGAGAGGAACCATGCGAACCGCCCTGTTGATGCTGTCCCTGCTTTCCAGTCTGTCCGTGCTCGGCCAGGAGGAGGACACGAGCGCCGCCGCCAAGGAGTACATCGCCAAGATGGTCACCAGCGCCGAGGCGTGGGTCTTCGCCCGCGACTGGCAGACGACGGTCAGTTGCCCGGATCTCAACGGGTTGGTCGAAGGGGTCCTGAACATGCAGCTCCGCAAGGCCATGGCCGGGGCGCCGATCACCCCGCCCCCTGTCCATGTGCAGCATTTTGTGCTGACTCGGCGGGGCCGGGCCTTGGGTCTCCAGGTCAAACTGACCGGGTTGCCGGACAACATGCTGGGCCCGGCCGAAAACGAGGCCAACAAATGGCTGGCCACCGCTCCCCAGGCCGCCATGCTGAAATCCATCCTCCTCCAGCCGTTGGGCTTTCCCACGCTGGGGCAAGGAGCCGTGCTGAAGGACGCCAAGCTGAGCGTGCGCCAGGAGAGCGATGCAGCCATCGACATCATGGTCACGCCCAGTCCCACGGCCAACACCATGATCATGGGACGCCGCGTCGAGAGTCTGGCTCTGCGCATCGACAAGACCAACAATGTCCTGCTCATCCTCCAAGGCAATCTGAGCGGCGGCGGCATGCTCCAGGCCCGGTTCAGCTACGATCCCGCGAAGGCGACGGACGGTACCAGCTTCGCGGTGCCGACCACGGTCGCCTTCAAACAGAAAGGCGTCGAGAGCCTGGCTCCCGGCATGAACATCCCCGCCAGCACCACCATGACCTACGGCAACTACGTGATCGGTGGCGGTGCGGCCCAGTAAGTCATCTCCCATGCAGTCCGATCTTTCAGTCGTGTCCCCCGCCGAGAGCACCGATTCCCTTCCTCCTGCTACCCGACGCAAAACCAAACGCAAACTGTGGTTTCTCTCTGTCCTGCTGGCCGCTGTCCTGCTGGTGGTGGCCTTGGCAAGCCTTAGTTGCGTGAACCGGCGAATGGGCAGCCCGCCCGGTCTGGCCGACCGACAACGTTTCACCGACCTGCCCAACTATCGCAGCGGGGTTTTCCTCAATCGCGAACCCGCCGTGGTGCGCCTCCGCCGCCGTTCCGTTCCCCGCGCTCTGCTCCGCCTCTTCGGTAAGTCGGAGAACGCGCCGGACCAACCGCTCCCCACCCAGCCTCTCACCCGCGATTCCTTCGCAGCCCAGCCTGGTCCCTTCTCGGTGCGCTGGCTGGGACACTCCACGCTGGTCTTCGAGCTGGACGGAAAGCGTTTCCTCACCGATCCGGTGTTCGGCAATGCCGCGCCGCTGACGGGGGCCGTGCCGCGCTACGTCGAATCCCCCCTCCCCCGCGAGGAACTCCCTCGCCTGGACTTCGTAGTGATTTCCCACGACCACTACGACCACCTGGAATACGCCACCGTCCGCTTCCTCCGCAAGCGCGAGGTCCCCTTTGTGGTACCGCTCGGAGTCGGAGCGCGGCTGCGGGGCTGGGGAGTCCCTGCCGAGCGTATCTACGAGCTCAACTGGGACGAATCGCTGATTCTCGATGGCATCAAGATCACTGCCCAGACTGCCCGCCATTTCTCCGGCCGTTCCTTCTCGGACCGCAACCAGACTCTGTGGACCGCCTACGTCTTCGAAGGTGGCGGCAAGCGGGTCTTCTTCGGCGCGGACGGGGGCTATGGGGCGCATTTCCAGGCCATCGGCGATACGTTGGGACCGTTCGACCTCACCTGTCTGGAGATCGATGCCTGGAACGAACGCTGGCCCAACAGCCATCTCTTCCCGCAAGAGGTACTCCGCGCCCACGAGGATCTGCGGGGGAAGCTCCTTCTCCCAATCCATTGGGGCGTGTACGACCTCGCCATGCATCCCTGGGATGAGTCCATCCAGGCCGTCGCGGAACAGGCCAGCAAGACCCAAGTTCGCCTGGTTACCCCCCGGATGGGGGAAGACGTGAACCTGGCGGCTCCCCAGACCTCTTCCTGGTGGACCCCAACCGAAGTTCGAGAATGAGCACCTCCGAAACCATCGAGCAGTTCAAGGTCGCCTTCGTCCCCAACTACATCGCCCAAGGGGACGAGGAAGCCGTCTTCCGCACGGCTTTCGAGACTCGTATTCCCCTCATCATCAAGGGGCCCACAGGCTGTGGCAAGACCCGGTTCGTGGAGTACATGGCCCACCGGCTCGACCTGCCTCTGGTCACCGTCTCCTGCCACGAGGACCTGACCGCCGCCGATCTGGTGGGGCGTTTCCTGCTCAAGGACGACGAGACGGTCTGGCAGGACGGTCCCCTCACCCTGGCCGTGCGCTACGGCGGCATCTGCTACCTCGACGAGATCGTGGAGGCGCGCAAGGACACCACGGTCATCATTCATTCCCTCACCGACGACCGGCGGATGCTCTACATCGACAAGACCGGAGAGGTCGTCCGCGCCCATCCCCGCTTCATGGTGGTCCTCAGCTACAATCCTGGCTACCAAAGCATCGTCAAGGACCTCAAGCATTCCACCAAGCAGCGTTTCGCCAGCCTCATCTTCGACCACCCGAGCACCGCCGTGGAAACCCGCATCATCGCCTCCGAGACCGGACTCGGGGAGGAGGACAGCGAACGGCTGGCCGAGATGGGCGAGCGCATCCGGGAACTCAAGGGCTTCGGGCTCGAAGAGGGGGTCAGCACCCGCCTGCTGGTCTACGCCGGCCGTCTGGCCCAGGGCGGCCTGCCCATGGCCGAGGCCTGCCGGATCGCCATCAGCCAGACCCTCAGCGAGGAGCCCGACATCCACGAGGCCATCGCCAACATCGTGAACCTCTACTTCGGCGAGTTGCTTCCGGAGAAACCGGACGATGCCGCAGGCCAGTGACTCAAGCGAGCGGCGCTACCACGGCTTCTCCCTGAAGAGCGTCTGCTGGGGCTACCGCGATCTCTTCCGCCAGACCATCGAGCGGCTTTTCGCCGAGGGGCTGATCGGCGGCGAGAAACGCGAGGTGACGGAGCAGTTCTTTTCCCTGCTCAAAGAGGCGGACCAGAGCTGCTACGACCACGTCCTGAAGCGCTTTCTCGGAGCGATCCATCCGGGCACCCACTGGATCTTCGACCTGCCCGGTAGCTTCGGCGACATCGTCGAAACCGGCCATCTGCTCGCCACCGCGAAGCCCCATTACGGGGTGACCTTCTTCGAGGTCCTGGGCAACGGCGGACTCGGCAACACCCCGGAACAGGTCCGCCATGCCCTGGAGCTGACCCGGCGACTGTGGGCCATCGACCACGATCTCGCCCTGGCCATGGTCCGGGGCTACCAGCGCCTGCTGGGTCGTCTCGCCCCCCGCGAGATCGATCTCTACGCCGAGGCTGGCATCCGCAGCTTCGCCCGCAACCGCAAAGCGGGGCTCGCCTTTCTGGAAGGCACGGTGGAGAGCGCCGAGACCTATGTGCTCTCCCTCACTCGCGAAGCCCGGCTCCAGGACGTGTCGCCACTTCTGGCCAGCCTGCTGAAGAGCCTCACCGGCAGCGAGATTGCGGTGGAGAATCTGAGTCAACTCGATGCCGACGACCTGATCGAACGCGGCGCGAACTGCGTCTGTCTGTACCGCTGGCTCTACTTGCCGGACCGGGTGCGCCGCTACGAGGACCGGGAACAGAACCGCGCCTGGTACAAGCTGGCCGCCATCGTCGCCGCCGGTTGCCTGGCCGAGGACAGCTTCTGCCGTATCCATGGCCATCCCCAGTTCGCCACCCTGGCCGATCTC
>QKCY01000459.1 GCA_003245525.1 Victivallales bacterium | reverse complement strand
CGCATACGCCTAACTCCATGGATGAAGGAGACATTCCCACTGCGGAAACATCGCCTTCCTCCCACAGATTGCCAGGCCCCCATACCGGAGAGTGCGCAGCCAGAATACCGTTAGGCTTCCTCGACGCGGTTGCGCCCGTTGGCCTTGGCGCGGTAGAGGCTCTGGTCGGCGCGGAGCAGAGCGCAGTCCTGGTCCTCGGCAGGATCCACCGGAGTGAGTCCCCCGCTGACCGTGATCTGCACCTCGTTCCCGCCATGGAGCACGCGAACCCGCGCAATCGCTTCGCGGACCTCCTCGGCGATGCGCCGGGCATCCGCCAGGGGACAATCCCGGAGCATCACGATGAATTCCTCCCCGCCCCAGCGGCAGAGAATATCCGAAGCCCGAATGCAGGAACGGGTCACCCCGGCCACTTGCCGCAGGATGGCGTCTCCGGCAAGATGCCCATGCGTGTCGTTCACGGCCTTGAAATGGTCGATATCGAGGAGCATCAGGGCGCATTCCACCTGGCGGCGGCGACAGTCCTGGGCCATGGTGCTGTACAGGATGTCGAAAGCCTGACGGTTGTGGAGGCCGGTGAGGGAGTCGGTCGTGGCCATCCGCTCGATGCGCCGTTGGTAGCTGCCCAGGGTCATATTGATGAAGGTGAGCACGATGGTAGTGATGAAGGCGCAGATGCCCAGATTGGCAAGGAGGGCTCGCTGGATACCGCGGACCTTGCCGCCCTCCGGCTGCAGAGCCACCAGATTCCAGCCCAGTTCCGCCACGTAGCGGGCGTTGACGTGGACCGTTCCCTCGGTCGCGGAGTGGTAGAGCAGAGGATGCTGCGGCCCAGCCAAAATCTCGGCGGCGATCTCCTCCAGACCGGGGATGTCGGCAAGGTCATCGCCGACCAGCGTGCTGTTGCTGCTACGCAGCACAATGTGCCCCTGGCGATCGGTGAAGAACACCGTGCATCCGTAGTCCTTCTGGTAGCGGGCCAGAATATCGCGGACCGCATAGACGGTCAGGCCCACGCCGGTGGCGCCGATGTAGTTGCCCTGCCGGTCGAACACCCGGTAGTTGATGAAGATGGTCATGGCATCGTCGTTTGCCATGTCCGGGTCCACGTTGATCTCGTACGGCTCCTTCATCTCCCGGACCCGGAAGTACCAGCGGTCACGCTCCTCGGTTTCCTTGACCTGCTTGAGGATACCGGCCGTCTGGTAGTAGAGGCGGGTTCGCTCGGAAACGAAGAAGCTGGTGAAGGCCCCGTACTTCTGCTGGATCTCATCGAGGTAGCGGATCATCTGGTCCGGGTCCTTCTCCCCGTCCACCACCCAGTCCCGGACAAAGGTGTCGTGGGCCATCAGAGAGGAGAGGAAGATGGGCTGGAGCAGATCCCGCTGGACCTCGGAGTAGACGCTGTCCCGAGTCAGCGGCAGTTCATGCCCGACGATCTGCTCGCGCAGCGACGCGCGCGAAACAAAGTAGCTGGCCAGACTGGTGAGCAGGAATCCCGCCGTCAGAGCCAGGCTGACAAACAGCAGTAGTCGGTTTCTCTTGGATTGCACGTGGTGTCTCGCGGTGGGAACCGTTCTCTCGGTCTGCGTTCTGTCAGGTACAACACGAACTGGCTCCTGCCTGACAGACAAGGAACCAGCTTTCATCCCACGTCCTGCCGGTCACCGGCAAACAGTACCCTCCCTTCGCGGGACACGCAACACTTGGTTGGTGGCATTAGCCCCCGCAGCGGGGATTCGCCTGGGCACCGGTCCGCCGGGACAGGGGGCTCTCAGGGACGCTTGGCGGCGATGCTGACCTGCTTGGCACCGCCGAGCTTGCACTGGTCGATCACCTGCACGACCACCCCGGTGTGCGAGGTCTCGTCGGCGATGATGACCACCGGCATGTCGCGTTCCCGCAGCAGGCGGGACACCAACCCCCGCACGCGGGTGATGGGGATGCGCTCGCCGCCGTAGACGATGTGCCCTTCCTGGGTGACGGCGATGAGGATGCTGCGTTTGTCCAGATCGGCGGCGGTGGCGGCCTTGGGCTTCTGCACCTCCACCCCGGTCTCCTGGACGAACACCGTAGTGACCATGAAGAAGATCAGCAGCAGGAACACCATGTCGATCAGCGGCGAGAGGTTGATCTCGGCGCTCTCGTTGTTGCCCGTGTCGATATCGACGATGCGTCTCACGCGGCCTCCTCTACCGGGGGCACCGGTCGCGCGTGCTCGAAGACGATGGCCAGTTGGGTCTCGCATAGGTCGACCGCATTGCCGAGCCGACGATAGAGCCGGAACACATGGGTCAGGCCCAAGGTACCGGGGAGGGCCGCCACGAGCCCGACCTGGGTGGTGATAAGGGCCTTGCTGATCCCCCCCGCCACCAGGTCCGCCGTCTCGCTGGAGTTGGCCGCCACCGCGTTGAAGGTGTCGATCATGCCCAGCACCGTGCCGAACAGACCGAGCAGCGGAGCGGCGACCACCAGGGCGGCAAGGACAATCAGGCCGTAGCCGAAGCGGTCGGTCTCCGAGGCCCGGCACTGGGCGAAGGCTTCGCGGAAGGGCATCCCCGACCGGGCGCGCAACAGAACGTGGCGGGTAATCCGGGGCACCGCCCCCCGCAGCGGGATCAGGGCGCGGGCCAGGGGGACGGCTCCCTCCCGGCGCAGACGCTCGGCCAGATGCAGTTCGTTGCAGTCGGCGGAGCGGAGCGACTCCCGCAACTGACTCGCGTTGCTGAGATAGGTGTACCAGATGCCGACCGTGACCAGCAGCAACGGCACCATCAGCCAACTGCCCGCCGCAAAGTGCTGGGTGATTTCCGGCATGTGCCCCAGGAGGTTCACGGTGCCGCGTCCTCCGCGCCCACTTGCAGGCCGTTCACGAAACCGATCGTGGCCTCCTGGGTAGCGGCCAGGACGCCGCGGACCCGGCGGGACAGATAGGCATGGCTGAGCAAGGCCGGAATGGCGATGGCCAGCCCCACCTCGGTGGTGATGAGCGCTTCGGAGATACCGGAGGAGAGCAGGCTGGCATCGCCGGTGCCGAACACGGTGATCAACCGGAAGGTGTGAATCATACCGGTCACCGTGCCGAGCAGCCCCAGCAGCGGCGCCGTGCTGGCGCACACGGCCAGGGGAGCCAGGAAACGCTCCATCCGGGGCATCTGGGCCAGCATCTGCTCGTAGAGAATCTCCTCGAGATGGGCCTTCTCCACGTCGCGGTTGCGGATGCCCTCCTCGATGACCGGGCGGAGCGGACGGCGCAACCGAGCGGCCATGGCCGTGGCCTTGTCCGGATCGCCCTCCCGCAGAGCGGCGAGGATACCCGCCACCTGGCGGCCATCGCCCCGGCCGCTGACCAGGAGCAGAACCAGGAACTTGAAGATTGCCAGGACTAGGCAGACCCCGCCCAGAACCAGGAGGGGAACCATGACCAGCCCGCCCTTGCGCAGATGCTCCGCCAGCGTGTCCTTCGCCTCCTCGACCTGGAGAGCCGATCCCAGGCTCACGTCCACCGGCACCGTGCCGGCGCCGGTCTCCGCCAGAGACCGGATACTCCCCTGCCGGAGGGCGTCCAGCCGGTCGTAGACGGTGGGCAGGCGACTGCCGGGGCGTTGCGCCACCGGGCCGACCGGGCCGCCAGCGGTCCCCGCGAAGTAGGCCACCGGCCCGAATCGCACGAATTCCCCCTGGTGCTCGATGCCGTCCAGACTCAGCGCCGCGCCGGCAAACCGGTTGCCGCCCAGGGCCGTGCCGCTCCGCTGGAGGGTCAGCCCCAACATGCCGGACAGGGCTTCCGGAGCGGAATCGGAGGGCGCGAGCAAGGCGTCGATCCGGGCCAGATCGGCGGTCAGCCGTTCGGCCTCCGCCGCGTCGATCCGGGTCTCGAAGGCCATGCGGTACTCGCGGACAAGACCCGCGAGGAAGTCGTCGAGCTGCTTGGCGTTCTCGGCTCGCAGCCGGAGCTCCGCCAAAGCCTCCTCGTCCTGCTGGCGGGCCTGAGCGACCGCGGCCTGCTTGGTCTCCAACTCGGCCAGCCCGGCCTCGCTGCGGGCGAGGCGGTCCAGGGCCTCCTTCTTGCTGGCCCGGAGCTCGGCATGGACCTGTTCGAGTTCAGCCCTGGCCTTGGTCAGGTCCTGCTGGGCCTGGGCGACGGCGTTGGTCACCTTGGCCAGCGGATCGGCCGGAGCCTCCGCCCGGACCAAGCCCGCGACCACGAACGAGAGCAGCAACAGCAGGCGGCGGGTCATGGCTGGACCCTCCCGAGCTGGAGCGGCAGCTCGACGAACTCGGCGGGCTGCTTCTTCTGGTAGACCAAGAGGGCGGTGCGGATGGATTTCGCCAGCTCCGGCCGCCACTCCCACTGCCAGGCATCAGCCCCCGGCGTGCCGACCGCGGCCAACGACCCGTCGGCGGCGACGGCGAAGGCGGTTGCCAAGCCAAGCTGGAGCACATCCATCTCGCGAGCTTCCCCGGTCGGCGGGGTGAGAATCAGGCGACCGGCGTGGATCGCGGCGTCGAACTGCTCCACTTCCGTGGTCAGTTCGAAGACCAGGCGAAGACGGTCCCCCGCGTCGGCCTGGGTGACGGGCCGGTCCGCAGGCGGCAGCTTGGCGAACTCGCTGCCCAGGTTCTCCAGCAACAGGGGAGGCAGATGCGGCTGCAGTTCGCGCAGGCGCGCTTCGGCGGCGGCGATGGGAGCGAAGTAGCGGGCCAACTTCTCCTCGGCCTGGGTGGCGGCCTCGGTGGCAGCCTGGCGCTCGGCCTGCGCCTTGACCCGCTCGGTCGTCATGGTCTGCAGCCGCTCGGCGGCGTCGGCGACCCGCTGACGCAGGAGCTCTTCCTCGCGTTTGAGCTGGGCCTCCTGGTCCTGCCACTCGCTGCGGGCGGCATGGGTGGCCTGCTGGACCCGGATCAACTGGCCGACCAGGTCCTCCAGGCTGTCCAGGCCCGCCCGGACGGCGGGCGGATCCGCCCAGGCGCTGGCCACGAGGAGGGACAGAAGTCCCGCCAGACAACGGCGACAATGACGGAGAGGGGGCATGGGTGAACTCACTCCGGGCTTCCCGTTCAGGCCTTGGCCAGAAGACCGGCCAGACGGCGGGCCGATTCCCGCATCACGTCCTCGTGCAGGCTCTCGCCATGGGCATCCATGGTCACCAGCACCGGGAAACGTTCGACTTCGAGCTGCCAGACGGCCTCGGGCGGGCCGAACTGTTCGAGATAGACCCCCTGCACCCGCCGAATGCGACTGGCGAGCACTTGCGCCGCCCCCCCGACGGCATGCAGATAGAGGCAACCGAACTGGCGGCAGGCGGCCAGAGTCGCGGCCCCCATGCCACCCTTGCCGATGATCCCGCGCAGGCGGAACCGCTCGATCAACCGGGCCATGTAGGGCTCTTCGCGGATCGAGGTGGTGGGCCCGGCCGCCGTCACCCGCCAGCCGTCGCCAGCGGGGACAATGACCGGTCCGCAATGGTAGAACACCGCGTTCCCGGCGGGAAAGGGCACTTCGTTCCGCTCGTCGGCCAGATAGCGGTGCGCGGCATCGCGGGCTGTCCAGATCGTCCCGTTCAGTTCGACAAGCTGCCCGGCATGGAGTTGGCGGACGGCGGCATCGTCCAGCGGCAAGTCCAGGGGGATGGCGGGAGAGGATGCGTCTGCGTTCACGGTTCTTTCTTCTCAGGGGCCGCGGGCTGGGGGGTGTCCCCGTACTCGTCCGTCCGCGGTTGCGGGTTGGGGTTGCTGAAGGTGTACACCGTCTCGTTGTCCCGGCTCATGCGCAGATGCTCGCGGGCGATCCGTTCGACGGTCTTGGGGTCCTTCTGCAGGGCTTCGAGCAGGGCGCGCAGGCTGACGATGTCGCGCTGCTGCTGTTTCACCTCCTGGTCCACATTGGTCAGCTTGTCCTGGAGGGTCCGGTTGTCCACGTAGAGCCGTCCAAGGAAGTAAAGGGAACCGCCCAGAAGGAAGAGGGCGAGGAGGGAGAGGAATACATAGCGTGGTTTCATCGGTTCCCCTCGGCTACTGGAGACTGATCTTGACTTCGCCGCGGGACAGGAACGGCTGCCCGTTCACGTTCTCGACCGCATAGATCGCCACCAGGAGTTCCATGCCGCCCCGGGTGTTGGCGAGCAGTTTGGCGAGGCCCTCCACCGTATCGGTCTGCGTGATCGGCACGTTGTCGCCCGCGCGTATCCCCGCTACAAGGTCGCCGCGGAGAACCTGGTCGCCGTACTGGTTGCGCCAGGAGGCGAGGTCGCTGCCGGGATAGATCTCGCTGATGGCCAGCGCCTCCAACTGGCGGGGGATGCCCATGGCTTCGCGGAGGGCGGGGGTGAGGGCTTGCACCCGCAGGCCAAGCCGGCGCCGGACCAGCTGGACGGAATTCATGGGCTTGGCCTTCAGGGTGATGTTCCTGCCCCCTGCGAGCCGCAGGTGGAGCGAATCCTCCGCGCCGACCTGGAAGAGCAGGCGGCTCACCTCGATGGCCCGGTGTACCACAGTGCCGTTGACCGCCTCGATGCCAGTCCCGGGCTGGATCCCCGCCTCGGCGGCAGGGGTCTGCGGCTCCACGGTGCCCACGACCGCCTGGACCACGCCATCGACCACGCGGGTCTCCGGAACCAGGCCAAGGATGGACGTCGTGCGCCGAGCGGGAACCATCCAGGTCGCAAGGATCTTCTCGATCCGTTCGAGCGGAATGGCGAAACCGATGCCCTCCGCGTCCTGCCGGATGGCGACATTGATGCCGATCAGTTGCCCGTCGAGGTTGATCAACGGGCCACCGCTGTTGCCGGGATTGATGGCGGCATCGGTCTGGAGGATGTCGGTGAACCTCATCTTGCCGTCCGGGCTGACGACCCGGTTCTTCGCACTGAGAATGCCCTTCGTGACCGTGTGCTCGTAGCCGAAGGGATTGCCCACGGCGATGACGGTCTCGCCAAGTAGTAGGTCGCCGGGCACCGCGAAGTCGGCGGCGCCCAGGACCGTACCTGCGGGCAGGTTCTGCAGTTCGAGCAGGCAAAGGTCGTTGACGCGGTCGTGGGCGAGCTGCACCGCGAGGCATACCTGGCCGGAGTCGAGACGGACGCGGATATCGTTGGCGCGGGCCACCACGTGGTAGTTGGTCAGGACCAACCCGCTGGCGTCCACCACCACCCCGCTGCCCAGGGGAATGTACTCGGCAATCACCGGTACGTATCCCGGCGGAGCATCGAAGTAGCTCAGCCAGGGGTCGGCGATCCGCCGGTATTCCGTCGTGCCGATGCTCACCACGCTGGGCATGATCTTGGCCACGGCCTGCACGGTCGGCGTCACCCGGCTGGACGAGGGGGGCGTCCCGGCGGGCACGGTGCCAAGCCAGAACCCGGCGACCAGAAGGGCGAAGCAAAGACGATAATTCACAATTGACTTTGGCATTGGCGGACCGATCTTTCCCTAGTCTGCACCAGAGGGAGTGACGATATGGGCCTTTCTTCGCTTACGCTCCGGCAGCTGCTTCCGGTCCTGGCAACGTGGTACCTGCCCATGCGAGGACGCCTCCCGGGCTTGGACCCCTTCGGGAGCCTTCAAGTAGCTGAACATACCGAGGGCACCGAAGGGTTTCAATGCCGGGAGCGGTTTTTGCAGATTCTCTGGAACGAGCAGCGCCTCGCCGGCGAACTGCGCACCCGGGACGGGCAGCGCCTCGAAGTGGTCTCGCCCGGTATCTGGAACGTGGAGCCGGGGCCCGACTTCCGCCGGGCCGTCCTGCGGCTGGACGGACGGATCGTCCGGGGCGATGTGGAGGTGCATCGTTCGCCGGGCGACTGGTACCGCCACGGTCATGGTCGCGACTCCGCCTATGGAGACGTGGTCCTGCATGTGGTCTGGCGGGCGGCGGAGAAGGAGTCCGGCCCTCCCCTGCCCGTGCTGGAACTGGCGACGGCGATGGATGGCGCGTGGCGCGATCTCTTTGCGGAGTTGCAGGTGGAGCTCTATCCCGCCGCCCGGCGGATCGCGCCGGGGCGCTGCGCCCTGCAATGGGCGGGCACCGAGGACGATCGGATCGCCCGCCTCCTGGCCGTGGCCGGTCTGGCCCGCTTCGAGGACAAGACCCTCCGCCTGCAACGCCGGGCGGTGGCGGTCGGCGAGGAGCAGGCCCTGTACGAGGAGCTGTTCGGGGCGCTGGGCTACAAGGCCAACCGGGACGCGTTCCGGGCGCTGGCGCGGGCCGTGCCGCTGGCGGACCTCCGGGCGGTGCCCGACGCCGAAGGGCGCGAGGCCCTCCTCTTCGGCGCGGCGGGCCTGCTCCCCGACCCGAGCCTAACCCAGGTCCGGGCACCATGGCAGGAGGCCTTGCGCCGCGGCTGGGACCGCTGGTGGCGTTTCGACCGCGAACCGGTACCGGTGACCTGGAGCCGCGCCTCCCTGCGCCCCACCAACAGCCCCGAACGACGGCTGGCCGCCGGTCTGCTCTTTCTGGAGCATTGCCGCCTGCAACCGCTGGCGTTCCTCGCGGAACAGGCGACGGTGGCCCGGCAGCCCCGCGAACTGCTACGCCTGTTCGAGGATGCCCTGGATACGCGAAGCCCGTGGGAAGGGATGATCGATTTCGCCACGCCCCTGGCCCGGCCGGCGCGCCTGCTGGGCACGGCACGGGCCCGGGATATCGCCGTGAACGTGCTGCTCCCTGCCCTCCATGCCCTAGGCCTCGGTCGCCAGGACGAACGGCTCGGCGGTCTCGCGCGGGAGACCTATCTGGCGGTGCCCTGCCTCCAGGACAACCGCTTGCTCAAGGAGGCCTGCCACCGCTTCTTCGTGCCGCCCAGCCGGGGCAAGGCGATCCTGGCCCGCGCCGCGATCCAGCAGGGGTTGCTGGAGGTCTACCGCTCCTTCTGCCTCGCCCTGGAAGGCGACTGCACCAACTGCCCCTTTGTGGCCCCCGCCGAGGAAGCCGCGAGCCCGATCGGCTGAGCGTCCGCGCCGACGCATCGCCGGAAAACAAACGCGCCGACCGCAGATGCGGCCGGCGCGCCAGGGACTCGGGGACAACGTCTAGAAGTGGACGTTGATGATGGGCAGGAAGGAGACCTTGGACTCGGCGATGATGTTGATCAGGCCGATCTGGATGCCCTGCATGAACTTCGTGTAGTTGATCAGGCCGATTTGGAGGCCCTTGGACTCGTCGGTGACGTTGATCAGGCCGACGCGCAGTCCTTCAGCCCCGACCGAGGCGTAGTTGATGGGCGCGACCTCGATCCCCTCGGCATTGTCGCAGAGGTTCACCAGACTGAGCCGAATGCCGCTGGCGTTCTCGCCGACGTAGTTGACGAGGTTGAGCTGGACGCCCTCGAGGTCACCAGCCCCGCTGAAGAGGCCAAGGTCGAAGCCGGACACCGCCGTGTTGTAGCCGCAGATCAGGTTCAGCTTCAGCCCGGTGATATGGACATCCTGGTCGAAGACCTGGAGACCGGGGAAGAGCGAGACCTGGAAGGGATACATGTCGTAGGGGTCGCGGGCCTTGGCCGCGCAGACGGTGAACGCGACAGCGAGTACGGCGATGAGCTTCTTCATGGTGTCATTCCTCCTGGTACGGCGAAAGTGGAGATTTGCCTGGGCTCGGACGAGCGGTGGGATAGACGGAAGGACCAAGGAATGCGGCGGGGGAATCCGCCGGGACCGATTCCAACACCCCTTACTGTATGTTGCGTTGACCTCGGACGCAAGAAACAGCACACGAATTCGGTCGCGGGAGCAGGCGAACCGGGCCGGAAGCTAGGGGGCCTCGGCGGGCGGAGAGGGCTTGGGGACCGCCAGGTTGGCAGCCTGCTCCGAGGCGAGGGCCGCCCGCAGACGGGCACCCGCATCGGGCGGGAAGACCTGGTAGCAGTACTCGATCGCGTTCCGCTTCATCTGCTCGTAGGGAGGCAGGCCGCGGCGCACCTTGGTGCTGTCGCCAATGAAGGACTGGTACTTGTCGTAGACCGCCCGGGCGGTGCGCTCGTAGGCGACCGCATCCTCCAGGTTGCCGTTGGCCAGGGCGTAGCAGGCATTGATCAGGAAGCCCTGCACCGTGCTCTGCCCCTGGTTGTAGCTCATCACCTCGATGTCCTCCTCCAGCTCCTTCAGAGCGAAGGTGTCGAGGTCGGGACCGTTCCGGAACCGGTAGGCAAAGCGCCTCTTGCCCTCGTCGAAGTACTCCTTGGCCTTGCTCCGTGCGCCGTACTTGTAGAAATAGACGACAGCATCGACCATGAAGTTCTCGAAGGCGCCGTGGATGGTCTGGTCCCCATACTTGTCCATGCTATCCTGGTAGTATCGGCGGCAAGCGTCGGCGACTTCAAGGTTGGGGCGCGTTTCGAGCAGGCCGGTATTCCCGACGTCGAAGCCAACCAGCACCCCGCCCTGGAAGGCGGCGTTGAGGGACTGGAAGATCATGCGGTCGCACTGGAGGGCCTTGAAATGGTCCTCGCTCTTGCTCCACTCGCGGAGGCCGCGGAACGCCCAGTAGATGGCATGGGCCTCGGAGAGCCGCCAGTCGAGGGGGCCAAAGGCGCGGGTGATCGTATCGATGATGGCGGGGTCCAGCCGGTAGTGGTAGAACAGCCAGCGGTGGCGCAGGCAGGTATCCACCTGGGGATAGATGCCGAGGTCGGCGATGGACTTGGCGAGGGTGCCGGGCGCGAAGCCGAGGGAGCCGTTCTGGACGGAACTGCCGGGGATGAGACCGTCGGCGCTGTCGCGGAACTGGCGCTCGAAGTCCTCGAAGGTCAGGCCTTGAGCCCCCAGAATCCGCATGAACTCGCTATATTTCTCGGTTCCCAGCTGGGCCTCGAGCTTGCCGGGGGTCAGCGCCCCCTGGGCGATGACCTCCCACTCGTTGGCGAGGGGGCCGAACACCCGGATCATCTCGTAGGCGAACTGGGTCTTGTAGTAGCGGTTGGCGTCGTCCAGATCCTTGCCCAGCTTGTGCTGGTAGATCCAGCCGAGCTGCTGGAAGAGCTCGGGATCGCTCGGGTTGTAGACCAAGGCCTCGTCGCGGATCAGCTCGATGCCGCGTTGGACCCACCGCCAGCGGTCTTCGGGGCGGGTGAAGGTCACCGAGACGTTGTAGGCCATGTTCCAGGCGAGGAAGGCGGCCGCGCCGGTGAACCGGGGTTGGAGCTTGGTGATCCAGGAGGCGAGCTGCACCGTCTCGAAGTAGTTGCCGAGCTCCTGCATCCGCTGGGAGCGCAGCCAGAGATAGTCCGCGACCAAGCCGCGGAACCCGCCGAGGGCGACAGTGGTGAAGGCCACGACGGGCGGCGCGTTGTCGATCGGCTCGGTGTCGGTCAGTTCCTGGTCGATCCGGATGGCGTTCATGCGGCTCTGCACGGCCGACAGGGCGCCGACCAGAGCGGCGAGAGCCACCAGGATGATGAGGAGCGAGGCGGACAGTTTGGAGAGTTTCATCTACGAATCACCGTTCCCAGTTCGCGTCGGTGGAGCACCCAAATGCCGAGGAGCGCGATCAAGCCGGAGCGGACCACGACCAGAATGCCAAACGTCTCGCCCAGGCGGCTGTACTCGACCAGACGGCCGCGGGCAAGATCGCTGGTGGCGTCGAAATCATCCACCGAGACCACGACCAACCCCACGCCCTGGGCCAAGTGGTGGGCGGCCCGGTCGAACACCCCCTTGTACTGGTACCGGCCGAAGTCGTCCCTGAGCGGGGCGTCGATGGCGGCGCGGACGCTGAGGCCGATGACCAGGTAGGCGATGGCCACGAAGGCGGCGACCGGGGTGGAGAAGGCCGCGCCCACGGTGCAGCCAAGGGCGGCCAGGAAGGCGAGCTGGAACAGGGCCAGGACCATGGCCCGCACGTAGTTGGGGGCGAAGCCGGAGACCCGGGCCATGAGCACCGGCCCGTCGGCGAGCTGGAAGATCACGGAGACGCCCCGGTCCTCCTCCGTCGCGGGCTGGACATCGGCGGGCGGGTTGAGGTAGCCGATTTCGACGACCCCGTCCTCGGAGATGATATCGGCCGAGAGTTCGAGTTCGTGGAAACTGCCCGTCAGAACCTGCTGGCGGATCTGCTCCGGCCCCTCGTTGGTCTTGGCGTCGGGATGGACCACCAGCCAGACCCCGCGCATGAGGCGCTGCGAACTCTGGGAGGTGGAGCCGGCATAGTTCCGGTAGCGGAGGTAGAGCTTGTCGACCCCCTTGGGCACGCGCACGTCTTCGAACCGCCACATTTTGGGCGCGGCGCCGGGAGGCAGATCGGTGCTCTCGGCCTTGGTCAGGCGGAGAATCTCGCTCAGCACGGCCTGCGGGTTATGCCCCTCCTCCAGCTTGCCTGCAGCCTTGCGGGACTCGTACTCCTTGCGGGCCTCGGCGACAAAGTCCGGGGTGACCGGCTCGAAGGCCCGGCGACCGACCAGGACCTCGGAACGGACCCGGGTCATCTCGGCCTCGTCGAAGCGGTGGCGGCGGAGCCCCCACATCACCAGGCCATAGATGATCGCAGCCGAAATCAGCAGGATGAAGGCGTTCATCAGGAAGACCCCAAGCCACTTGCCCAGCCAGATGACCCAGCGGGGACAGGGCTTGGTGGTCACCATGTGCATGGTGTAGTCCTCGATCTCGCGGGGCAGTTGCGAGCAGGCCAGCCACAGAGTGGTGGTCGAAATCAAGGCCACCACCACGCCGAGCGAATAGGTCAGGGTGATCTGGGCCTGCCCCTTGGCCGTACCGTCACCTGCCACGACCACGGGCAGCAAGGCCACGGCCAGCAGGATGAAAAAGAACAGCACATGGAAGACGCGCGACCGGATGGCCGATCGCACGGTCTGGATCACGATTGCTCGCAGTTGCTTCACCGCATCGCCTCGGAATGGTCCATGACGGAAGACGGCCCTCCAGGAGAAGGAAGCCGCCAAGTGGGAACCGTTAGTATACCCGGCGTAGAGTGCAATGCCACTGCCTTGGTTCCGAGTCGCAACTTGCCTTTTTTGTGCAGCCCAGGACGCAGCCGCCAAGCTCCGCGCGCCCTGCCCCGCCGAGACGGGCGACGGAAATGCCCTTTTTGTCAACCCGCCCTGTTGACAGAACGTGAGTGCGTCCTAACTTAGCTTCTCAGCGTTCCGGCCTGTGTCGGAGGCTTTCACATAGTGTCTCTGGTACCTGCACGCGAGGATGTCTCGCCCGGTTTCTGGCTAGGTGCCCCGTTTTGCTGAACGATCCCGTCCCGGTCCCGGTTTCCGCGGCCGTGGGCGAGTGATGGTAGGATTTCGGAAATGTCTATGGTAACTGCACGGGAGATGGCGGTCCGGATGGCGATCCTCTCCCCCGCCGAGAGCGGGGAGGGATGCCTGTGGGTTTCGCTTCCGCCTGTGCAATGCCGACGTTTCCGACGCCGATAGGCGAGAAGCTGGCAGTCGGCAGTCCGACTTGCCCTTCCCTCCCGGCGACGGTGCCACCTCCCCAACTGACCGAGCCATCTTCCTGCCAGCGGGTACCCGATGGTCCCCAACCCCGCAGTATGGATGGTTTCGTCTTGTGGAATGCATGGCTAGCGTATCGGTGCCGATCCCGGAAGCGACGTCCGCGTCGCCTCTGGCGGTATTTCGGCAACGGGCGCGGCGGCGTTCGGCAGGCCGTTGCCCCGGCTGCGCTGGAGGTGGCCCGATGAGCGCGCAGGACACGCCGGCAACGGCGAAAGCGGCCCTTCGGGCGTGGGTTCGGGAACGGCTGGCCGGACTGGCGCGACAGGCGCTGGCGGCCATCGGACACTGTGCGAGCCATCGGCTCCTGGCTCTGGCCGCGGTCCGCGAGGCGCCCGTTTTGGCGGCCTACGCGGCCATGGCCGATGAAATTTCCGTGGATGAGGTAGTAGAAGCCAAACTACGCGAAGGAGGAAAGGTGCTCATGCCGCGGTTCGACGCGGCCGCGCGGTGCTACCGGATGGTGGCGATCGCGAACCCCGAGACGGATCTGGTCCGCGGCCACTATGGCATCCGCGAGCCTCGTCCCGAGCTTCCTCCCGAGGATCCTGCGCGCCTCCGGGAGACGGATACGGCCTGGTTGGTTCCCGGCCTGGCCTTCGATGCGCAGGGACACCGCCTGGGTCGCGGCGGTGGCTACTACGACCGCCTGTTGGCGGGCGTGGCTGGCCCCCGCATCGGCGTGGCCCAGGACTGGCAGATTGTGCCCGCCGTCCCTGCCGAAGCGCACGACATCCGCCTGACCATGGTGGTGTCGGAAGAACGTGTTCTGCATGTCCTGCCGGTGCCTGGGGCACCGCAACCGAGAAAGGAGAATCCATGTCCCATATTATCCAATCCCTCCCCACCGGCCTCGGCCAGTGCCTCCCCGGTCCCGCTGCCATCGGCGGCACCGAAGTCCTGATCATGGTCGTGGCGCTGCTGGTCGGCGTCCTCGTTGGCTATCTGC
>QKCY01000368.1 GCA_003245525.1 Victivallales bacterium | reverse complement strand
CCTGAACGATCTCTACCGCCGGGTCATCAACCGGAACAACCGCCTGCGGAACCTGCTCCAGTTGCGCACCCCCGAGGTCATCATCCGCAACGAGAAGCGCATGCTCCAGGAAGCGGTTGACGCCCTGATGGACAACGGCCGCCATGGCCGCCCCGTCACCGGCACCGGCAACCGCCCCCTGAAGTCCTTGAGCGACATGCTCAAGGGCAAGCAGGGCCGCTTCCGTCAGAACCTGCTCGGCAAGCGCGTGGACTACTCCGGCCGTTCGGTGATCGTTGTCGGTCCCGAGCTCAAGCTGCACCAGGCTGGTCTGCCCAAGGAGATGGCTCTGACCCTGTTCGAGCCCTTCATCATGCGGCGGCTCAAGGAGCGCGGCTACGTGCATACCGTGCGCAGCGCGAAGAAGCTGATCGAGAAGCGCACCCCGGTCGTCTGGGACATCCTGGACGAGGTCATCAAGGGCCATCCGATCATGCTGAACCGCGCGCCGACGCTGCACCGGCTCAGTATCCAGGCCTTCGACCCGGTCCTCATCGAGGGCAAGGCCCTGCGCCTGCATCCGCTGGTGTGCTCCGCCTACAACGCCGACTTCGACGGCGACCAGATGGCCGTGCACGTGCCTCTCTCCAACGAGGCGCAGTTGGAAGCCAAGCTGCTCATGCTGGCGCCCAACAACATCTTCTCGCCCGCCAACGGCCGCCCGATCACCACGCCCAGCCAGGACATCACCCTGGGCTCCTACTACCTGAGCTACGACGACCGGCGGCGGCACCTGGCCGCCCGCGAGGCTGTCGAGCATCCCGCCGAGAGCAAGTACCGGCTGCGCTGGTTCAACGACTACCACGAAGTGCTGCTCGCCCTGCACCAGGGGTCCATCCACATCCACGACTTCTTCCGGATGCGGAACCCCGACCTCGGCCGGAAGACGATCTGGGGCGACATGGACTCCCGCTTCATCCTCACCACGGCCGGCCGCTGCATCTTCAACGAGATCTGGCCGAACGAGATGGGCTTCTTCAACCAGACCGCGGGCAAGAAGGCCCTCGGCAAGATGGTGAAGGACTGCTACGACAACGTGGGCCGCGAGCGCCTCATCGGCGTGCTGGATGCCCTCAAGGACCTCGGCTACGAGTACGCCACCCGGGCCGGGTTCTCCATCGGTATCACCGACATGATCACGCCCAGCAACAAGCCCGAGCTGATCAAGAGCGCGTGGGACGAGATCGGCGTGGTCCGCAGCCAGCGCGAGGAAGGTGTGATCACCGAACTCGAGCGCTACAACAAGTGCGTCGACGTCTGGACCCAGGCCAACAACGAACTGGCCGAGCAGCTCTTCCAGGTGCTGGAGCGCAACGAGGGCAAGAACGAGATCAACCCGGTCTTCGCCATGCTCGACTCCGGTGCCCGCGGTAGCCGCGACCAGGTCCGCCAGCTCGCCGGTATGCGCGGTCTGATGGCCAAGCCCTCGGGCGAGATCATCGAGCGCCCCATCATCTCCAACTTCCGCGAAGGCCTGTCCGTGCTGGAGTACTTCATCAGCTCCCACGGTGCCCGCAAGGGTCTGGCCGACACCGCCCTCAAGACCGCCGACTCCGGGTACATGACCCGCAAGCTGGTGGACGTGGCCCACGACGTGATCTGCTTCGAGTACGACTGCGGCACCGTCAACGGCATCTGGGTCAAGGCCATCCGCGAGGGTGACGAGGACATGGTGCCGCTGGAGGACCGCATCATCGGCCGCCACGTGGTGGACGACATCTACAGCCCCTACGACAACGACGACCTGATCGTCGCGGCCGGCGAGGAGATCACTCCTGAGATCGCCAAGAAGATCGTGAACGCCGATATCGAGCGCGTCCACATCCGTTCCGTCCTGACCTGCGAGAGCGAGCGCGGCGTCTGCTGCCGTTGCTACGGCCGCAACCTGGCGACCAACTCCGCTCCGCGCGTGGGCGACGCCCTGGGCATCATCGCCGCGCAGAGTATCGGCGAGCCGGGCACCCAGCTCACCATGCGTACCTTCCACTACGGCGGTACCGCTTCCGCCTCCTTCCGCGAACCGGTGCTGCGTGCCCGCGACGGCGGCTTCCTCCGCCTCGAAGAGGTGCGTCCCGTGGAGCAGGCCGACGGTACGTTGGTCGTGCTCAACAAGAACGGTTTCGTCGTGCTGGAGGACGAGGACGGCGTCGAGCGCGAGCGCTTCGAGCTGATCCCCGGCGCGGTGCTTTCCAAGCGCGAGGGCGAGAAGGTCGACGGCGGCGAGGTGTTCGCCAAGTGGGACCCCTACAACGTGCCGATCATCACCAAGACGAGCGGCCGCATGGAGTACCGCGACCTGATCGAAGGCGTCACCATGAAGCGCGAGATCCAGGCTGGCGGTGCCGAGGAAACCACGGTGATGGAACACCGTGAAGACCTCCACCCGCAGTTCGTGATCACCAGCTCCAACGGCGAGGTGGTGGACCACTACAGCCTGCCCGCCGGAGCCCACATCATGGTGGGCGAGGGCGAAGAGGTGCACGCCGGCCAGACCCTGGCCCGTACGCCCCGCCAGTCCGTCCGTACCAAGGACATCACCGGTGGTCTGCCCCGCGTGGCCGAGCTGTTCGAGGCGCGCCGCCCGAAGGAGGCCGCCGAGATCGCCCGGATCGACGGTATCGTGGAACTGGGCCGCATCCAACGCGGTCGCCGCACCGTCACCATCCGCGATCCCGAGAACGACCAGGTCGAGGATCACAGCATTCCCGCCGGCAAGCGCGTGGTCGTCTTCAACGGCGACTTCGTGCGCAAGGGGCAACCCCTTACCGACGGTGCCGTGGTGCCCCAGGAGATCCTCGAAGTCTGCGGTCCCCAGGACCTGCAGGAATACCTCGTCAACGAAGTGCAGGCCGTGTACCGCCTCCAGGGCGTGGAAATCAACGACAAGCACATCGAGATCATCGTCCGCCAGATGATGCGCAAGGTGCGCATCACCGAGCCGGGCACCACTCGCTTCCTCTACGGCGAAGGCGTCGACCGGAGCGAGTTCCTCACGGAGAACCAGCGCGTCGTGGCCGAAGGCGGACAGCCCGCCGAAGCCCAGCCCATCCTCTTGGGCATCACCAAGGCGTCGCTGGCCACCGAGAGCTTCATCTCCGCCGCCTCCTTCCAGGACACCACCCGGGTCCTCACCGAGGCGGCCACCTTCGGTCGGGTCGACTACCTGCGCGGGTTCAAGGAGAATGTCATCATGGGACATCTCATCCCCGCCGGTACCGGCTATCCCACCGTCCGCGGTTTCTCCCTGGCCAAGCTGGGCGGGGAAGCCGAGGAGGGCGAGACCGAAGCCGCCGCGACTCACGAGGCCGAACAGAAGAAGCAGCGCGCCGAGGACAACCGCGCCGAAGCGCTCCGCCTCCTCAACATGGATTGAGTTCAAAAAGCCCCTATTTGCTGGGGGGCAGCCCCGGACATCGCTGGTGTCCGGGGCTGCGTGCGCCATAGACATGCCGAACCCGCTTGACGGGCAAGGCAATATGGGTAAATTAAGCAGTTCCGCCTGATCAGCGATTTCTTGCAATAAGGAAAGACGAATGCCGACGATTAACCAGCTGGTACGCAAGGGCCGCGAGGCCAAGCCGAAGAAGAGCCGCGTGCGGGCTCTGCAGCAGTGCCCGCAGCGTCGGGGAGTCTGCCTCCAGGTAACGACCCGGACGCCGAAGAAGCCGAACTCCGCCATGCGCAAAATTGCCCGTGTCCGCCTGACCAACGGCCAGGAAGTCACGGCCTACATCGGTGGCGAAGGACACAACCTCCAGGAGCACAGCGTGGTGCTGGTCCGTGGCGGCCGCGTTCGCGACCTGCCGGGCGTGCGCTACCACATCGTGCGCGGCACCCTCGACTCCCTGGGTGTCGAAGCCCGTCGGCGCAGCCGCTCCAAGTACGGCGCCAAGCGGCCGAAGCCCGGCGCTCCCGCCAAGGGCAAGAAGTAGGCCGATCCGGCACCCCCCCCACGCAGCACCCGAGATAGGATAAGGCAATGAGAAGACGCAAAGCCGAGAAACGCCTGCTGACGCCGGACGTCCGCTTCAACAGCGAACTGGTCGCCCGGTTGATCAATACGATCATGGAACGCGGCAAGAAGTCCACCGCCCAGGCCATCGTCTATGGCGCGTTCGACGCCATCAAGGCCAAGAAGAAGGACACCGAGCCCCTGGAAGTTTTCCTCCAGGCCCTCGAGAACATCAAGCCCCGCCTGGAAGTCAAGAGCCGCCGCGTCGGTGGCGCCACCTACCAGGTCCCGGTGGAAGTCGCTCCCGAGCGCCAGGTGGCCGTGGCCATGCGCTGGCTGGTCGGCTATGCCCAGGGTCGCCGTGGTGTGCCGATGGAGAAGGCCCTCGCCTCCGAGCTGCTCGACGCCTTCGACAACACCGGTAGCGCCGTGAAGAAGCGCGACGATACCCACAAGATGGCCAACGCCAACAAGGCTTTCGCCCACTACCGCTGGTAGCTCTTCGCTGCCGATCCTATCCGTGGATTCCCTCCCGCCATGCAAAGTGCCCACGCCAAATCAGCATCCGGCCCTCGTGCCCGCTCCCGTCAGGGATCGGCGGCGCTTGGCCAGGTGCGTAATCTTGGCATCATGGCGCACATCGACGCGGGGAAAACGACCCTGACCGAGCGCATCCTGTTCTTCAGCGGTGTCAACCGGTTCATGGGCGAGGTCCACGAGGGCACCGCCACCATGGACTGGATGCCCCAGGAGCGCGAGCGCGGGATCACGATCACCAGCGCCGCCACCGTCTGTCCCTGGCGCGAGCACCGCATCAATCTCATCGACACCCCCGGCCATGTGGACTTCACGGCCGAGGTGGAGCGGTGCCTGCGCGTGCTGGACGGGGCGATCGCCGTGTTCTGCGGCGTGCGCGGGGTCCAACCCCAGTCCGAGCGCGTCTGGCGGCAGGCCCGCCGCTACGGGATTCCGGTCGTCGCCTTCGTCAACAAGATGGAGCGGGTCGGGGCGGACTTCGACCGCGTCGTCGGGGAGATCCGCAGCCGCCTGGATGCGACCGCCGTGCCGGTGCAACTGCCCCTCGGCAGCGAGGCCGACTTCCGCGGCGTGATCGATCTGGTGACGATGGAAGCCGTGGTCTTCGCGGATGCCAAGGGTGTCCTCGCCCGCCGGGTCGAGATCCCCGAAGAACTGTGTGACGATGCCGAGCTGGCCCGGCTGCATTTGGTGGAGTGCCTCGCCGAGGTGGACGACGCGATCCTCGCGGACTTCCTCGAAGAGCGCACCCCTTCCGCCGCCGACCTGCGCGCCGCCATCGGTCGGGCCACCCGCACGGGCGGCTTCGTCCCGGTGCTCTGTGGCAGCGCCTTGGGCAACAAGGGCATCCAGCCCCTGCTCGATGCGGTGGTCGACTGGCTGCCCTCGCCGCTCGACCGCGGGGCCGTCGGTGGTATCTGCCCGGTGACGGGTGCCCACGTGGAACGTCAGGCTGGCGACGCCGAGCCGATGGCCGCCCTGGCCTTCAAAGTGACCAATGATCCTTATCTGGGCCGTCTGGCCTTTTTCCGGGTTTACTCCGGTACTCTGCACCAGGGCATGCTGATTCATAATCCGCGCACGGGCCGCCAGGAGCCCGTGCAGACCCTGATGCAAATCCACGCCAACCTCTGCGAGAACCGCGAGGAAATCCTCTGCGGGAACATCGCCGCCATAGTCGGGCTGACGGAGGTCGCCACCGGCGACACCATCTGCCATCCCGACGCGCCCATCGCCCTGGCCACGATCCACTTCCCGGAGCCCGTGGTCTCCATGTCGGTGGAGCCGCGGACCACGGCCGAGCGGGACGCCGTGCTGGAAGCCCTCCGCGCCCTCGTGGCCGAGGACCCCACCCTGCGCCTGCGGATCGACCCGTCCACGGGCCAGACCCTGATCTGCGGGATGGGCGAACTGCATCTGGAGATCATCCGCGACCGGCTGCGGACCGAATACCGGGTCGAGGCTCGCTTCGGCCGTCCCACCGTCGCCTATCGGGAAACCATCGGGCAGGAAGGGCATTCCGACCGCAAGTTCATCCGCCATCTGGGCGACAGCGGCCAGTATGCCCATCTCATCCTGCGCATCTCCCCGCGCGAATGCGAATACGGGTTCGGCGTGGAGTTCTCCGTGCTACCCGAGGAAGTGCCGGAGCGTTTCCGGGCCGGCATCGCCGAAGCCATCCGCGAGACGGCCGAGTCCGGCATCGCCTTCGGCTATCCGCTGACCGCCGCCCTGGTGACGGTTGTCGGCGGCTCCTTCCACGCGGAGGAATCCAGCGAAATGGCCTTCCGGGCCGTGGCGGGGCTGGCCCTGAAAGAGGCCGTCCGCGCTGCCTGTCCCGGTCTCCTGGAACCGATCATGGCCGTCGAGGTGCGCACCCCCCAGGACTGCCTGGGGGACGTGATTGCCGATCTGGCAGCGCGGCGCGGCCGGGTGGCCGAAGTGGACGCGGCTCTGGCCCAGAGCGTCCGCGTAAGCGGCCAGGTTCCCCTTGCCGAACTTTTTGGCTATGCCACCGAACTGCGCTCCTTCACCAAGGGGCGGGCGGAGTTTGTGGCCGAGCCCTTGCGCTTCGAGCGCGTTCCCCAGGATTACACTGAGCAAATGCTACAGCGAGCCTAAATAAGAAGGACTTTGCGGACATGGCAGCGAACACCCAACGAATCCGGATCCGCCTGCAGGCGTTCGAGCACTCCGCGCTCGACCAGTCGACAGCCGAGATCGTCAACACCGTCAAGCGCAGCGGCGCCCAGATCGCCGGTCCGATTCCGTTGCCGACGCGCATCGAGCGCTTCTCGGTCAACCGTTCCCCCCACGTGAACAAGAAGTCCATGGAGCAGTTCGAAATCCGGACGCACAAGCGGCTTCTGGACATTCTCAACCCGACCGCGAAGACGGTGGACGAGCTGAAGAAGCTCAACCTGCCCGCCGGCGTGGACATCAGCATCAAGATCTGACCGGAGACACGGAGATATGAAGGGCATTATTGGTAAGAAACTGGGCATGACCCAGGTATACGACGAGAACGGTGTTCTCATCCCCGTGACGGTCATCGAGGCGGGTCCCTGTCCGGTGGTGGCGGTGAAGACCGTCGAGCGCGACGGCTACGTGGCGCAGCAGCTGGGCTTCGGCGCGAAGAAGGTGAAGAACGTCACCAAGGCGCAGCTTGGCCACCTGAAGGGTGCCGGGCTGGATGCCAATCCTCCTGCCATCCTGCGCGAAGTCCGGCTGGACGAAGTCCCGGCGGACCAGGGCGTGGGCAGCGTGCTGAAGGCCGACCTCTTCGCCAAGGGCGAGTTCGTGGACATCACGGGCGTCACCAAGGGCAAGGGCTTTATGGGCGTCGTCCGCCGCTGGCGGTTTGGCGGCGGCCGTGCCAGCCACGGTGGCGGCTGGGTTCGCCGGACCGGTTCGATCGGTATGTGCGTGGACCCCGGCAAGGTGCGCAAGAACCAGCGCATGCCCGGTCACATGGGCGATGTCCAGCGCACGATGCAGAATCTCGTCGTCGTCGACGTCCGTCCCGATGACGATGTCCTGCTCGTCAAGGGCTCCATTCCCGGGGCCAACGGCGGCACCGTCATGGTGCGCAGCGCCGTCAAGAAGTAAGAGGAGCCTACGAATCCTATGCCTACGACAGTCAAAGTCATGAATACCAGCGGCGCGGAAGTCGGCGCCCTTGAGCTCAAGGAGTGCTGGTTGGAGCGCGAGAAGGGCCTGCAGGCTGTGCACGACGCCGTGGTGGCCTTCCTGGCCGCCAACCGGTCCGGCAGCGCCTCCACCAAGACCCGTGGCGAGGTGCAGGCCACCGGGGCCAAGCCGTACCGCCAGAAGGGCACCGGCCGGGCCCGTGCCGGTAGCTACAAGAGTCCCGTGTGGCGCGGCGGCGGTATCGTCTTCGGTCCCAAGCCCCGCAGCTACAGCAAGTCGGTCAACAAGAAGGTCCTGGACCTGGCCCTGCGCCGCGCTTTCACCGAGCGCCTGGACGCTGGCGAGGTGATCGTGACCGATGCGTTTGACGTTGCCGCCCCGAAGACCAAGGAAGTCGTTGCCCTTCTCAACGGTCTCCAGGCTGGCGACGATGTGTTGGTTCTGGTGAACGAAATGTCGCCGAACCTCGAAATGGCCGCGCGGAACCTCCCCGGCGTGGAAGTGATGAAGGTCTCCGCGGTGAACACCTACTTCATGTTGCTGTTCAAGAAGGTGGTGATCACGAAGGATGCCGTCGAAGCGCTGGGCGGGCGGATCGCTGGAAAGGAAGTGGCCGAATGAGGAATCCGTACGAAATCGTACAGACCGTTCTGGTGACGGAGAAGGGCACGGAGCTGGCGGAACTCAGCCAGTACACCTTCCGCGTTGCCAAGGACGCGAACAAGATCGAAATCAAGTCTGCCGTTGAGGCGCTGTTCGACGTCAAGGTGGCGTCGGTGAACACGCTGAACCGGAAGGGCAAGCGCAAGCGCATGCGCACCTCCCGCTACGGCAAACGTCCGGACTGGAAGAAGGCGGTCGTGACCCTCTCCGAGGGCGAGATCGACATTCTCTAACCCGGGCGGGAAACCGGCACGAATGGAGCGTTAAGATGGCACTGAAGAAATACAAACCCACGTCCCCCGGCATCCGCCAGATGGCGGTGAGCGACTTCGCCGAGATCACCCGGACGACTCCCGAAAAGAGTCTGACGGTTGGCAAGCGGGCCACGGGCGGACGCAACAATGTGGGTCGCATCACCACGCGGTTCCGCGGCGGCGGTGTGAAGCGGAAGCTCCGCAAAGTCGATTTCCTGCGCAACAAGGACGGCGTCCCCGCCAAGGTCGCCCACATCGAGTACGATCCCAACCGCAGCGCCCGCCTCGCCCTGCTCCACTATGTGGACGGCGAGAAGCGCTACATCATCGCCCCCGTCGGCCTCAAGCAGGGCGACACGGTGATGAGCGGTACCGGTGCCGAGTTCAAGCCCGGCAACGCCATGGTCCTGGCCGATATTCCGGTGGGTGTGAGCATCCACTGCATCGAGCTGGTGCCCGGCAAGGGAGCGGCGATGGTTCGGTCGGCCGGTCAGGTCGCCACGTTGCGCGCCAAGGAAGGTGACTATGCGCAGGTGAAGCTGCCCAGCGGCGAAGTCCGTCTGGTCAACGTCAAATGCCGGGCCACGATCGGCCAGGTAGGCAACATCGAGCACGCCGGCATCAGCCTCGGCAAGGCCGGCAAGAAGCGCTACCTCGGCAAGCGCCCGCACGTCCGCGGCGTGGTGATGAACCCGGTCGACCACCCGATGGGCGGTGGCGAAGGCCGCACCAGCGGCGGCGGTCACCCCGTCTCCCCGTGGGGCCAGTTGGCCAAGGGCTTCCGCACCCGCAGCAAGAAGAAAGCCTCGAGCAAGTTCATCGTCGAACGGAGGAAGAAATAGTGAGCAGGTCGATCAAGAAAGGTCCGTTCGTAGACGAGCACCTCGCGATCAAGGTCGAGAAGCTGAATGCCACCGGCATGAAGCGCGTCATCAAGACTTGGTCCCGTCGCTCGATGATCATGCCCGACTTCGTGGGGCACACCTTCGCGGTGCATACCGGTCGCAACTTCCAGAACGTGTTCGTCACCGAAAACATGGTGGGACATCGTCTGGGCGAGTTCGCCGCCACCCGCACCTTCCGCAGCCACGGTGCCATCTCCGGTAAGTAGTCCGGCACTACGCTAGCACACTCCGCCGCCCGGTTGGTTCGCCAGCCGGGCGGCGTTTTTGTTAACCGCCAAGGCACCAAGAACGCCAAGGAAGAAGAGCAAAGAGAGCGGCGGAAGGCTGGCATTTGCGAACCCTCCGCCGCGTTGTTCTTGTTCTTCGCTTCCCGCCTTTTCCTGGCGTTCTTGGCGCCTTGGCGGTTCCCTCTTCCCTACGCCAGGAGGGGCTCGGCTTCGCGCTGGACGCGGCGGGCGTGGCGGCGGATCAGGAGGAGGGGATCGTCGACGTAGGCGTCGAGGAGGCCGACCAGGTCGGTGCAGCCGAGGGCGACCAGGCTGCGCACGGCGCGGATCTCGATGGCGTAGCGGAAGGAACTGGGGCAGCCGTCGCTGACGCCCCAGAGGGACATGAGGAAGGGCTTGTCCTGGGTGGCGGCGAGGAAGTCCTTGATGATCCCGATCCCGGCGGGCTCGCCCGCGATGGCGAGAGCCTTGAGGAGAAGGAGGACGTCGGTGGGATTCGGAATGTCGCTCCGCAGGATGGCGCCGATGCGGTCGGCGGTGCCGGGCACGCCGAGGTCCGCGAGGGCGAGGACGGCGACGATACAGCGGGCCGGGGACTTGGTGCCGAGCGGCTTGCCCACTTCGAGGGCGTCGGCGCAGCGTTCGAGTTCGGCGACCACGGCCGGTGCGCCGAGCCGGGCTTCGGCGGCGGCGACTGCGGCGCGGAAGCGGCAGTCGGGGTCCTGCTCGCGGGCCACGACGGTCTCCCAGTCGGGAGCGGCGGCCCCGGTGCGCTGGGCAAGGCGCCACATGGCGAGCCCGGCCTCGTTCTCGTTGCCGAGCTTGGCCAGGAGCTCCTCGTTGGGGATGTCCATGACCGGCTGGGTGGGCTTGGGGGCAATCCCGCGGCTCTCCAGGGCGGCGCGCAGTTCGGCGACGGGCACGTCGCGGGGCTGGACCCCGTTGCGCAGGGCGAGGGCGGCGGCAACGCCGCAGATCTCGCCGATCACCTGGATGTCCCGCTGCATGCGGACCAATTGGTGCAGGTCGTGGTCCACGGAGAGGGCACGGCAGGCGACGAGGAGGCCCTCCACATCGGTGGGCAGCAGGGCACGGTAGGCGAGATCGCCATGAAGCAGGTAGCGCCAGAGGCCGAACATGACCACATGGCGGCGGCTCCACTCGCTCTCTTCGGCATAGTCCATGGCGTGGTTGTCGTGGTGGGCGTAGGAACTGCAGACCGTGTCCGGATAGGTCCGCCCCTGCATGAAATCGTCGAAGGTGAGGGTGAGGGGACCCTGCACGAAGCGGCTCTCCCGGATACCGAGGATGGAGGCGAGGGTGCAGTAGTGGCTGGCGGCGGAGTGCTGCCGCCAGTTCCAGATGCGGCTGCGCCCCTCGAAGTGGGCGCGGGAGAAGTCGATAGTGTCGGTCGGGTCGAGCCAGCCGGCATCGAAGTTGTGATGGTGGAGGGCGTCGCCGGCCATGAGGCTCGGGGTGTAGCTGTAGGGCTGGGGGAATCCGTCGCCGTCGCGGCCGAGGGTCATGGGGGCTCCTGCCGCCGCCGCCAGGTCGCCGTCGCCGGTGCCGTCGATGGCAATGTGGCAGGGGAAGACATGGTAGCCGTCCTCGGCGGCGGTGAGCACGGCGACCACCTGGGAATGCTCGCGGATGACGCCGAAGACGAAGTGCCCGGCGTGGACATCGAGTCCCGCCCGCGTCTGCATGGCCTGGGAGATGACTTCCGCCCGGCCCACGGGGTGATAGCCGCGGACCTTGCCACTGGTGGCACCCCGGCCATTGACTCCCTCGTCAAGCTGGTCCTGCATCCCGCCCTTGAGGCCGTGGTAGTAGGAATGGATGCGCCCCGCACTGCCGATGCCACCGGGGACGGGGGCGGGATCGACCACCGCGACGGACAGACCTTCGCCAGCGGCGGCAAGGGCGGCGAAGGCTCCCCCCGTGCCGTACCCGGCCACGACCACGTCGCGGAGCTCGTGCTTGAGGGCGGGAGCGGCGGGTAGCTCGTAGGTGGAGAGATCCTGCTCGGAAGCGGTGAGCAGTTCCCAGGTGGCGACGGTCTCGGTCGCGGACAGGGAGGGCCGGGGAACGGCGGTAGGCCCGTCCAGGGTCAGGTCGGCGACGCTGGCGGCTGCGGCGGCGGGATCGAGGGGAGCCACCTGGATGCCGGTATCCACGAAGCCGGGCAGGTCGGGGAGTTCCCAGGCGGCCTCGATTCCGGGGGCGACGTCCACCAGGTTGGCGTCGGCGAACTCGGGCACGTTGGCCTTGAGCCAGGCGAAGAGATCGCTGGCCACCGTCAGGGAGCGGGAGAGAACCCGCGCCTCGGGCTCGGTCACGGAAGTCTTCATGGCGAAGGTGAGAACGGCTTCGTTGGGCCAGGCCGCGGGCGTGGCCCGAAGCCAGTCGCACCCCAGGCCCTGGTTGCCCGGCAGGTCCCACTCGCGGCCTTCGGGAGGAAGGGCCGCGCGGGCCACATAGAGCCGCCGGAGAATCCGTCCGGTCGGCAGGGGGGGGCGGCCGACCAGCGAGCGCACGAAGCTGCGTTGCGGGGTTGCATCGATGACCCGTTTGGCGCGCACTAGTTGACGCCCGCTCTTGCCGACGATTTCGACGCCGACCAGGGAACCGTCGGCGGCGGCCACGGGACGGGTCGGCATGACCCGCACGTAGCAGGAGACTCCCGCCTGGGCCATGACTTGGTCGAAGGCGATGGTCGTGAGGACCAAATCCGCGGGACCGTCGGCAGGCATGCCCTTGTCCTCGGCTAGGGCGCGGGCTTGGGCGAAGCATTCGCCTGCGGGAAGGTCGGTCCGCCACCACGAGGAGGTTTCCACGCCGAGGGCCGGGCCCTGCTCAAGCAGGCAGGTCCGCCACCCGCGCGCGGCGCAGGCCTGGGCGGCGGCAAGGCCGGACCATGTCGCCCCCAGGACGACCACATCGCCAGTCCACAATACCGTCGAGGTGCGGGGAGCCAGAAGGATGCTGGACATGGAAGGAAATCTCCATACGGGAGTTGAGGGACCGTCGGCACTACGCCCGAAAGCGATAGCGTGGTACGTTGGTACCTCGTCGGCGATTGGCAAGCCCTCCGGCGGACTTCACCCTCGTTGCGGAGACCGGTTATGGCATCCCTGCGTCTTTTTGTTGCCCTCGATCTTCCCCCGGCCATGCGGGACGCCCTGATGGCGGCGGTCCGCGCGGTGGGATCGGCGCTTCCCGGCGTGCGCTGGGGTCGAAGCGAGACGCTGCACCTGACGCTCAAGTTCCTGGGCGATACTCCGGCAGAGCGCGTGCCGGACGTAACCGAGGCGCTGCGGGCTGTGCTCGGCGACATCCCCGCTGGCCGGTTTGCCGTGGCCGGGTTCGGCACGTTTCCCAATCCGCGCCGGCCCAGCGTGGTCTGGGCCGGCATTCGCTCGGGCACGGAGTGGCTGACCAAGGTGGCTGGTCGGGTGGATGCGGCTCTGACGCCCCTGGGGTTCGCCCCCGAGCAACGGGCCTTCCAGCCCCATATCACGTTGGGACGGGTCCGCCAGGGAACCCGGTGGCCGACCGAGGTCGTCCGCGTGTTCGAGGCCGAGCGTCCCTTCGGCGAGGCGGCGGCGCGGTCGGCGATCCTCTACGCCAGCACCCTGGCCCGCGAAGGGGCCATTCACGACCCCCTCGCCGAACTGCCGTTCCGCCAGAGCTAGCCTATCGCTCGTCGGCGACGGCAAGGGCGATCCTCTGGTTGAGGCGGGTGCCGATGGTGTGGTAGAGGTAGAGCTTGCCGTCCTCCGAGTAGAAGCACGGATCGGAGACGCGCAGGTTGTCGGTCCCCGCATCCTGGCGCTTCAGGAGATACTCGGCAAAGGTGACCTGGGAGAAGGCGGCGTCGGTCTCGAAGGCGACGATGTCGGTCATCACTTCGAACTTGTTCGTGGCGATGGGGGTGTCCGCATGGCAGACGATGTAATGGCGGCCATTGCGGGTGCAGAACCACGGCGCGCAGAGGTGGGCAAGGGGTGGCTCGGGAACCAGAATCGGCGCGCGGCGGGTGGTCCAGGTCCGTCCGTCCTTGGACCAGGCCAGGAAGAGGGCGGCGCGGTCTTCGAGGTGCCCCATGAGGAGCATGATCCAGATGTTGTCCAAACCGGGCAGTTGGTGACGGAACACGCGGGCGTAGAAGGCCCCCACCTTGCAGTCCAGATCCGCATCCGTGACCACGACACCGCCGTACTCGAAGTGGACGCCGTCGGTGGTGGTGGCGTGGCGGGTGGTGCTGTTCTCGCCGTGGTAGTAGAGAAACAGGCAGTTCTCCTCGGGGTTCCAGACCGCATGGGGACTGCACACGTGGGAGACGGTGTGATGGGGCGGCCAGTCGTGGGCGATCAGGGGATTGCCGGGAATCTCCCGCCAGGGCCCCGCAGGCTGGTCGGCGACCGCCAGGCAGATGCCCGCCGGGGCGTTGTGGGGCGCATAGTACATCAAGTAAGGGCCGGGGGCGTCGGTCAGATGATCGGCCCGGACCACGCTCGGGAAGATGAGATCGTCGCAGGGGTTGTAGGCCAGACTCCGGTAGTCGAGAGCCACGCCCTGCCAGCGGAACGCGGGGAATTGCTGCGCTGCCATGCTTCGCCTGCCATTCGGATTCGGTTTGGGTTCCATGCGGAAAGCAGCCCGTACCGTATCGGCTTCCCGGTTCGCGTCAATGGCGAGCTTGCAGTTCACTGGTTGCGGGGTAAGTGTACCAGCGGG
>QKCY01000074.1 GCA_003245525.1 Victivallales bacterium | reverse complement strand
GCGTCGAACCGGGCGAGAGTGCCGATGCCCTGCTCGCTGCCTTGGTCCAGGGACTGGCTGCCTGGAAGGACCCCGATACCGGCGAGTTGGTCCTGCCCCTGGTGCGCCCGGGCGCGGAACTGTACGGCCCCGCCAGCGGCGCGCGCGCCCCGGATGTGGTTGTCGGTCCTGCTGCCGGCTACCGCGTGTCCTGGCAGACCGCTCTCGGAGCCGCCCCGCCGCGCCTGATCGAGCCCAACACCAAGCGCTGGAGCGGCACCCACCTGACCGATCCTGCCGCTGTCCCCGGCATCCTTGCCGCTGTCCCCGGCATCCTCTTCGCCAACCGTCCCATCGCGGTTGACAATCCCACGCTCCTCGACTTCGCCCCCACTGTCCTCCGTTTCGCGGGTCTGCCCGCCAACCATCCCCTCTGGCCGACGCTCGCGGGACACCTGCTTGTCCAGGAGGGGAAGTGAGATGAGAGGAGGCTGGCTGGGAATCTGTCTGGCAGGGCTAGCCCTCCTTCTCTGCGGTTGCGGCGAACCCGCGTCGAGTCCTGCTGCCGCCAAACCCATCCACGTGCTCGGCGAGAGCCGGGCCAAGGCTCAGGCCCGCGCCTGGCGGCTGAAATGGCTTCCGGAACAGGGGACTCCGGAGGCCGCCTGGGTGATCACGGGCAGGCACATGCAGGCATCCCTGCACGTTGGCCAGGAGGGCGGGAGATGGTCCCTGCAGGACGCCGCAGGCAATGTGGTGCGAGAAACGGACTCCGCCTGGGGTTCCCCGCTCCAGCCTGGGGAAGAGCTGCTTCTCGTCCGTGAAGACGGACTCTTCAGCGTGGCGCGGGATCAGCGGGTGGTGCAATCGGTCGCGATGCCGGAGGATGCGTGGGACGATGATTTCTGGCGGTTGCCGGCCGATGGTGCGTTCCGTCTGGAGGGGCAGAAGCTGGGACCGGTCCTCTTTGCCGACGACTTCGCCCATGCCGAGGGCGAGTTGGGGGCCTGGCAGGCGCAGGGCAACTGGATGATCGAGACCCAGCGCAATCCCCTGCGCAGCGCCAATGCGTTCCGGTTGCTCGGCACTGGGGCTCCCGCCTCTCTGGAAGCGGGTTCCTGGTTCTGGCGCAACTACCGGTTCGGGATCTCGGCACTGTGCCCGCCGGGTAGTGGGTTCTCCCTGCGAGCCTACCGGTCGGGGGCCGACACGGCCTACGAACTCGCCGTAACCCAGAATGATACCGAGGCTCTGCTGCGGCTGGTCCGGCGCTGCCATGGCGTTGCCGAGGAACTGGGGCGCTGTGTCCGGCTGCCTCTGGTGGAGTGGAACCGGTTCGGTTTGGCAGTCCACGAGGATCTGGTGGAGGCCTCCCTGAATGGACAGGTCCTGGTGCAGTATGTCGATCCAGCCCCCCTCGCCGCTGGGGGGATCGGTCTGAAGGTGGATGCAGTGGGAGCGGCCGGGATCGAATTCGACGACGCCGAAGCGGTTCCCGCCGAGGATGTCCGGTTGCCAGCCGCTCTGGCCTCGGCATCGCGACTGGTCAACCATGGCGACAGCCGGGGGACCTTTCTGTCCCCTTTGCTCCACGACAGCCGTACTGCCCTCGCCCTTCCTTCCGTGCCCGTTACCGAACTGTGTGGCATCCAGCTTCTGTCCCGGCTGGACCCCGGCGGCTCCGGCCTCGTCCTCGCCATCGAGGGAGCCGGGACGGACGGTCTTCGCGCGGTTCTGGGCAGACTGGGGCCAGAGGGGCTGGCCGAGCGGTTGGCCGAAGGGCTTCTACCGACCGGCACTCGGGTCGATAGCCTGGAGTTGCACGCGCGGGGGAGCGAGGCCTGGGCCGTCCTGGACGGCCGGACGCTCTGTGCCACCAACGCCATCGGCAGCATGGTCGCCGGGCGGTCCGGGTTCGTCCTGCCGCCGACGCTTGGCCGAGACGGCGTCTCGCTACAGGTCGAACCCGATCCGGCTCCCCCCAGACTCCATGCCCTGAACCATGCCTTCGCGGGCGAGATCAGCATGGAGAACTGGAGTGCCGAGGCGGCGGAGTGGCAGGAGACGGAACCGGTCCCCGGCGGGGTTTCCACCTGGTTGCACCGGAGCGACTTCTGGGCCGACTTCGCGGTTCGGCTGCCGCTCGAGAAGGGAAGCGGCATCCGGGAGTTCATCCTCTGCCGAGATACCGACCGACCCATTGCCGGTTCCCTCTCGCTGGCAGTGAAGAATGGCAAGCTGGTCCTATCCAACGAGGGTCCCGAACTGGTGATCGGTCCGGCTCCGGTTGGGCAGATCGAGTGCGAGAAACGGCTGGACCAGTTGCTGGTCCGGGCAGACGACCGTGTCGTGTGGACCGGCCAGGCTCCCGCCGGATCCTTTTGGCGGCTCGCCTTGCGGGCGGACCAGCCGGTGCAGAACTGGTTGCCGCTGGTCGCCGTCGGCGCAACCTGCTTCCGGGACTACACCTTCGCGAAGGCCCCGGTGGACTGGTTGCCCACCTCGGGACGCTGGGCGGTGACGAACCGCTGGCAGTGCGATCCGCGCTGGTCCTTCTATACCGGTCGGAACCTGGCCGGCCTCGCCGCCAACTGGTTCCGCTACCGGCATGGGGAGAACGTCACGCTCGAGTTCTTTGCCGGTCCGCGGATGAACCGCGAGAGCGGGAACAACTACGACTACGCCCGCGACCTGAACGCCACGCTGGACGCGGCACCCGGCGACCTGGAGAGTGGCTACTCGTTCCTGTTCGGCGGCAAGGGGAACACGGGGTCGCAGATCATGCACGGCGATCAGCTCCTGCACGCCAACCCGGCAATGCGGATTCCCGAGGACAAAGCCTTGGTCCACCGTCATTGGTTCCACATCAAGATCCGCAAGCGCGGGCAGCATCTGGCATGGTGGGTGGACGGTGCAATGGTCGGGCAAACCGACGCGGCCGGGGAGGATTCGGGCGGAGGATGCCTGGCCCTCTGGACCCAGCGCAACCAGATCGCGGTGGCCCGGGTCAGGGTGAGTTCCGATACCCTCACGCGGGTCGCGGAAGCGAGTCCGGGAGACCATCTGGTTGTCCGTTCCGCCATGGCCGAGGGGTCGGAGAAGCAGGAGAAGCGGCAATGAGAATCCGCCGTCCAATCCTGTTCGGCTCGGTTGCCCTTCTCGTGCTTGCCGTTGGCGGAGTCCGGCTGCTGGGGCTCCAGGAGAGGCCGACCGCGCGGATCGCACCGTCTTGCCCGCTGATTGTCCGGTGCAGCCAACCGGACGCTATTCTCTGGGTGGATGGCATCCCTGGCGAACCCTTGCCCTGCACGGTGGAAGTCCCTCCCGGCTGGATGCGGCTGCGCGTCACCAGTCCCGGGTTTTCCGCCTGGCAGCTCCGGCTGAACCGGGAGAAGGCGAAAACCATGGCTGGCGAGATCTGGGTCGACCTTGGCCAGTCGGACCAACTGGCGGCCATCGAGGTTACCTCTACCCCTCCTGAAGCCGAGGTGCGGCTGGATGGGGAAGTGCGCGGGCGCACTCCGCTTCTTCTTGCCGGGCTGTGCCCCGGGACGCACATGCTGGCGCTCAGTCGGGGGGGATGCACTGCCGTGGAGCGGGAGATCGACCTGCAACCCGGTCCGGCTCCCCGCCCGGTGCATATCGATCTTCCGGACGCATTGGTGGACTACTACGAGTCCATGGTCCGCCAGGAGCCCGACAATCTCGACCACCATGCCGAACTGGCCCACCAGTTGGTGCTCCAGCGGCGCTACGACGAGGCGGTCGCGGCCTTCCTGGCCGGTGTCGACCAGATCCGCCTGGCCCCCGAGGCCAACGCCGACCGGTTCTGGCAGGAGGTGCAGAGCACGCTCTCCGGCCAATACTGGGTGACCCCGTCGCCGGAGACGGCGGCCTTCCGCCAGCAACTGGCCCAGCGGCTGGCCGGGACCTGCTCGGCGGCAGCGTGCGACATCCCGCAGATCTGCGCCGCCCATGTGCGGCTTCTCCGCGTGCTCGGCAACGCCAGCGGGGCCGCCGAAGAGCTGCGCGCCATCCGTCTCAAGTTCCGGAACGATCCAGCCATCGAGCGCCTGCTGCCCAACTAGGTCCGTCCAAGCAAGGAGAGAGTCCCATGCCATTGTCCGCGTCCCTCCGCCATCGGGCCGCCAGCCTGGCCCTCGGTTGCTGCCTTGCTTACGCCCCGCTTCCGGCAGCGCCCGTCGCCGACGGCGACATCGCCGACCCCAGAGCACCGTTCCTCGCAACCAACACCAAGTAGCCGTCAGCACGCCGAGTGCACCCCTTGTTCCACCCAAAGCCAAAAGGAGAAGAGTAATGGCACCCAATTCCCTAGCAATCCGGACGAAAGCCGTGTTCCTGGCCCTTTTCTGTGGCCTGGCCAGCGCTCTGCTGCCGGCCGCCGATGTCGCGGGCGAAATCGCCCAGGCGGCCGCCGAGGCGAAGGCCAAGCAGTGGGAGAAGGCGCGGGACCGGAACATGCAACTGCTTGCCACGCAGTTGGACGGGCTCACCGAAGACCAGGCGGCAACCTGCTACAAGAGTCTGGTCTATGCGTGCGAGAAGCTGGACCCCGTTGATGTGGACACCATGCTCAAGGGCCTGGACGCCCTGCTGCTCAAACCGAATCTCCAGGGGGCCAAAGCCCTCGTCACGGGGTGCCAGGCGGCCATCTGGGACGCCTGGAAGGCCGAGAACCGCGACGGGGCGGCGCAGATCGTGGACAAGCTCCTGGCCTATACGCAGGGGGAGCCGATCGGTGGCGCCGGCATGTACGTCGTCAAGATCGACCATCTGTGCAAGAACGGGAAGATGGTCGAGGCGGCGGACCTCGCCCACAAAGTGATCCAGACCGACCGGACGGTGGGGACCCTCAACACCTGGCTCTGCACCCAGATCACGGACGCGATGGTGGCCGGGGCCAAGGCGGACGGGAACTGGGGCCGGGTTGCCACCGGCTGGGTGGATACCATGCGCCTCTGGGACACCTCGAAAGCCAAGCCCGACGGGAAGGCCGACGGCGCTGTCCTCGGTCTTTTCCGCACCCGGGTCCTGCCCAACGTCACCAAGGCGGAAGAGGCCGAACAGGTCGCGCAGATGGCCGCCATGTGCATTCCGACCGTGATCCGCGATCCGGCCCGCTGCCACGAGTTGCAGAAGGCGATTGTCCTGGCCTACGTCCAGACCGGCCAGAAGGAGAAGGCCGCTGCGGCCATGGGAACGCTGTACCAGACCTGTCCCACCGACCGCTTCGACGCGCTGGTGGACGACATCGCGGGGATACTCAAGCAGATGGATGGCAGTATTGCCCGGGCAAACCGCTTCCTGGACTATGTGAAGTTCGGCACGGTCGGTCCCGACGGCAAGGCCGGTACCGAGGACGATACCGTGAATCCGTTCCCGGCAGCGAAGGCCGAGCTGTCTCAGGAGGCGGTCAGCGCCTACCAGGAAGCCATTGCGGGCAACTGGAAGAGCACCTGGGAGGACAAGCGCGCCCAGGCCATGCTGTACCGTTACTTGGACGAGCCGCAGCAGGCCCTGAAGCTACTGGGCGAGGCCTTTTCCCTCGCACCCATGCAGCCGGAGCCGTTGCAGTTGGTGGTGGGCGACATGACCAACGTGCTGATCCAGCTCAGCGGCAATCCCGCCGACGGCGAGCGCCTCGCCCAGTTCCTCAAGTTCGGGAAGGAAGGCCAGGACGGCAAGGCGGGCACCGACGACGACCTGGCTGATCCGAGGGCACCGTTTCTGAAGTAGGCGTGTCCATGCAAGACCGAGGGAGGCAAGGATATGAACTGGCAGAGACCGATTCCCCTGACCGGCCAGACCTTAGGCATCGCCGTGTTGGCGCTCTCCCTGGGCGCCTGGAGTGGAGCGGAGCCGGCGATTCCGGAAATGGCCTTGCCTCCCCATCAAGCCACGACCATTGCCGTCGACACCATCTGGGAGGCCCGCCCGCATTGGGCCCAGGAAGGCTATGGCACCCTGCGGGCGGCAACAGCGGCCACGGACCGGACCCGCACCTTCGAGGTGCATTGCCCTGGGCAGTGCGCGGTCTGGTGGCGTCCCTTCGACCAACCGGTCAGCGTGCCCTCGTTCCCCGTTGTCTGCCTCCGCGTCCAGGCGACCGGGCTGTCGCCGGACTCCCAGGGCTACCTTGTCTCCCTCCTGCTGCGCGAAAGCGACGGGACGAACACCAAGATGCGCGGGGTTCTCGCCCCCGACGAGCTGTCCGGCGGCCAGCCGGGCGAACCCCATCTTCTCGACCTCCGCACGCTCGGGGAGTTCGACGCCGTGCTCGGCGTGAAGGTCGAGCTCTGGGCGGCGAGCCAGGGAGCTATGCCGGCCACCCTCTCGCTGCTACCCATCGCCTTTCTCGCTGACGGCACCCCTCCCGCCGAGGATGCCCCGGAGAAGGAGTTCGCCTTTGTCGTCCGGGACCGGGACGGAGAACCCGTGCCGGCCTGCCAAGTCACCATCGACTACGAGGACCTCAATGCGCGCGTGTCGGGGGAGACGGGCGCTTTGGGCCGGGTCGCCCTGAAGACGCGGCATGCGGCCCCGAACCACACGGCCTCCTTCCATGCCCCCGGCTTCCTGCCGCTCGAACTCGCCGAGCTCGAGGCGGCGGAATCCACCGAAGTCAGCCTGGTCTCCGCGTGCCAGCTTCGGGGGGCGCTCTACCTCGAAGGGCAGCCCACCCCGGGCGTCGTCCAGATCGACACCAAGACGCCGCGACCGGTCCTCGGCCGCTCCCCGCGCCTGGTGTTCGCCGCCGCCAACCGCCAAGGCCAATGGCAGGCGGAGGTCCCGGCGGAAGCCTTTGCCTGGCTAGTCCGTGCCGGAGCCCATGGGGGAGGGACACAGGATGGCGAGCTCAGCGATCCCGGCATGCTGGCTCAGTGGGGGGGAAGCCTGAATCTCCCTCGGGCCAACGACACGGGACTATGGCTGGCACCGACTCCCGCATGGCTCCTGCGCGAAGGCGACAACGACACCATCGCCGCCATGGCCGACGACTGCGCAGAAACCGCCAGTTGGCGGGCCAAGGCGACGGCGGCACTCGTGTCGGTGGCCCTCTCCGACCCCGATGCCGGGGACTACTATCTCCTCGACCTGGCCAGGCTCGCGGCCCGGACGACCGACCAACCCTATGCCGGGCAGGCGGCCGACTGCCTGCTGGCGATCCTGAGGCGCGCGGGAATCCAACCGACGCAGGCGGCGGACTACCTGCGGGAGAAAGCGGGCGGCAGTCTCCCGGCAACGCTCCGCCAGCTGTTGGGCAGCCAAGCGGCAACCTGGAACCAAGTGATCGGCAAAGCTTCAGACGGGGGCCAGTCTCCCCTTGCCGAGGCTCTTCCCGCGAAGCGCGCCATGGACCGGGAATCTGTCACCATCACGTCCTTCCACCCCTCCGCCCGCAACGTGTCTGCACCCCAGGCCGGCGATGCCGGTACCGGCGCGGCCCCGTCCGTCAGGAGCGGCAGCATCGATCTGTTCGGCTCCCGCAGAACCCAGCCGAAAGCTCCGGAGGAAGGTGGCGGCGACCGCCAGGAACCGGTGCCCTCCCGCTCGACGGGGGCCATTGATTTCGGTCTCTCCTCCGCCCGGACGGCGTCGGCTGCCACCAGCATCGGGGGGAATCCGGCAACGGCAGCCTCCGAGGGTGGTCTGGCGACGACGACCGGTGGTGCCTCCCCAGACGTTGCCTCGGTACCGGTGACGTCTCCGGGAGTGTCCCGCAGCACGGTCGGCGGGACGGTCTCCATCGTTCCGGCCTCGGTCGCCTCCCCCTCCGCCCCGTCGCTCTTCTCCCCGCCGCCGGAGGTTTTCACCGTCTCCCTGCCGTCCCTGTCGCGAACGGCGGCGGCATCCGCCAATCTTGCTTCCACCAGCCAGCGCGACCAAGGCCAAGCCATCCGGATCGCTCCCGAACGCGGGAGCACCCAGGGTGCCACTCCTTGGACTTTTGCCCGGGCCGGATCGTCTGCCGTCAGAATCGGCAGCCAGTCTTCCGCCGCTGGCGCGGTTGCCATGCCCGGAGCGTCGGCCGTTGCCCGGGATGCGCTGGCGCTTGACTTCACCTCGCTGGCCGACGCCCGGAGCGCCACCGTGGAGAACGCCTTGGTCCGCAATCAGTGGGAGCAGATCACCGCTCTCGTCCAGCAAGCCGACTATGCCAAGGCCCGGGCTGCGGCACTGGCGCTGGCTGACCGGCTGACCACCCAGGATGCCATCCTGGCCTACCTCCCCCTGTTGGCCCTCACCGACGCCGATTCCACGAAGGCCGACCGCAATGCGGTTTCCGCCTGCCTGGACGCCATGGGCAAGAGCGGTCCCCAGACCGTGGCCAACGCCTATGCGGCCTGTCTTCTGCACTGCTACCGCCGGGGCGATTTCGAGTTCGCCCAGGAACTGCACACCCGCTACCGCGCGCAGTTCCCCGACGCCAAGCCGAGTCCCGCCGTCCTCCTCGCCCTCTCCCTCTGCCATATCAAGCGGGGGGAGCAGGACCAGGCTCACACCCATCTAGCCACCATCGTCCACGACTTCCCCGCCACGGAGGAGGCGCCCCGCGCCGCCCTCCTGCTCGGCTGGATCGACCTCTCCCGACAGAAGTACCCCGAGGCCAGGGCCACGCTCGAAGCCCTGGTCCAGGCCTATCCCACCAACCCCTGCGCCGCCAAGGCGAAACAGATCCTCCAGCAGATTCCCCAGGCCACCGAATGACCGCCCACTCCCCCACTTTCTGGCTCCCCTTCTGCCTGGCCCTGCTGGGGATGGCAGGGCCCTCGCCCGCCGCCGAACCTGCCGTCCGCCCCAACATCCTCTTCATCATGATCGACACCTTGCGGGCCGACCATGTCGGCTGCTACGGCTACAGCCGCCCCACCACCCCCAGTCTCGACCACCTGGCCACGGAGGGGGTCCGCCTTGAGCAGATGATGTCCGTCTCCTCCTGGACCATGCCCTCCGTCGGCAGCATGTTCACCAGCCTCTACCCGTCCCAGCACAACATCGTCAACACCCAGTGCCGTTTCGCCAAGGGCGTCACCACCCTGGCGAGCACGCTCCGGGACGCGGGCTACCGGACCGCCGGCGTCACCACCAACCCCCTCGTCCACTCCAAGTTCGGCTATGCCGATGGCTTCGAGGTGTACGACGATTTCACCGTCATGCTCTCCGCCGACCTCGACCTCTTCGGCGACGCCACCGACGGTCCCGGGGCTGCTGCGCCGCCGAACGAGGAGCTCGGCCGGGGCGGTGTCACCAGCCCCATGGTCAACCGCTTCGCCGAGGGCTTCCTCGCCAAACAGCAGGGGGCGGACAAGCCCTTCTTCCTCTTCCTCCTCTATTTCGACCCCCATGCCGACTACGTGCCTCCCGCCCCCTACAATACCATGTTCGGGGACTACGGCGTCAGCCCCGAGATCGGTGTCGGCATCTACCCGCGCGGCCCGGCCCATCCCTACACCCCCGCCGAAAAGAAGCAGATCGTCTCCCTCTACGACGGGGAGATCCGCAACACCGACGAGCACATCGGCAAGGTCCTGGCCACCCTCGACCGCCTCGGTCTGCACGACAACACGGTCGTCCTCGTCCTCTCCGACCACGGCGAGGAGTTCTGGGACCACGACGGCTTTCTCCACGGCGACAACCTGTTCGACGAGCAGGTCCATGTCCCCCTCCTCATCCGCTATCCCGGCCAGTTCCCTCCCGGCACCGTCCTTCCCCACCAGGCCTCCCATATCGACGTCATGCCCACCCTCCTGGACCTGGCCGGCGTCCCCATTCCCCACCAATGCCTCGGCCGCTCCCTCGCCCCCGTCCTCCGCGACCCCACGGCTGCCTTCCCCCCGCGCATCGCCTTCCTCGAAGCCCAGACCAACTCCCACACCGACCTCAAGGGAGCCCGTCTGCCCGACCGCAAGCTCGTCCACGACCGCCTCGCCGACACCTACACCGCCTTCGCTCTCGCCAACGATCCGGGGGAGAACGCCCCCCTGCGCGACCAGCCGTTCCCCCTTCTCCCCCCCCTCCGGCAGTGGACCGAGGAGATGGACCGCGCCCACCTGCTGCAGGATGCCACCGCCGGCGCCGTGCCTGTTCTCGACCAGAAGCACCTCCAGCAACTCAAGGCCCTGGGTTACCTGCGATGAACCATCCCGGCTCCACCAGCTTCCGCAAACCCGGTACCCGCAGAGGGCAGAGCGCGGTCCATCCTGTTCTTCCCCCGCCCGTTGGGTCCATCAGGTCCCTTCCCGTTCCCCTGCCACGATCCCTCCGCTTGCTGATCGCCGCAATCCTTCTCTTCACCTTATCCGGTCGGAGTGCCTCGGGGCAGCCGACCACTCCCACCATTCCCTTGGTCGGCTACCGTGCTCCGCGTCCTTTCACCCTTCCCTTCCTGATCCGTCCCGAAGCGTGGTTCTCTTCGCCCGAGCAAGGCATGCTCATGCTCTGCCCCGCCCATGCCCATGGCCCCAAAGCCGAAGCGACCGCCGAGCTCATCCGCCTCGTCGCCCAGTACCGTCCCCCCATTCCCGCCACCATCTGGGTCTGCCGTGAGAACCAACTCGAAACCCTGCGCGAACTCGCCCCGATGGTCGACCGGGTCTGCATCAATCCCTTCGTGCATGACTCCAACCGGAGGGCTGCCATTGGCGAACCGCCTTGGACAGGCACGTCCCATGCATTGCTCATGCAGCTTCAGGATATCCGCCTCGCCGCCCCCGACCGCCAGCTCATTGCCTGCATCGAGCTCAATGGCGAGGAGTACCGGTTCGGCGGACGGCAGCCAACCTTCGAGGAAGTGCAGTGGTTTGCCCTTGCTGCCATCGGCAGCGGTTTCCAGGGCATCGCCTGGCGTGGCGACCTTGCCTCTATTCCCTATCGGGACCGTCTCGGCATCTTCGCCGGCAACATCCTCCGGTATGCCGACGAGCTCCCCCGGACCCAGCCGGCGGACTGGGTGACGGTCGCCTCCGCCACCTCTACCGACAAAGTCGCTGGCAAGCAACCAGCCGACGTTTCAGTGCCCTGTACTGCCTTCCTGGCGAAAGACCACCTTTTCGTTGTCGTCCTCCATCCCCAGTACGTGCATCCGAGGGCGCATCGGCTGGAGATTCCCTTGCCCGTTGAACCGAGTCCCTGCGACTTCGAGGTGGAACTTCATCCGCCTCCCGGTGTTGTCGTGGTGGCGGCCGAACGCCTTGATGGTGCTACGGTGCCTCTCCGGCACGAGGATTCCCGCATCCTCGCCTCCTGCCAATTCTCCGATGGCGGGACCCTGCTGGCCTTCGGCCTCAAGTCCACCGCCCAGGAATAGCCGTGCCGGAGAGAGACGACAATCCTATTATCCCACGAGACCTCCGTACCGAAGCCGGGTTCGAACACTTCGTCCGCGAAACCCAGAATGATCTTCTGCACTTCATCCTGCGCAAGGGAATCCCAGTCACGGAGGCCGAAGACTTGGCCCAGGAATCCTACCTCACCCTCTGGAAACGCCGGGCAGATGCCAGGAATCCCCGCGCCTTCCTTCTTGGTATCGCCAATACTCTCGTGTGCGCCCACCGCCGTGCGGTCTGCAACCTGAACTTCGTCGAACTCTCAGATCATACTCCCGAACTACCTCAGTCCGAGCCCACGGCTGGGCAACCTGACGCGGTTACTCTGCGGGATCGTCTGTCCTCTGCTGGTTTGGGCAAACTCACGCGAGCCCTGCGAGACGTATTGGAGTTGGTCTGGTTGAAGGGCTACACCCGTCCCGAGGCAGCCGCCGCTCTGGGCATCACTCAAAGTGCCCTGCGTGTCCGCGAAAAGCGTGCGCTCGATGCGCTCCGGGAATCGACCCACAAACATGTCGCTCGTCCCGACCAATCGCAGGCTTCTTCGGATTCCACCAAGATGTAACACTGCCAACACTCCTAAGGGAAGGCAAGTTGACCTGACTCAACGGATTCTTGCACAGCCAGAACTCCCGTGGAAGGGTTCATAGTACCAGACCGAGGAGCGCACCGTGAACACGAAGAAGTACCTCTGTATTGCCGCTCTCTTTGCCGCCCTTGCCCTTGTTCTCGTACCCCTCGTTCTCGCCTGTGGAGACACCGGCAGGATCCACGGGACTGTGACCAAATCCGGAGGCGGCGCTCTGAACACGAGGAACTGGGACGAGGCATATATCAGCTTGGAGGCGGATAGCTATTATGGCTTCGAGTCTTACCAAGACGACGTGGACTACGAGAACGGCGAGTACTCCTACTCAGGCCTCTGGCCGGACACTTACACTGTGTATGCCTGGAGTTACACGTACGAACAACAACATGCACAAGTCACCCTCGGTCCCGGTGGTGATGTGGAACAGGATTTCGTCTTGTCCCCCATCTCTTCTAGTACCCTAGGAATCGATGTGACAGGTCTCGACAAGCAGAATGGAGCATTCACCGGCGGCGAGCGCTGGGTGAAGGTCAAAGCCACATACTCCGACATGTACTGCCACTATCTGCATCGCCTCGTGGTCTGGGCGTGGAACGCTGACACGGGGGCCATCGTCCTTTATGATACCGATGTCTCGGGAACCAACCTTGAGGACCACTTGGATCCTGAGGTAGATCCGAATACCGTGCAGAACACCTATGACACCACCCATTTTTTGAGATTCCGCTGGAACACTGTCCCCCTGCCCAACAAGGATTTTTCGCTGTACGCCTACATGAGAGTTGACGACCCCCATGGCGACGGCACCGATATCAATCCGGATCCGGCTATAGAGGACTATGTCCACGAGTTCGGCTCGCCGCCGGACGGCATGACCAATGGGACTGCCACGGGCAAGGTTCACACCGTGACCGTCAAGAATGTCTACATCTCGGACTACTACGCGGTGGACACCCCTGTCGACGCCGCCCACGACCAGGATGCATTCTGTTTCGATCCTGACGGAACCGGTGCGCTGAGCAGCCCTTCCTTTGGGGCCGATGTCGAATACTGGGACACCACTACTCCCATCCGGGTTCGCCTGTGGGCGGCACCAACCGCCTGGGGCGACACCCGCCCCTATCCCAGCGACCCCCATGTGGATGTCGAAGGCTACGGCGGCGGCATCACCTACCCCATCACCTGGGACGGGACTTGGGTCCCAGACCCAAACTACCCGATGTACGTCCTTACCATGGACCGCGGGACCTTCTCCTTCGACATCGACGCCTATGTCGAAAACTACAGTGGCGACCACTTCTACGCCAAAACCCACGATGGCCAAAGCGATCATTACAAAGTGCGGATCGGCAACCACGACATCTGGTGGCAGTATGACCCCGCGAGCACCTCGACGGCCATCGACTTCGATTGCGAGTACCAACTGACGACCGATGCTGATGCTCCCGATCCAACTTCCGTCGACATGATTGCCATGAAGGACCTCACCAAAATAGGGAGCGCCTCCCATGGCAGTTCCGCTATCTGGACCGACTCGACTCACACGACGGTTGCCACCCACCGGCAGGACAAGCTATGCACGGTCACTTCCGAGGATGGCGTCCTTGGCCTTTCCCGTGTGGTTTTCACCGGCGAGACAGCCAGTGGTGCTGACCTCCGCCGTGACGGGGCCAACCCGCGCATCCTGGCCACGAACGCAGACGGCCGGAAGGCACTTGATCTCAGGTTCTTCTATACGTCGTCTAGCTTCATCCCAGACGCTTCTCTGAAGCCCAAGGAGAAGCCTGAATGGTCGCCCAGCGAACCCTCAGGTTACAAGTCCGACAACACCCCCGGGGCATTTCTTCCCGTCAACAACAACGACAATGCCGGCGGCGCCAATGGTGTGGCCGATCTCGCCGAGAGTTCCCTGTCAGCCAATGATCCGGACCTGCGGAAGTTGTCCATCGTGATCGACTCTGCGTGCGGAGGAAACGTCACGCTGACCCTGCCTTATTGCGTACACGCATGGGCAAGTCAGACGAAGGCCCCATTGCCACCATCCCCGGGCGAGACGGCTGCCCAAGCCCCCGAAGGCCCGGTCGTGTGGGCGGTCCCCGACACCAAGGCCGCTTTCCAAATTGACGTGTACTTGGAGGGATTCTCCCCTTGGACAAAGGGGACCATAAGGGTGTCGTACAACAATGCCTCTGACGAAATAAGGGTGACGACTCCCCAGATGGATATCCAGACCGTGAACCCTTGCATGGATGACATCTTGGAAGGAGTGGCCCCCGGCCTGGTCCTGTTTGTCAACAACAACGATAACGATCAGGACGGAGTCATAGACCAAGATGACAATGAGTTCCCAGAGAGTTGCGGATCGGTCGACGACGATATCAAGACCGTTGCCCTCCTTGGGGCAGCACGGAGCATAGAATGCGGAACTGTGACTCTGAAGCTGACTGCCGGAGCCGACAAGGTCAGAGTCTGCAGCAAACGCTACCCGCTGGACACGATGGGCTGTTTCCTGCAGGGGCCAACGCATACCTACTGGCAGTGGCTGATCGGGCCGCTTTCGGGGACGCCCACCATGTTCAACGACGAAATCGAAGCGCTGAGGGATCTGACCGGCTCTGTTTTCGTCGAGGGTCTGGCAGAGGGTGAGGCAGAGCTGGTTCTGAGCTATACGGACCCCTATGGCCTCGAAGTGCACCGGGACACTCTCCACCTCACCGTTACGGACGTGAAGAGTACGACATGGGTCGCCATGGATAGTCCGCTCACCGCCAACACGAACCCGAGCGATGGCAGCACGAATGGCCAGCGTATCTTTCCTGGCAAAACAACGCCAGACGACAACACCAATCGCAGGCAGGTGACTGTTAAGGCCAAACTTGGGGCGACGGCGGCAGGCGCGGTGGTGCAGTTCCG
>QKCY01000415.1 GCA_003245525.1 Victivallales bacterium | reverse complement strand
CCCTGCCCGCCCTGGGCGACAAACCGGAGGAAGCGTGGCAGGATGTCGCGGGCTGGAAGCGCGAGCTTTCGGACCTCGTCGCCCCGCCCCGCTTGATGGCCCAGTACACCCCGGACACCGGGAAGTGGACCATAGCGACGATCAAGAACGAATGGCAGCAGCCCCAGAAGGACGGCAAAGGCTTCGTCTCGGTCGTGTTCCGCCGTTCGCCCCATCGCCCACGGACCCCGGTTGGCGGCACCTACCTGGCGCCGTTCCCGCAGGGCGGCTGGCGCACCGCGAGCGTGCTTTACGCCTGTGTGCCCAACTGGCAGCTGTTCTGGATGGCGGATGCACTGGCGGCGAACAAGCGGGTGCCGGGCGCCTATCTGGCCCTGGGCGGTCTGTATGTGGCTCTGGTGATCGGCTTCTTCGGCCTGGTGGCAGTGGTGCTCTTCTGGAACCGCGAGATCGGCGGCCAGATGCGCGTCTAGCGCCCCTCCCGACGGTCCAGCCCCCGGTTCCGCGCCATAGAGCCCTGCGTCCCTTTGCGGCGGACGCGATTCTCTCCTGCTGGCTGATTTCTGAGGACGAGCGAGCGATGAAGCCCGAACATTTCTACGTCACGACCCCCATCTACTATGTGAACGACAAGCCCCATATCGGCCACGCCTACACGACGATCCTGGCCGATGTGCTGGCCCGCTACCACCGCCTGCTGGGCGAACCGACCCATTTCCTGACCGGCACCGACGAGCATGGCCAGAAGGTCCAACAGGCCGCCCAGGCCCACGGCATCACCCCCCAGGAACAGTGCGACCAGACCGTCGTCCGTTTCCAGGAGCTGTGGACCAAGCTCGACATCACCCACGACGATTTCATCCGCACCACCGAGCCCCGCCACAAGCGGGTGGTGCAGGCCATTCTCCAGGACCTCTGGGACCGGGGCGAGATCTACGCCGACGAGTATGTCGGCTGGTACTGCGTCCCCTGCGAGCGGTTCTTCATGGAGAAGGACCTTGTGGACGGCAAGTGCCCCGACTGCAACCGGGCCGTGGAGAAGCTCTTGGAGAAGAACTACTTCTTCCGCATGGGCAAGTACCAGGAATGGCTGGTGCGGCACATCGAGGAGCACCCCGAGTTCATCCAGCCCGAACACCGCCGCCAGGAAACCCTGGGCTTCCTCCGCCAGCCCCTGGGCGACCTCTGCATCAGCCGCCCCAAGAGCCGCCTGAGCTGGGGCATCGACCTGCCCTTCGACCAGGACTACGTGACCTACGTCTGGTTCGATGCCCTGGTGAACTACATCAGCGCCGTGGGCTACGGAGCCGACGAGGCCCGTTTCGCGGCCTGGTGGCCCGCCAGCTACCATCTGATCGGCAAGGACATCCTCACCACCCATACGGTCTACTGGCCCACCATGCTCAAGGCCATGGGCGTCGAGTTGCCCCGCACCATCTTCGCCCACGGTTGGTGGCTGGTGGGACGGGACAAGATGAGCAAGTCCCTCGGCAACGTGGTCAACCCTATGGAGATGGCCGATACCTACGGGGTGGATGCCTTCCGCTACTTCCTGATGGCCGAAATGACCCTCGGCCAGGATGCCAGCTTCACCGAGGAGGCCTTCGTCACCCGCTACAACGCCGACCTGGCCAACGACCTCGGCAACCTCACCAGCCGCGTGGTCAAGATGATGGCCCGCAGCTTCGCCGACAAGGTACCGGCCGCGCCCGCCGCCGGGGCCGACGAGGAAGAGCTCATCGCTGCCACCCTCGGTGCCGTCAACCACATGCGCGACTACCTGAACGCCATGCAGCTTGACCGCGGCGTGGCCGAGGTGCTCGGTGCCGTGCGCGCCGCCAACCGCTACTTCGACCGGATGCAGCCCTGGGTCCTGGCCAAGGACCCGGCCCGGCAGGCCGAACTAGCGCGGGTGCTGTGCAGCGCGGGCGAGTGCCTGCGTATCGTCGCCGGCCTGCTCTACCCGGTCATGCCCGAGAAGATGCGCGCCCTGCGCGCCGCCCTCGGTCTGCCCGAGAACCAGCTCGAACCCCATCTGGAAACCCTGGCCGTCTGGAACGGGCTCGTCGCGGGGGCCGAACTGGGCCCGCTCGAGACGCTGTTCCCCCGGATCGACGCCAAGAAGCCGGAGCCCCCGGCCGCCAAGCCCGCCAAGGCCAAGGAACAGGCACCGGCCGGAGTCCAGCTCATCGACTTCGCCACCTTCACCAAGGTCAAACTGGCCACGGCCCTGATCCGCGAGGCCGAACGGGTGGAAGGGGCGGACAAGCTGCTCAAGCTCCAGGTGCAGGTGGGCGCGGAGATGCGCCAGGTGGTGGCCGGCATCGCCAAGTACTACTCCCCCGAGGAACTCGTCGGCAAGACCGTCGTCTTGGTGGCGAACCTGAAGCCTGCCCGCTTGTTTGGCCTCGAATCCAATGGCATGTTGCTTGCCGCCCGTGCGGGCAAGGCGTTGCGGCTGCTGACGCCGGATGGCGAGATGGCCAGCGGGGCCGAGATTGGCTAGACCAGTACGCGAATCCCATCGACGGAAGGTGCTGTGCATGAAGACGAATCTGTGGTTGGCACTCTGTCTCCTGACCCCCTTTGGCCTGGCCATCGGCCAGGAAGCCGCGCCGGCGGCGCCGGCGGCGCCCGTCGATCCCCGGCCCATCGTGGGACCCGGCTATGACGATACCGCCATGATTCCCGGCACCGAGTGGCGGGTCCATGACAACCGCCGTCCCCATCCCGCCATCGTCACCCCCGGCACCGATGGTTCGGCCCCCTCCGATGCGGTCGTGCTCTTCGACGGCACCGACTTCTCCCACTGGCAAGGCCCCAAGGGCGAACCCACCTGGAAGCTCGAAAACGGCTACATGGAAGTGGCCAACAAGGGCGGCCAGATCCGCTCCAAGGAGGAGTTCGGCGATTGCCAGCTCCATGTCGAATGGGCCTCCCCCAATCCCCCCAAGGGCGAATCCCAGGGCCGGGGCAACAGCGGCGTCTTCCTCATGGGCTGCTACGAGATCCAGGTGCTGGACTGCTACGAGAACAAGACCTACGCCGACGGCCAGACCGCCTCGATCTATGGGCAGATGCCCCCCGAAGTGAACGCCTGCCGCCCCCCCGGGGAATGGCAGAGCTACGACATCATCTTCACCGCCCCCGTCTTCAAGGACGGCAAGCTGGAAAGCCCCGCCTACATCACCTTGCTGCACAACGGCGTGCTGGTCCACAACCACGTGGCCCTGATCGGCCGTACGGCCCACAAGAACCTGGCCAAGTACAGCCCCCACGGTCCCAAGGGCCCCATCTGCCTCCAGGATCACGGCAACCCGGTCCGCTACCGCAACATCTGGGTCCGCCCCCTGCCTCCCGCCCCGCCGGTGGATTGATCCCCCGCTGATTCCCCAAGGCCCCGGTCGTCTCCCGACCGGGGCTTTTCGTTGGGAGGCTACAGCGGCAGGGAGCCGAGACCCATGCCGCGCAAATCAGCCAGCTGGTGGGTCTCTTCCGCTTCGTAGAGCTTCCAGATGACCTGCAGCCCTTCCAGGCTGCCGACGGGGTCGGTCAACGGCTTCTTGCCGGTGCGGATGCACTCGACGAAGTGGGCCATCTCCACCTCGGTGGGTTTGGCGTTGGGGATTTCCAGCAGGACCTGTTCGTTCTGCGGGGCGTTGGGTTTGTTGGGATCGTGGACGGCGTGCTTGGAGTGGAGGATGAGCTGCCCCCGGCTGATGGCCGCTTCGAGCATGCCTTCGGTGCAGTGGGCGTGGAAGGAATAGCGCAGGCGGGTGCCGCGCGCCCCCCAGGTGCCCATATGGTAGCCCATGATGCCGCCCTCGAACTCGATGGTGACGTTGCTGGTGCCTTCGCGCTCCATCCAGGGCGTGCCGTAGTTGGTGCCGAAGTGGGTACCCCAGACCGGCTTGCCCAGCATCCACAGCATCAGGTCGATGTAGTGGCAGCCGTGGCTGAAGAGCTGGCCGCCGCCGAGGGTCTTGGCGCTGCTGGCCCAATGGTCCGGCGGGTACTTGGTGAGCTGCTCGGTCCACATGGAGAGCTGGAAGACATCGCCGTAGGTCTTGTTGTCCAGCAACTCCTTCATCTTCAGCACCAGGGGATGGAAGCGCATGCAGTAGGCCACCATCAGGACGCGGTCGCAGTCCTTGGCGCATTGGATCATCTCGCGGCATTCCTGCTCGCTGTTGGCCATGGGCTTCTCCACCAGCACATGCTTTCCGGCCCGCAGGAAATCGAGCGTGGCCTGGTAGTGCAGGTGGTGGGGCAGGACGAGCAGGACGGCGTCCACGTGGTCGTACATCTCCCGGTAGTCGGGGGTGACGAAGGGTGGCGTGGGCAGGTATTCGGCCACGGCCTGGGCGCGGTCGAGCAGAATGTCGCAGACCGCCGTGATCTCCACCTGATCCAGAATCATGCTGAACCGGCTGGCGTGGCTCTTCGCCATGCCGCCGCAACCGACGATGCCAATGCGTACCTTGTCCATGGTGGGTCTCCTCGGGACCGTTTGCGCCTGGGACGGAACACAACTTCCGGACAGGCAGACTGTACCACGCCCGCGCCGCTTGCAAAGCGCGGCACGAGAGGCTTTGCTGTAGGGGTAGGCATTCCTGCGACTCTCTGCCAGGAGACGGACCATGGACGATCTGCGTGTCGGCTATGCGCGGGTGGACACCACCCCTCCCCTCGGTTGCCGGATGATGGGCTACGCGGCCCGCAAGGAGGGCGCGGTAGCGGTCCACGATCCGCTCTCCGCCGCCGCCCTCTGGCTGGAATCCGGGGCGGCCCGGGCCGTCGTGGTCGCCCACGACCTCTCCTCCTACGACGCGGAGATCGTGGGGGAACTGCGCGCAGCCATCCAGGCCGAGACCGGGTTGGCGGACCACGAGATCATCCTGAACACGTCCCACACCCACGCGGGACCGAGCGTGGTCCGGGTTCCCGATCTGCCCACCGTCAATCTGGACTACCTGCGCACCCTCGTCGAGCGCACGGCCCAGGTCGTGGTCATGGCGCGGGACGACGCCGCGCCCGCCACTCTGCGCGTGGGAAGCGCCCCTCTGGACATCGGCGGCAACCGTCGCCAGCGCCAGCCCGACGGCACGATCAAGCTGGGCCCCAACCCGACCGGCCCCACCTTGCGGGAACTGACTCTGTGGGCCTTCGACCGGCCAGGCCGGACGGCGGTTGGGCTGTTCAGCGTACCCATGCACGGCACCACGCTGGGCGGTCGGAACCTACAACTCTCCGCCGAATGGATGGGGTTGGCGCGCACCTTTGCCGAGGAGACTTTGCCCAACTGCCGTTTCCTCTTTGCCCAGGGCTGCGGCGGCGACCAGAACCCCTATCGGACGCGGGACGATTTCACGGAGGTCGAGGCGCACGGCCAGGTTGCCGCCAACGCCCTGGCCCAGGCTTGGGAGACCGCCCAGTCCGTGACTGCCGCGCCCCTGCGGACCACGCTCCGCATCTGCGAAGGCCCCGTCGCAGATGGCCGTCTCTGGCCGGTCCCGGTGGCCGGGCTGCGCCTTGGCGAGGCGACGTTGGTGGGACTCGGCGGCGAGGCCTGCGTGGCCTACGCCTCCTTCATCCGCGCCCATTCCCCCGCCGCCAGCACACTGGCCCTCGGCTACACCGACGGCTCCGTGGGCTATCTCCCCACCGCCGAAATCCTCGCCGAGGGCGGCTACGAGGCCACTGCCAACCGCATGTTCCGGATGCAGGCGGTCTGGCAGCCGGAGATCGAGAAACGCCTCCAGGAGGCCGTCATCGCCGTCCTGGCCGAGCTCACGGCGTGAACCCCTACCGGGCCGAGAGAGGAACGACGGCGCTCTCGGAGGCGTAGATCCAGTACCCGTAGCCGGGGTAGAAGCGGCTGGCGGCCTGGTAGCGGAGAAGCGTGGCGTCCCAGTAGGTCGGAGTGACGACGATCCGGGCATCGGCAGGGACCAGCCAGGATCTCTCGGCACCGCTGAGATTCCAACCGCTGGCCAGGTCGAGGCCCGTCTGGTTCACGGGGCTGCCGGTCACCAGCAGGGCCGTCGCCGTGGACACGTAAACCCAGTAGCCAGTGCAGGCGTGCATCTCGCTGGTGGTGACGTAGTCGGGGGTCTGCCACTGCCAGACCTCACCGCGCTGGACCGCGCTCCGTGTCTGGCCATCGTCCAGGATAGCGGATACGGCGGGATCAGCGGGTTCGAGAGGCAGGGAAACCAGATTCCAGCCCCAGACCAGGCCAAGGTCGTACACCACATCGCTCCCATAGCGGACCACATAGCAGCGGGTCTCCCCGGCGGGAATCGTCAGGGAATCGGCCCAGCGCAGATTCAGGGCGGTGTTGCCGACGAGGTGCTTCGTCACCGGGGTGGCGCTCGGGGCGATGTTATCGAGCTGGACCTCGTAGAGACAGAGAAAACGGTTGGTCGGGAAGCCGGTCAGATCCCAAGTGACGGTAATGGGGTCGGTATCGGCGCTGGCAATGAGCAGGAACTCGCAGGTCTCCGCCGGGTACCGGTAGTCGGCCACATAGGCCAGACTCAGCGTGTCCGAGGCCAGTGCCGCCTGGCCCGCCTCCGGGAGGGAGCCCAGTTCGTCGATGCCGACATCGTAGCCGTCGGTGGCGGTGGCCTGGGTGCCGAGGGTCACCGTCGCGGGGGTGGCTCCGGTCAAGGTCAGCGGCACGGCCCACGTGCCTTCGGCGGTGGTGTAGCTGAGGGCGGCCGCCGCCAACGGCATGGTGAAGACCGTGGAGGAGGCCGAGGCGTCGGCCAGATTGCCCTGGTAGTCCGTCGGATCGGCGGTCCAGCTCGCCAGCCGCAGCCCCTCCGGCGGCGTGGCCGCAACGGCAACCAGCGTGCCGGCCGAGTAGTCGCCGCTGCCGGTTCCCCCGCTCACGGTAAGGGAATAGGTCGTGCCGGGCAGATCACCGATGGTGATGCCCAGACTGCCGTCCACGGTGACGTCGTTCTCGGTGTAGCTGGCCATGACGGTGGCGGACTGGTCGGACGGCACGCCGATTGCCGTCACCAGCCCCGTGTCGTCGATGCTGGCATAGGTGTCGGTCACCGACCAGCTTGCCTCGGCGGTCCGGTCGGCCGTGCTGCCGTCGGTATAGGTCACCGTGCAGGCGTAGGTGCCGGTGGTGCCTTCGTCGATGGTCGCCGGGCCGGAAACGGCCAGCGATTGCGGGGCGGGAGTGGTCTCGCCCTGGTCGGGGGTGCCCAGACCGCTGGGATTCTCGCCCTCGCTGCCGGTGGCCGCCTCGACCCAGTAGTAGTAGGGCGTGCCATGGGCGACCGTGGTATCCTCGAAGGAGACTGCGGTCTGCCAGTCGCTCACGGCGGTCGCCGTCTCGCTCAGGCTGGTACTCCGGTAGACCCGGTAGTGGGTCGCCCAGGGCGAGGTGTACCAGGTCACCGCCACCCGGTCGGGATAGGCTTGGTCCGACGCGCTTACGCCCTCCGGCGGCGTCGGCGAACTGTCGGGCGTGGTCCCGAGCACGGCATAGGCATCCAGCACGCCATAGCCGGAGCTCCGGTCCCACCCGGCATCCTCCATATCCAGTGCGCCGGCCACGAGCGACTTCCGTACCTGGGCGGGGGTTATGCCCGGGTTCTGTTGTATGAGCAGGGCCGCGATGGCGGCAGCGTGGGGCGCGGCGGCGGAGGTGCCGTAGAAAGTGCCGAAGCCAGCGGTCGCGCACGATACCCCGTCCGCCGCCGCCAGGTCGGGCTTGCTGCGGACTTCGCCGCCAGCCGCGGTGAAGACTCCGGTGGTGATGGCCGTGCCGTCGGCCCGGTAGAACACCCGGCGGGGACCGTCCGAGGAATAATACTCGACCGGCTCGTTGCCGTTGAAGACGCCGCCAGCGGCATCGGCCACGTCCACCGCCGCCACCGCGAGGCAGCTCTCGGCCGCCGCGTGGGTGAAAATCTGGCCGCTGGTTCCGTTCTCCAGAGTGCCGCCGTTCAGGTTCAGGTGAATATAGCGGGTTGCCGCGTCCAGCACCCGGGCGACCACGAGGTAGTAGCCCCGTAGATTCATCGTCTCCACCAGGTATTCCTCGGGGTTGTCGTTGCCATTCTGCCAGTCCCAGCTCCAGTCCACCACGGTACTGCCGTCGGGGGCGATCAGGAAGAGATCGTAGTCGTTCCCGGAACTCCCATAGGCGTCCGACCATTTGAGGATCACGTAGTTGGTGGTGTCCGTGATCCGGATGAGATCCCCGTCGCCGAAGTCGTGCGTTTCGTACTCGTAGCTGTTGATTGTGGTGGTCTGGCTGAGGCGGAAATCCCCCTCCCATACCCCGCTGGTGCCCTGGTCGACACTGCCGAAGTTGCCCGCCGCAGAGAGGTACACCGCGCCGTCGGCGACGACGTCCTCCACGGCCTGGGCGATGATCCCGTCCTGGAACACGGGTTCGAGCAGGAAGCTGATGTCGTCCACAATCACGTTGCAGCCTGCGGTGCGCAGCGCCCGGATATTTTCGGCGAACACTTCCTCGGACTCGCCGCAGGTGGCGAAGTAGAGCTTGGCACCGGGGGCCAGATCGTAGATGATTTCCAGCATGGCAAGTCCTTCGTCCGTGTACCCCGAGACGTTGGTGCCATCCTGGCCGTCAAGCGCGGAAACACGGGGGCCTGACGAGTCGGCGTCTGGCAGGTCGCCGGAGGCGATCAGAGTGGCGAGCTGGGTGGGTGAGGCGCTGTCGGAGATCACCCCCACAGTGATCCCGCTCCCATCGACTCCAAAGGCGTCGGCGTCGCGTGCCAGGGCCGCCCGATGGGCCACGTCGCCCTGGCTGGTATTCGTCTTGCTGCAGATCGGCGGCAGATAGAGGCGGATGGAGGCGACGGCATCCAGTTTGGCCAGGGGCTCGATGGCGGTCTCGGGCACGGTCGCCCGTATCCAGTTGTACTTCTCGAGAGTGGAACGAACCGTGCCTCCCTGCGCCACGATCTCGTCCAGGACTGCGGGTTCCACTGGAGCCCGGACAACCACATCGAGGGGCCCTGCAGCGTGCTCCATCATGCCCAACCGGGTCCGCCAGGACACGGGCAGCAGGGCGGCACTGACCTTGCGCAGATGGGCGGGGAGTTCCCGTTTCGCCGCCAGGATAGTCTGGAGTTGCCGCCTACCGGCGGCAGTCAACCGGCGTGGCTGGGGGCCGGATGCGTCGGGCGAGGAGGTCACGCCTGCCGGATCGGGCACAGCCGAATTCGGCACCGCCCCGCCAGTGTCTGGCTGGGCCATGCCGGCCGGGGCGTTCCCCCGGGTAGGCCTCGGCCGGGGCCGAATCGCTCCTTCGCTCTGGCTACTGGCCTCTTCCCGGCGGGGCGAGTCGCCGGTTGGCAGAAGCCAGACCGACAGCACGATCAGAAGGCAGAACAGAATCGCTGCACCGACAATGCGGAGAACGATCCCATGACCCTTACCCTGATTCATACGAGCGACCCTGTCCAGTGGAGAACGCCAGCTTCATTGGATGTGCCGACACTCCAGGCCGCGCCCGTTGGTGCCCCAGAGAAACCATATATGGGAACCGGATGCTTTGCCAAGTCTGGTCGCTACCCGCAGGGTCGGCACGACCGGGGATCAGCCGGGCCACAGCTCGTAAAGGGACTGGATGATGGCCTCGGTCATCATCTGGCCCGAGGCCGGACAGTGTTTCTGGCTGAGGGTTGGCAGAGCCCCATAGGCCCCCTTGGCGCGGGCGCCTCGCAGCGCCTGGTCGGAGGTGGCCTTGTAGCCGGTAAGACCATCGTGCGAACTGGCAAGTTCGACGACGAACGTATATTTGGCTGGCGAGTAGCGTTTGATCTCCAGCCCCCAGCCGGTGAAGATCTCGCCCGGTAGGGCAGCAATGGCCAAATCGCCGATGCGCAGGCAGGAGACGGCGATCCGGTCAGTCTTGCCGTCGTTCGGCCAGGCCTCGATCCGGCGGACCAGGTTCTGTTCGAAGTAGGTCCCCGCCGCCCCCTTGGCCTTCAGTTCGTCGAGCAGGGCGAAGAGGGTGGCGTCGCGGACATAGTACGGGATCTCCAGCTCCCGGCGGCAGGCACCAAGGGCCGGATTGGCCAGGGGAGTCGCCGTCTCCAGAGCGTAGAGGGTGGCCCCCGCCACCCCGCGGGCGACGGTGCTGCGCCCACCGGGCTGCCAACGGGGGACAATGGCCCGGTGGTCGGCGTGGTTGATATCTCCCGCCGTGCCTTGCCAGAACATGCAGGGCACGTCCGGTCCCAGAATGCGCCCCAGGTAATCGGCCATCTCACCCGGCCAATCGGCGTCGATAGCCTGGGCCTTGCCGCCGCCGGAGATGTCGGGATGGCAGGCGAAGTTCACCGCCACGGCGCGCAAGGCCTTGGCGGTGTCGTAGATGGAGAGGGTCTGGACCGCGTCGTCCTCCGGCCCGGCCGCCCCGATGACCGGCGAACCCAGGCCTTGGCGACCGAAGATCTCGCTGCCATCGGCGCAACGCGACAGCCGGTTGTGGGCCAGGCCGGGGGCGCGGGTGGCCCCGACGCAGAGCACGGCCTCGAACCGGTCCTCGAAGGCGGCTACGACCGCCTGGGTAAGGAGTGCGGCGGCCTTGGGGATGTACTCTTCGCAGCAGGGGACCGCGCTGCCGTGGCGGATCTCGGGACCGGTATGGGTGTGGGTGGCGCAGGCCACGCAATGGGAAAGCGGCACCCCGTACCGGCGCTCCGCCTCGGCAAAGGCCGGGCCGCAGATCTCGTCGGTCATGGCGATGAGGTCGCACGAGACTATGACCAGGCACTCGCCGCCGTTCTCCAGCACCAGCGCCGTCGCATAGAGATTGCGGGCCACGCTGGTGGCGATCCGGCTGTGGAAGTACCCGGCCATCTCGCAGGGCAGATCGGGCGTGATGCAGACCCGGGCGACACCAGCCCGGCAGGTGGCGACTTCCGTGCTCATGGCAAGACTCCTCGCTTCACAACACCTTGGCGCAACGCTCGGCACAGACCTGGCAACTGGCAACGGGCGAGACCGGGTAGCGGTCCTGCTCGTAGATCAGCCAGGGCGTGCCCAGTTCGCGCGCCTGAGCGACCACCGCCGGGAGATCGATGAACCCATCCCCCACATCGCAGACCTGGCCCTGGGCGACATCGTAGTCGCGCAGATGGAGCTGGCACACGCGAGTCCCCAGCCTGCGCCACAGGGCCATGGCGTCCTTGCCGGCCTTGTGGACCCAGCCGATGTCCAGCTCCAGCTTCACGCAGGCCGGATCGGTCTCGCCGACCAGCCGGTCATAGGCGTCGGCAACGAACTCCTGCCAGTGGTTGTGATAGGTGAAGGCAAGGCCGTGGTCCGCCGCGATCCGCCCGGCTTGGTTGAGCGCGGGCAGCAGCGTGTCCCATTCGCCCTCCTTCCCCGCCAGGCTGGTGGTGATGCAGGGACTGCCGGTCGCCTGGGCGTACTGGTAGACGCGATGGGCCGGATCGAGCAGTTCATTCAGTTGGACATGCAGCCCGCAGCAGGCCAGGCCAAGCGAGGCCAGAAAGTCGGCCAGTTCCGCCGGGGCCATGCCGCCGTATTTCCAGGCGAACTCCACTCCCTGGAAGCCCAGCCCGGCCAATGTGGTCAGGGTGGCGCGGAAGGTGTCCTCGCCGGTCAGGTCGCGGACGGTGTAGAGCTGGATGCCGAGCTGCGGTGTCATGTCAGGGCCTCCCAGGGGTTGGTTGGGCGCTGCGGCGAGCACCCATCTGCCGGACAACCACGCTGATCATCGGGATCAGGAGCAGGAACAGCCCCGATCCGACGAAGTACACCGAACGCAGGCCAAAGGCCGCTGCCGTCGCCCCGCTGACCAGCGGGGCAAGGGTCCAACCGATGGACTTGGCGGTGAGCGCCCAGCCGAAGAGGATGCCCCGGTACTTCTCCGGCGTGCTCTTGGCCAGCCAGATCTGGAACACGGGATCGAGCCCCCCGGCGCAGAACAGAATCCCGAACCGGAGGCAGGCCATCTGGGTGAAGGCGGTGGCCAGACCGTGTGGAATCAGCAGCAGACTGGCCACCAGGGCCGAATAGCGCCCGATCCGGGCCGGGGAGGTGCGGTCCGCCAACCAGCCCAGCAGCACCCCCGCCAGCAAGGCGGCCAGGCTGCCGATGGCATAGAGCGAACCGGTCCAGATCGCGGCTCCCTGGAGGGTCCCCTTCACCTGCTGCACGAAGAGGGGGAACATGGCTTGGTCGAACTGGCGGCAGAAGGCCATGAACCCCATCAGAGCGAGAATGGACCAGGCCGCCGAGACCCGTCCCACCCCCACCTGGAAGCTGCGCCGCCGGTTGCGTGGCGGGCGCGGCTCGAAGTGCTCGCGGACCCCGTAGACGACCAACAGGCTGGAGACCAGCAGGATGCCGCCCGCCACGAAGAACACGGGCCGGTAGCCATAGCTGTCCGCCAGGAAACCGCCGAGCATGTTGCCCGCCATATCACCGGTAAAGACCGCACTACTGAGCACGCCCAGCGCCAGTCCGGTCCGGTTCTTGGGGGTGTGGACGGAGACCAGGGTCTGGGCGGCGCTCACGGTGCCGGTGAGCATCCCTTGCAGGAGACGCAGGGCCAGGAGCCATTGCACATTCGGGGCCAACCCCATCAGGGTCAGGCAGATCACGCCGCCAAAGCTGGCCCGCAGCATCATCAGCCGCCGCCCGTAGCGGTCCGCCACCACGCCCCAGATCGGCGCGAAGATCGCCATCGTGAGGGGTCCGGCCGAGGCCACCAGCGCCACCCACAGCTTCACTTGGTCCGGCTCCGTCACCCCGAGCTTCTGGACGTAGAAGGGCAGGAACGGCATGGCCACGCTGAAGCCGAGGATCGAGAAGAACTGCGACAGCCAGACCATGAACAGATTGCGCCGCCAATTGATCATGCCGCCCTGCCCTCAACGGCTCGGGTGGTCACGGCAGGTCGGCACATGGTAGGCCCTGTTCACGCTAGGGGGCGGCAGGGAAGAGGCGGTGGAGATCGGCCAAGGTCTCCTCGACCAGTTCCTGCCCGCCCGTGGAGTTCACGAGATTGCAGTACTGGGTGGCACTATAGCCCTTGTCGGCCTCGCCCCGAATCGTCGGCAGATAACTTCCGCCGCGTTCGCCGACCTCCGTGCCGGCCAGTTGGACCACGAAGGTCTGGAGGGCCGGACTGCGGGCCTGGATGCGGTGGGCGTAGTCCATGTAGAGCTCGAACCGGTTCGAGGCGAAGGCGGCATCGCCGATGCGGGCCACGTGGAGTTCCATGGGCAGCTTGGTCTCGCCGGACTCGTAGCGCCCGATCACCTGCCGACAGCGGTTGCACTGGGATTCGTGCCGGGAGTCGGCGATCATCCGCTGGCGGGCGTCCGGGTGGGTGGAGGGCTGGACCTTCTCCAGCGCCGCCAGGTTCGCCTTCTCGTGCTCGTATTCGGCCGGGGTGATGGGACGACGGGTAAGCTGGACGGTGCGGGCGATGTGGCCTAGGGCCACTTCGTGCCGGATGTCCTTGGCGGCCCAACTCGCCACCTCGGCCACGCCGTTGGCGATGCGTTCGGCGACGTCTTGGCGTTCGCTCACGCCCTTCAGCTTCAGGCGGCGGGCCAGGGCTTCCTTGTAGTGGATCTGGTGGGGCGAGAGGTCCCCGGCAGCGGAGCATTGCGGCAGGACGTAGAGTTTGTCGCCGAAACGCCGGCGCAGTTCCCGGCGGGTCTCGTGCCAGTAGTCGGCGGAGAGTCTCCATATACTCTCGTCGATCTGCGAAGGGCACGGGACGTTGACCAGCACCCCAGTCAGCTGGTCGGCCTGGTCGTAGGTGAAGAGGACGTTCAGGAAGGAGTCCGTCCCCGCCTCGAAATGGCTGAACATGGGGTCGTTGGTGTTGCCGTACATGACCGCATGGCCGTTCACCATGAGGCCGGGGTTGCTGGCGGCGGCGGGCCGCAGGGAGGTGTCGTCGGAATAGACCGTGCGGCGGCTGTGGGCCACCGACGCGAAACCGTAACCCCAGGCTACACCGCCGGGTTGGCGCTTGGTCCAGGCCTCGACGACGGCCTCGGCGGCCCGGGCCACGAACAGGGCCTTGTACTCCTTGCAGGTCATGCGCGGCGGGGTCGGGTAGGCGTCCGGCATCTCGTAGAGGTCGCCCCCCTCGTGGGTGTGGGTGGCGTTGATCAGGATCTTCTCGGCGGGCACGCTCGGGTCGAGAGCGCGCACCTGCTCGCGCAAGGCCCGGACCACATGGGACCAGATCACCACCACGTCGCAGGACAGGAAGATGATCCCATCCTCCGCCGTGGCCACGGCCAGGGCGGTGACAGTCACCGGATCAAGGACCCCTTCCGACAGCCGCAGATGGAACTGCCCGCGAATGCCGACCGGCTGGTCGGTGGAGACGTCAACCAAGGGAAACCGGTTGCGTAGTCATGGACTGCATCCTTTCATGCCACTCCTGGCGTGCCATACGGTCATGGATGACGCGGGATTTGGCAAGGGGAGAATCTTGCGTTTCCCGGCAATCCCTTGCGGACGGGCAGGCAGAGGAGCGTGGCAGCGAAGAGCCGGAGCCTCTATGTTCATGCAACACCCCAAGGAACTGTCATCATGCCCGACACCCCGCTCTCCCTCGCCCTCGTCCAGATGGCTTCCAGCCCCGAGTGGGCCGAGAACCTGGCCACCGTCCGGACGGTGCTGGCCAAACACACGGCTCCCGAGGACCTGGCGGTCTTCCCGGAATGCGTCCTCTGCCTGGGCCGTGGCCAGACCGTGCGGGACGCGGCACGGCCCTTGGCCGAGGCGCTCGCGGATCTGGGCGCTGCCTGCGCCGAGACCGGGCGAGCGACCCTGTTTGGCGGCGTGCCGATCCGGGAAGACGATGGCATCCGCAACAGCGCCTTGCTGGTGGATGCCTCGGGCAAGCTGCTCGCCCGCTACGACAAGATGCACCTCTTCCGGCTCGATCCCGACACCCCCGGCGGCATCGACGAGTCGCGGACTTACGCCGCCGGCACGGAACCGGTCGCGGTGGACTACGCGGGCTGGCGGATCGGCCTAAGCATCTGCTACGATATCCGTTTCCCCGAACTGTTC
>QKCY01000431.1 GCA_003245525.1 Victivallales bacterium | reverse complement strand
CTCGATTTCTGGCCCGAGTACTCCAAGGACGGCACCCAGTGCCTCGGCCCGCGCGGCCAGGACACTCTGTTCCTCTCCCACGACACCGGCAGCCATTCCTCCGCCTGCGGCCAGGACTACCACCACGAGATGGAGGTGGAAGAGACCACCAACTATCTCATTCTCGTCTGGGCCTACCTGCACCGCACCGGCGACGATTCGCTCGTACGCTCCCAGGCGGAGGTCATCCGCCGCTATCTCCAGTTCCTCTTCGCTTGCGACACCACCGGCAACGGCGTGCCCGACCGAGGGGTGGCCAACACCATCGACGATGCCTCCCCCGCCGTGCAATACGGGCGCGATCAGATCTACCTCGCCGTGAAGACCCTGGCCGCCGTGGCCGCCGGGCGCGAGTTCATGCTCGCCCTAGGCAACGGCGAGATGGCCGAGGCCTGCGCCGATGTCATGGACCGCATCCGCGAGCTCATCGCGGAGAAGGGCTGGGCGGGCGACCACTTCGTCACCCTCCTCGACAAGGCGGGCAAGGGGATCGTCGATCCCTGGACCGGCGAGAAGATGGACGTGGACGAGGTGCCCGGCTGGGATGCCCCCCACATCTACACCGCCAATGGTCTGGCCCCCCTCGACATGGTGGGCATCGACCTTGGGCTGGACGCGGAGAAGCTGCGGATCGACCTGCGGGTCGCCACCGAACGCTGCCTGCGCGAGTACGGCTGCGTCCACACGGACTTCTCCTTCGAGCGCGAGAAGCTGCCCGATAGCCTCAAGGGGCTGGCGGGTACCGCCCGCAATCCGGGCTGGGTCTCCATGAACATGCTGCGCGACATCGCCGCCTTCTATCGCGGCGTCGATCTGCGCTATCTGGCCGACCGCTACTGGGACTGGCAGACCACGACCAACAGCCAGGAGCCGAAGATCTTCTTCGAGACCTTCTGCGGCAACAACCTCTGCTTCTACCCGCGCGGCATCGCCTGCTGGGGCTACTACGACGCCCTCGCCGGTCTGGTGATCGACCGGGTGACGGGCCGCGACGAGACCGCCCCGGCCTTCCCGCAGGTCCAGGTCCCCCGGCTCTTCGACGCCGACTGGGCCGCCGGCACCTGCCAGATGATCGAATCCTGAGCCGTAGCGCAGGCGTCCCGCCTGCCGGGTTCAGGAATGGTGGAATAGTGGAATGGTGGAGAAGCACACCATGACTGCACGGCATAACGTGATCTGGCTCGTCGGCGCTCTGGTAGGAGGTGCACTCATGGTCAGTTCCTCGCTTTCCGCCCAACCTGCGGCTCCGGCGGAGGAGCGGGGGACGTACCGCAATCCCTTCATCGATTGTCCGCGGGCGGCGGACCCGACGGTGCTGCGTTACGAGGGGAAGTACTACCTCTATCCCACGCTGGACGGCAAGGGGTACGAGGTGTTCGTCTCGGACGATCTGGTCCACTGGGAGCGCAAACCCAAGTGCTACACCGACATCCGCGGCGGAGTGTGGGCGCCGGACGTATACCTGCACACGGACGGCAAGATCTATCTCTACTACACGGTGGATGATGGCAGCGCCACCAGCCCCCGGCCCTTCCCGAAGCAGATCGGGGTGGCGGTGGCGGATAGCCCCTTGGGGCCCTTCGTGGACCGGGGCATTCTGGTGAAGGGGGCCATCGATGCGCATCTCTTCCGCGACGACGACGGGTCCCTGTATCTCTACTACGTGAACCTGCCCGGCGGGTTCCGCATCATGGCCTTGCCCATGGGCGATCCGCTCACCCCCAAGGGCAAGGCAGTGGAGGTGATCCGCCCCACGGTTCCCTGGGAGAAGGCCAAGGGGCAGGTGACCGAAGGCCCCTGGATGCTGAAGCACGATGGCACCTACTACCTGATGTACTCGGGCAGCGGGGCGGACGGCCCGGACTATGCCATCGGCTATGCCACGGCGAGTTCCCCGATGGGACCCTTCACCAAGTACGAGGGAAATCCTATCGCCAAACGAGGAAATGGCATCTTCGGTCCCGGCCATCATTGCGTGGTGGAAGGACCGCACGGCGACCTCTGGCTGGTCTACCACCAGAAGCAGGACGACCAAGTCAACTGGAAACGGTTCCTGGCGCTCGATCCGCTCTGGTTCGACGAGCAGGGCGTCATCCACTGCCGCCTGTCGCGCGGCACCGACCAGCCCGCACCGTAGTCGATACCGCACGGTCACAGACGGGCAGGCGCTGGCTCGACGAGCCTGCGGCAGGGGCGGCCTGGGCGGGAAGGGAACTGGCGGGCGGCAACCAGGACCCGCGCATTCATCGACCGCGCGGCTACCCAGTCGGCACGGTCGCAGACGGGTAGGCGCGGGATCGACGAGCCCGCGCGGAAGGGGCAGCGCGGGAGGAAGTCGGGCAGTCGGCGACGCAAGACCGCGCGTTCATCGAACGCGCGGCTACCCGGCTGGCACGGTTGCAGTGGATCGGCTGGTAGCAGCCCGCACCGTAGCTAGGCCAGCGACTCCCGCTGGATGTGGGCGTCGCCGGAGTGGACGCGGAGGATGCCATCGGGCGTCTCCAGCAGCAGCTCGCCCTGGGGACTGATGCCGACCGCGCGCCCGGCGAGCACGCCGCGGGCCTGTTCCACCCGGATCTCGCGGTTGTGGAGCAGGGCCAAGCCGTTGTAGGCATCCAGGAACGGGGCCAGATCCTCGGCCTCGGCCCAGCGGTCGAGCATGGGTTCCAGACGGTTCAGGAAGGCGGCTAGGACGGCGACCCGGGAGACGTCCTTCCCTCCGGCCATGCGCAGCGAGGTGGCGACCTCGCACAGTTCGGCAGGGCATTCCTCCTCGCGCAGGTTCACGTTCAGCCCCACGCCGACCACCACATGATGGACGGCGGTCATTTCGGCTTCCATCTCGCAGAGGATGCCACAGACCTTGCGGCTGCCGATCCAGAGATCGTTGGGCCACTTGATGCGGACCGGAATATCGGGCACGCACTCGGCCAGGGCCTCCGCCAGCGCGAGGGCCACGACGATGGCCAACTGGGGCACGCGCGGCGGGGCCACGGCAGGACGCAGCACCAGGCTGATGTACAGATTGCGTCCGGCGGGCGAATGCCAGGGCCGCTGCATCCGTCCCCGCCCCTGGGTCTGGTGGTCGGCGGTCACCAGGAAGCCGTGGGAAGCGCCCTGCCCTGCCCGCTCCTTGGCCACGCTGTTCGTGCTCCCCGTCTCGGCCAGACAAAGGCGTTCGCGGCCCAGCAAACGGGTCGTCAGCAACGGCTCCAATTCGGTGGCGATGGCGCCCTCGCCCACCTGGCGCAGCCGATAGCCCCGGCGGCTGACCGCCTCCACCTCGTAACCCAGATCGAGCAGTTGGTGTACGGCCTTCCAGACGGCGGCGCGGGTCACCCCCAGTTCGGCGCTGAGCGCCTGGCCCGAAACGAAGTCCCCCGCGTTGCGCAGGCGAGCCAGCACCTGTTCGGTCGTCGTGTTCATGTTGCCAACCGTACCGTCGGCCCCTGCGGGTGCAACCTGCGGTCGCGGCGGAAATCTGCCGGAAGGCGGGCGGGCAGGCGGAGATATTTGCTTTTCATACTCACAAAGGAGTATATTCGAGCAGTCGCGTGGAGTTCTCCTTGCTCCTTGAATCCACCGGTTTTGGATTCAGGAGAGCCCAAGGCATGGGGGTCCGATCAATGCCGAAACTTGTCTGCCTGCACGGAATCAACAAAGGCGACCAGTTCGAGATGAAGGAAGGGAATCTCACCATTGGCCGTTCGCCCGACTGCGACATCGTGCTCTACGACCGCAAGGTGTCCCGCCACCATTGCACGCTCTATCCGCGCGGCAAGTACTACATCGTCGAGGACATGAACAGCACCCATGGCACGTTCGTCAACGCCGAACGGATCAAGGGGAAGGAGCCATTCCGCGAAGGGGACAAGCTCCGGCTGGGGCAGACCTCCCTGGCCTTCAGCGAGAAGGAGGTGGGCGGTCTGGTGGAACAGACTGCGACCGATGCCGCCCGGGATCTGGAGGAGCACAGCTTCGGATTCCTGATCGGCGAGGCCTCGGGCAAGGTGGTGTCTGCCCACGGCGAGAAACCGAAGGGGTTCTTCCGTCGGCTGCTCGACTCCTTCTCCAGCAAGAAGAAGTGACCCGGGACGGCAGGCAGGGATGGGGGAACCGGGCGTTCCGGCGAACGTCCCATGGTAAGGGTAGGTCCCTGTCCCTACTCCGGCAATATGAGGGCACCGCCGATGAAATACCTTGCCGTAGCCATGCTCGGTGTGCTTCTGATCGGGTGCGAATACACCGTACCGCTGGTCACGAAACCCGAGACCAAGATCGACCAGGCCCTGCTCGGGGTCTGGGAGCGAACAACGGATGGGAAGCAGGAACGCCTGCTCGTCCTGCCCTTGGACGAGACCGAGTACCTCGTCTCGTTTCCGGCCGGCAACGAGGAATCGCTCTTCGCCCGTGCCTGCCTGACCCGGATCGGCGGCGAGCCGCTGGTGCAGCTCCGCTGGTTCGGCACCGCGCAGGGGGTTCTGCCCGATGACAACAGCGTCTACCAGTACGCCACGTACGCGGTAAGCGGGGACACCCTCACGGTGCAGATGCTCAACAGCGAGGTCGTCGCCAAGGAGACCAAGACCACCGACGAACTGCTCCGCGCCATCACCGAGTCCATCGACCAGCCAGACCTGTTCCGCGAGGGCATGGTCTTCCAGCGGGTGAAGCAGTAGGCGAAGACGCCCATCGCTCCCGGACGACGGGGGATCAATCGGCGATCTTGGCGGGATCGCAGAGGGCCTTCTTGTCGTTGGCGGAACGGCCGCAGTGCTTGCAGACGTACTTGGCATCGGCGACAAGCTCGCGCAGCTCGTCGAGATGGTCCTTGTAGTCGCCCTTCTTCCACTTGCACAGACGTTTGGGTTTGTCGCTCACATTCGGTCTCCGGTTGGCGGCTGATTAAGGCTACCATGCGAGTGACCAATTCAGCCCGGCGAAGTTCCCGGTCAGCGGCAGCGCCGCTCCATCCAGTACTGGGGTTCGGCGGCGAATTCGCGCCGGGCACCCACCATGCCTTCCTTGGTGATGCGGAAGCCGAGCTTCTGGTAGAGCTGCACGGCCCGGAAATTGGCATGTTGGCAGGTCAGTTGCATGAGCGCAGGCCCGACGGTTTCCGCGACCTTGAGCAGGTGCTCCATCAGAATCCGACCCGCACCGCAGCTCTGGTAGTCCTCCCGGATGCAGATGCCGAAGACGCTATTGGGTGCCGCCTCGTTCTGCCACCGGTACCAGGCATAGCCGCCGATCTCGCCCTGCGGGGTCTCCAGGACGAGGGTCACGCAGCAGGGGTTGTCGGCCTGCTGGGCAGCCCAATTCTCCCCGTTCTCGCGAGTCAGCGGGTGGGGCCAGTAGTAGCGGGCGGCGATGGGCGGTAGCGAGACGTAGAAATCGCCCAGGATCGTGGCGTCGCTCTGGCGCAGGAGGCGCAGGATGCCCCGTTTGCCGTCGCGCAGGGTCACATCGACCGGGGGGAACAGTTTCTGGTCTTCGGGTCGCATGGTCCGTCTCCTGACTGGCTAGGCGCGCACGACCAACTCGTCCCCGCATTCGGCGACCGGGATGAAGAGCGGACGTTCCTGGTCCCGGGTGTTGGGCGAATGCAGGGTTAGCATGAGTTCGCCCGCGAAGGTGCGGAAGATCATCCCATGGCCTCCATCGGTGCCCCACAAGGGCGTGGCGCTCTGCTCCCACGGGCCCCGGATGCTCCCGCTGGCGGAACGGGCAAACCCCAGGGCATAGCCCCGCTCGCCCATCGAGGACCAGAGCATGAGCAGCGCACCACCGGCAGTGCGGTGGAGAAAGGGGCCGTCCGTCACATAGCAGGGATAGGCGGCACCCGGTTTCATGGCCCGCGCCCACGGAGCCTCGGAGGCGTTGAAGAGAAACTCGGGACGCCCGACCGGATGGCGGAGGTCAGGACTCAGCCGGCAGGCCCACATGCCGCCATCGTGGACCTGCAGCCACTCGTGGCAGAAGACGATCCAGGGCGTGCCGTCCTCGACGAACAGAGTCCCGTCCAGGCACTCCCAGTGGCGGGGGGTGACCGGGGCGGGAGAGTGTACCAGGAAAGGACCTTCGGGCCGGTCGGCCCGCAGCACCTGGGTCCCCCGGAACACATGTTCGGCTTTGAAGGTGGCGAAGAGATAGCAGCCGCCCTGGTAGCGGTGCATCTCAGGAGCCCAGTAATTGCGGTCGGCCCAGAACTCGGCGGGCGGACGGAAGGCGGGGATAGGGCCTTCCCAGTCCTGTAGATTCCGGCTGCGGTAGCAATCGAACCCCGTGGCCGGCGGCCCCCAGCAATTCGCATCGGTGGTGCCGTAGAGGTAGTAGCAGCCTTCCTCCGGAATAGGGACGACGAAGGGGTCCCGGATATGGATGTCCTGGATACGCGGCATGGAAGCTCTCCGGGGACAAGGGATGGTGGGGCAGACGTTCCGCCATCACCATAGCCACCGGAGCGGAGGGGGCAAGGGGTTGCCTAGTCGCCGTCGGTCAAGGGCATGATGTAGCGAAAGCCCACATCGGTGGGGATGGCGGGGGTGCTGTCGGCATAGGCGCAGGCCGCGTAGCGTCGGCTGACGGCGAGGCTGCCACCCTTGATCTGGTACCGGCGGGCGCTGTCCGGGAAGAGGGTCGCGGTCCATTCGCGCACGTTGCCGCCCAGATCGAACACGCCGTACACCGAACGGTCGGCGGGATGGCTTCCGGGAATGGCGTAGAGCCGGGGGGCGCTGCCGGGATCGGTCTCCTCCAGGTTGGCGTAGTCCGGACCGACCATGTTCCCCCAGGGATAGATGCGTCCGTCGGCACCCCGCGCCGCCTTCTCCCATTCGTCGGCGGTGGGCAGGCGCACTTCGCGCCCTTCCCGCTGGGAGCGCCAGCGGCAGTACTCGTCGGCGGCCTGCTTGCTGATGCCGACCACCGGCAGACCGGGGCTCAGGGGGGCAATCACTTGCCGGTGGCCTCCCAGCAGGGCTGCCGGCTGGCTGCCCCGGGACCGAGTTGCACGTAGGCCATGAGGCCCGCACGGCGCGCGGAATCCGGCTCGGCGAACCAAAACTCCAAGTATTCGGCGAACGTCACCTCGAACTGCTTCATGAAGAACCCATCCACCTCGATCTCCCGTTGCCGGTAGACAGGAGAGTAAACCCCGCCGACGAGGGCGGGACCGGCCGGAACGTAGACCATACCGGGGGGGATGAGGTCGGGAATGTGGACCGAGAGGTCATGCTCCTCGCCGCAGTCGAGAAGGACCGGGACGATCACGTCGGGTTGGGCTCCTCGGCCCACCACCAGGAGGTAGCTGCCTGAACGCAGGGTCGGCGGGGAGAAGACGGAGCCACCACACTGGTCGGGCTGGGCCAGGTCGGGAGGGCCCAGATCGCCCCGCAACTGGTAGAGACGGACCTCGGCATCGGGTTTGTCCACGACCAACCGGAGGGTGCTCCGGGCTTCCAGCCGCTGCGTGACCCCGGCTTCCCAGAGCAGGAAATCCTGATCGCCGCCGGGAATGTCGCGCAGCCAGGATCCCATCAATTCATGCAGCCGGCGGGCTTCGGAGTCGTTGCCGGCCAGTAGTTCGTAGTCGATCTGGCGCCGATAGGCATCCGCCACTTCGCGGCAGATCGGCAGCATGCGGCGTTCCGAGGTGCGCCACCGGTACCCGTCCTCCTGGGTGCCCAGGCAGCAGAGGAAATCCAGGACCGGGGTCTTGGTCATCTCGACGGCCCGCGCATAGAACAGGCATGATATGTCGTAGTTGGCCTGGCTCCGCTGGTGCAACCTTGCCAGCCGATGGGCCAGAGCAGCCTCCTCCGGGCTGGGCTCCTTGAGACACCAAGCGGAGCGGAGTCGGTTCTGCTGGTCGAGCAGTACCATGGCTTGACCGGCAATAGCGTCGCCCTCGGCTTTGTAGATGCGGGCGCTGGCGAGCATGTCGTCCATCCGTTGGTGGCGGAGGAGGCCCAGAGCGCCGAAGAGCCCCACGGTGAGCACGACAGCAGTGACTGCGGACATGCGCACGATGGGATGGCGGTGGCAACACATGCAGAAGCGGGTGTAGACCGATGGCCGATAGGCATGGACCGGAAGCTCGTGCTGGTAGCGCGCGATGTCGTCCAGCATCTCCTGCACATTCTGGTAGCGGTCCTCCTGCCGCTTCGCCAAGGCCTTCATGCAGATGGCGCTCAGTTCGCGGGGTACCCGGTGGTGATCTACCCGGAAACGGCGGGGAGGGGTGGGCTGACGGTTCTTCACCTGGTGCAGGATGGACTTCACGTCGGTGCCGCCGACATGCTGGCAGCGGGTGAGCATGCGGTAGAGGATCGCGCCCAGGCTGTAGATATCGCTGCGCTGGTCCACTTGGTCCGCGCGCCCGCTGGCCTGCTCGGGAGCCATGTACAGAGGTGTCCCCATCACCTGGCCCTCGAACGTCGCCTCCGGACTCCCCTCTTCCGGGGGGGCGGCACCGTCATCGGCCGGGTCGGCCACGGCCATCACTTTGACCAGGCCCCAGTCCATGATCTGGACTTCGCCAAAGGCACCGATCATCACGTTTTCGGGTTTCAGGTCGCGGTGGATCGCACCCCGGCTATGGGCGAAGGCGATGGCTTGGCAGATATGGACGAAGATGTCGATCAGCCGCAGGCGGGGATAGTTCGCCAGATAGGCGGGATCGTGTTCCGCAAGACGTTGGAGGACCCATTCCAGGGTCTCCCCATGCACTTCCTTCATGGTGAAATAGATACTCCCGTCCGGCCTCTCGCCCAACTCGTGAACCGGCACGATGTTCGGGTGTTCGAGTTGGGACATCACTCGGGCTTCGCGCACGAAGCGCTCCCGCAAGGAGGTCACCTGGCTGTGCTTCCTGCGCAATGTCTTGAGAGCCACCCGGCGCCCCAGGTTGGGGTCGAGGCAGCTGGTCACGACGCCGATACCTCCCGTCCCGATCGTCTCGGGATGCTGGTAGCGGTCCGGAATGTTGCGGAAGTCCTGGGCAGCCAAGGTACCTGGGGACGGCCTCTCCCGACCGGTGCTTCCGCCCACGGAGAAGTCCTCGGTTTGGGTCCCTTGGGCATCCGTCTCCAGCCGCATGGGCACGGTGTCTCCACCACACGCAATGCCGGGTTTCCCGAGCGATTCCGACATCCTGGGATACTTGCCGCTGCCACCACCCCGAGCGACTCTTCACCCATCGTGCCCCGCCCCGTCACAATGGAGCACGTTAACCCCGAACAACATTTACTATGGACATGGGTTTGGTGTCATAAGTTGCATGTCGCCGCGCGTTTTTTTCTGCGGGCCGTCGTCCTTTGGCTGGTTAGTCGCCGTCGGCCAGGGGCATGATGTAGCGAAAACCCACATCGGTGGGGATGGCGGGGGTGCTGTCGGCATAGGCGCAGGCGGCGTAGCGTCGGCTGACGGCGAGGCTGCCACCCTTGATCTGGTACCGTCGGGCGCTGTCCGGAAAGAGGGTCGCGGTCCACTCCCGCACATTGCCGCCCAGATCGAACACCCCGTACACCGAACGGTCGGCGGGATGGCTGCCGGGTATGGCGTAGAGCCGCCGGGCCGGGGCGTCACCGGCCTCGCCCAAGTGGGCGTAGTCGTCGCCAAACATGTTGCCCCATGGGTAGATGCGCCCGTCGGCACCCCGCGCCGCCTTCTCCCATTCGTCGGCGGTGGGTAGGCGCACTTCGCGCCCTTCCCGCAGGGAACGCCAGCGGCAGTACTCGTCGGCGGCCTGCTTGCTGATGCCGATCACGGGCAGATCGGCGCTCAGGGGGGCGATCAGTTCGCCTGTGGGCTTCCAGCAGGGAGCCCGGCCGAACGCCTCCTCGTCGAACTGCGCGTAGCCCATCAGACTTGCCCGGCGGTTGGCATCCGGTTCCTGCTGCCAGAACTGCAGGTACTCGCCGAAGGTGACTTCGAGGCGCTTGATGAAGAAGCCGGGAACCACCACTTCCTTCCACCGGTAGAGGGGAGAATAGGGCCCCCCGAGGATGGCCGGGCCCGTCGGCACATACGCCATGCCGTCGGGAATCCGGGTGGGAACGTGGACCAGGACCTCGCGCTCCTCGTCGTGGTCAAGGTAGATAGGGACGGTCACGTCCGGATACCCCGGCGTGGTCACGGTCGCGATATAGCTGCCCCGCCGGATCGCTCCCAACGTGAACGTGCTGCCTTCCTCCAGGTCGGGCCGGTTCGCGTCGAGAGCCGCCAGGTCGCCCCGCAGATGGTAGAGACGGACCGTGGCGTCGGGTTGGTCCACGGTGAACCGGAGGGAGCCGAACCCCACCAGGCGGCGGTAGACAGTAGCCCGCCAGATGTAGAACGGCTCGTCATAGCCGCCCGGAGTGCTGCGCAACCAGGGGTCCATGAGGTCGAAGAGCCGCTGCGTCTCGGAGTAGTCCCCGGCGAGGAGCGAGCAGTCGATCTGGCGGCGGTAGGTGTCGACGATCTCCCGGCAGATCGGCAGGATCCGGTAATCGGAGGCCCGCCAACGATGCCCATCCTCCCGGGGGAGCTGGAGAAAACCGAATATTTCCGGAAAGGGAGCCTTGGCCATCTCGACCGCCTGGGCATAGAGCAGGCGCGCAATGTCGTAGTCGCTGCGGCCGCGCTGGCGCAGGCTGTCCATATGGTTGGTCATGGCCATCTCCTCGGGGGTTGGCTCCTTGAGCCGCCGGGTGGAACGGAGATGATTCAGCCGGTCCAGCAGGGCCATGACCTGGCCCATGGCGGCGTCGCCGTCCGCCTTGTACTTGCGGGCGCTCCCCAGCATGTCCGCATGGCGCTGGTAGCGCAGGACATTCAGGGAACCGACCAGAACGAGAAGCAGCCCGACCCCAGTGATGACCGAAACACTGATCACCCGGTGCCGGCAGCAGCACTTGAGCATCCGCGCGACAACCGAGGGACGGTAGACGCTCACCGGCAGGCCGCGTTCGGAGAGCTGGATGTCGTCGAGCATCGCCTGCACGGTCTGATAGCGGTCTTCGCGCTGCTTGGCCAGCGCCTTCATGCAGATGGCGCTCAGGTCGCGGGGCACTCGGTGATACCGTCCCCGGAGGCGGTGGGGCGGGAGGGGAGCCCGCTTCTTGACGCGTTCGAGAATCGTCTTCACGTCCTCCCCGGTCACATACTGTTGGCGGGTGAGGATGCGGTAGAAGATCGCTCCGAGGCTGTATACATCGCTCCGCTGGTCGAGCTGGTCGATCTCTCCCCGGGCCTGTTCGGGCGACATGTAGAGAGGCGTGCCAGCGATCTGCCCGGTGATGGTGTGTTCGGTGGTCTCGTCTTCCGGGCGGATGGCCTGGGGGTCTTGGTCGGGGCCCGCCGCCCCCAGAACCTTGACCAGGCCCCAGTCCATGATCTGGACCTCGCCGAAGGCCCCGATCATCACGTTCTCTGGCTTCAGGTCGCGGTGGATCACCCCCCGGCTATGGGCGAAGGCCACAGCCTGGCAGATATGCCCGAAGATGTCCATCAAACGGGTGTGCGGATAGGCGGCCAGATACTCCGGATCGCGGTCGGCCAGGCGCTGGAGAACCCATTCGAGCGACTCGCCATGCACCTGTTTCATGGTGAAGTAGACCGTGCCGTCGGGGCGCTCGCCCAACTCGTGGACCGGCACGATGTTCGGGTGTTCGAGCTGGGACATCACCCGGGCCTCTCGCACGAACCGCTGGCGGAGCGCAGGGACCTCGGCGTATTTCCGGCGCAGCGTCTTGAGGGCCACGCGCCGCCCCAGGTTGGGGTCCAGGCAACTGGTCACCACCCCGATGCCGCCGGTCCCGATGGTCTCGGGGTGCTGGTAGCGGTCCGGGATGTTGCGGAAATCCTGGATGGGCGGACTGCCCGCGACCATCCCGTCGGGACCGATCGTGTCCGGAACGGTGGGGCCATTCGCCGTGTTCCGGTCGCTGGTGTCCGGGTCCAGAGGGACAGTTTCTCTCCCGCTGGGATTGCTAGCTTGCTTCGGAGGGGTAGCCATGGAGTGTCATCGGTATTCGGCCGATTCCTCTCCCCGCAGAGCGCGGTTCTTTGCATCCGGACCCAGATGCCGTAACGTAGTTTGCAGACTACGACACCGGATTTGTGTCGGAGTTTGCATTTCCTTCACGAACTAGGAAGGAATTTACTATGAAATCACTATCCTTAGCTGCGGCAATCCTGCTGGCTCTGGTCGCGGGGCAGGTTCTGGGGCAGAGCGGAACGCGGCAACTGGCCCGGCAGCTTGTGGTTCCCGAGTTCAAGATGGCGGAAGCCACGCCTGCGGCAGCCTTCGAACAGATGCGTGCCCTCTCGAAGACGCTCGACCCCGCCAAGCAGGGGCTCAACTTCGTCTTCCAGATGACCCCGGCCGGCAAGGACCTCCTCCAGCAGCCGGGCATCACCATGGACCTCACCAACATCTCCATCGAGAAGCTGGTCGAATACACCTGCATGGCCGGGAGCCTGCACTACCGGTTCGACGACCGGGCCATCGTCATTGCCGACCGCCCCCTGCCCGATAGCGCGATGCAGACGCGCGTGTTCAACGTGGCACCCGGGGTCGTGGACCCCGAACGGACCCGCCCCAAGGCCAAGAAGATCGACTGGAAGGACTGACCCGCCGTCTCGGCCCGGGCCAACGCGGGAACGCAAGCGATGTTCCGATCCCTACTCTGGATTGTCCTTCTTCTCGTCTGCGCTGGCTGGTCCCGGACAGCCACCCGCCCGCACCCCTCCGTGGGCTTGGCCATCGTGGTCCCCTTTGCCGCACGGCGGCGTCCCGAGCACTCGCCCTTCGGCGAGCTACTCGACAGTTGGCTGCACGGTTCGGCCCCCGAGGAGAACCTCGCCGAATCCCTGGAACGCACCCCCATCGAGACCTGGGCCGACGTGGATGCCGTGCTCGCCTTCCTGACGGCGATGCGCGACCCCCAGACACCCGTCCGCCAGGTGCGCCGGTCCCACCGGGCCCTGCCTCACGTGGTGGACTCCTGCCTGGAGATCCGCGACGAGAACCTGGCCAATGCCATCCAGGATCGAGCGCTGCCCGAGGCGACGGCCCTGTTCGAGGAGTCTCTGGGCCGGCGCAGCCCCCTCAGCCAGGAGACCGCCTTGACCCTTCTGGAGCTGCTCGTGGCCTTCGACGATCCCGGGATGACCGAACGCTTGGTGCGGGCCGTGCGGTTACCGTTACTGCCCGACCACCTGGACTGGAGCCGGGTGTTCTCCCATCTGGCCGACGACCATCCCTTCTGGCCCGACGTGTGCGACGCCCTGGCCGAGCCATTGCCGCCCGGCTTTGTTGCCATCGCCTTCTTGGATACGCTGAACGATCTCGCCGTGGCCGGGCAGCTCGATGTGCATCCCTTCGCCAGCGAGGAGGGGTGCCGACGGCTGGAAGGCTGGTTGCGCAGCCCGCACCCCGAGCTCTTCTCCTACGCCCGCAGCGCCGCCACCGCCCTCCCCTTCATCGGGCGGCGCGACCGGGAGAAACTGCTGCCCGTGGCCCGGAAGCATCCCGACGAGGAGGTCCGGCTGGAAGCGGCCTGGGGCGCCGCCGTGACCGGTGACGAGGCCGGCATCCGCAGCCTGGCCGATTGGGCCGAGGATACCCTCTGGTCCCGCCAAGCCTGCCAGTACCTGCGCGAGCTCCAGCGGGAGGACGCGATCCCCGCCGTGGCCCAGACCCCCGAGTTCGAAGCGATAGCCTCCCTCACCGCCTGGCTGGCCCACCCCGACCAGTTCGGCGTCCGTCCCGAACGGGTGGACCCCATCGACCAGCGGGAGCTGCTCTGGCCGCCCACCGGCGAACGCAATCTGATCCAACTGCTGCGCTACGTGGTCGAGGTGGATGGCTTCGTCTACGAAGGCGTGGGCATGGTCGGCGAGCTTACCTTCGCCCTGCTGGACGAACCCACCGCCGAACTCTCCCTGGAGGACCTCTACGGCCTCTACTGCTCCTGGGAGATGATCTACCAGAACGCGCCCGACGCGCCGCCCGAGATCGATGCCCAGGCTGGCCGGACCATCCTGGCGCAACACAACCCGGATTTCCCAGCTAGCGGCTCCTAGCGATACCTCCCCCTCTCGGCGCCCTTGGCGTCCTTGGCGGTTGGCGGGTTTCCGAGTATGGTTCTCGGTGGCATTGCGTTCAGCCTGCTACACCGAGGAATGAGCCGATGAACCCCTCTCGCCCCAACATCCTGCTGGCCATCGCCGACGACTATGGCTGGCCCCATGCCGGGGCCTATGGCTGCCGGTTCGTGAACACCCCGGCCTTCGACCGCGTGGCGGCCGAGGGCGTGCTGTTCGAGAACGCCTTCTGCCCGGCCCCCCAGTGTTCGCCTTCGCGGGCGGGCCTGCTCACCGGCCTGAACATGTGGCAGCTCGAAGAGGGTTCGGTACTGTGGGGCCTCTTGCCGGCCAAGTTCGCCAAGTTCGACTGCTATCCCGACCTGCTGGCCGAACAGGGCTACTTCATCGGCCTCACCGGCAAGGGCTGGGGACCCGGCAGCGTGGTGGACAGTTGCCGCCCGCACAATCCCGCCGGTCCCTCCTATGACGCCCGTAAGTGCCAGCCGCTCACCACGCGGATGAGCCGGAACGACTACCCGGCCAACTTCGCCGACTTCCTGGCCGCCCGACCCGCCGATGCCCCCTTCTGCTTCTGGTACGGAGCCAAGGAGCCCCACCGGGCCTACGAGCCAGGCAGCGGTCTCCGGGCGGGCAAACGGCTGGAGGATGTGGAGGTCCCCGCCGAACTGCCCGACTGCGAGGAGGTGCGTTCGGACCTGCTCGACTATGCCCTCGAAGTGGAGCGCTTCGACCACGACCTCGGCGCGATGATGGACCTGCTGGAGGCCCGGGGCGAGCTGGAGAACACCATCGTCGTGGTCACCGGCGACAACGGCTACCCCTTCCCCCGCGCCAAGGCCAATCTCTACGAGAACGGGCTGCACGTCCCCCTCGCCATCCGCTGGGGAAGCCGGGAGCCGGGCGGGCGACGGGTGACGGACTTCGTGAGCTTCATCGACCTCGCCCCCACCTTCCTGGAAGCCGCCGGGGTGGCCCCCCGCCAGCCCATGACCGGGCGCAGCCTGGTACCGGTGCTCTGTTCCGACCGGGAAGGGCGGGTGGATGCCAACCGCGATGTGGTCTTTACCGGTCGCGAGCGCCACGCCTACTGCCGACCCGACAACCACGGCTACCCCTGCCGGTCCATCAAGACCGACGATTTCCTCTACATCCGCAACTACGAGCCGGATGGCTGGCCGGCAGGCGATCCCGATTCCTACGGCGATGTGGACCCCGGCCCCAGCAAGACCTATCTGCTCGACCACCGCGACGAGGAAGGGGTGCGCGAGCTGGCCGAGGCGGCCTTCGGCAAGCGTCCCGCCGAGGAGCTATACGCCGCCGCCGATGGTCCCGGCAATCTCGGCAACCTGGCGGACGATCCCCGGTATGCCGAGATCAAACAGCAACTGGCTACCCGCTTGGAGCAGACCCTCGCCGAGCAAGGCGATCCTCGGCTATCCGGTCAGGGCTGGCTCTACGACTACTACCCCTACTACGGCCGGATGGGGGGCGACGGCGAGTGGGGCGGCCCCATCTTCCCCGGCTTCCGGGAACAGGGGGCCTACAACCCCGCCGTACGTCCGTCGCAGGGATAGCCGCTGGCTCGCCGATTCCGCGACTACCCATCCGCGATCATGCCAGACGGGTAGCCGCGCGGTCGATGAACGCGCGGGCCTTGGTTGCCGATTGCCGGTTCCTCGCCCGCGCATGCAGCCCCTGTCGCAGGCTCGTCGAGCCAGCGACTACCCATCAGCGGTCATGCCAGACGGGTGGTCGCTGGGTTGCGGATTGCTCAGTTCGCCGGTTGGGCGGGAGCAGGGGCGGGGCCGGTGCAGGTGGCGAAGAGGCGTCCGCGCTGGCCGTCCCGGACGAAATCGAGCTGGGCGGCGAAGTAGGGGGTTCCGCCCTGCCAGTACTCGCCTTCCCGGATCAGCGGGGCGGCGGTGGTGGCGGTCCAGGTCTCGCCGTTCGCGAGGGCCGGACGCTGCCAACGGAGCATGCCGGGATCGCAGGCGGGAGGCAGGGAGACGGTGAGCAGGCCATCGCTCAACGCACCGCCGGTGTTCGCGAGGGTGAAGGTGAGCATCCGGGTGGCGGGATCGAAGGCCAGTTTGGCGTTCAGGCCGGGGAACTCGCCGCAGCAGCCTTCCAGATCGGTCTCGTCGATCTTGGCGGGCACGCCTGCCTGGGCTGCCTGGGGCACATTCACGTAGGTCTTGCCATCGGCGTGGCGGATGGGGCAGTCCACCCCGTCCACCTTCGCCGAACGCACGTCCGCCGAAGCAAAGACGAGGGTCAGGGGGATTGCATTGCCCAGGTCGTACGCGGCCGGGCGGACCAGAGTGTAGCTGCCGGGAGCGGCGGCGGTCACCGTGGTACCGCGCCGCTGCTTGGCATAGGCCGCCCATTCGGTCTGGGTGCAGTGCCAGAAATCGTCCCAGTCCCGCAGCTTGGCCATCACTTCGCCGAGCCGTTCCAGTTCCTCGCCCTGCTGCCAGGGATGGACGCCCAGGAAGATGCAGTCGGACATCTTGCGGGAGTCGGCCTCGTTGGCACGAACCCTCTCGATGCTCGCCCAGAACTTCTCGGCCTCGATCTTGCGGTCGCCGGGCACGACCTGCCAACCGGTGGAGATCACGCCAGCGGGCAGGAAGCGGTTCCTGGTGACGAATCCCGAGTAGACGCAGTGGCTGTAGCCCGTGCGCAGGACCGCCTCGGTGATGCCGTGCAGCGCCTCGGGATTGTCCTTGCTCTGATAGCCGCCAAAGGGGAAGGCCAGGGAGTTCACGGGGCGATCAGTGAGACATTCGAGGGCGATCCGGTTGGCCATCAGCTCGCGGAAGGCGGTGTTGGCCGGCAACTGCTCCAGATGGGGGTGGGTGGAACTATGGCCACCAACCGAGCACTCGTCCGCGCCCGTGAGCTTCTGGGCCAGCGAACCCGCGGGCTTCTCGGGCGTGCGCGAGTTGAGGTAGAAGCTGCCGCGGATGCCGTTCTCCAGCATCTTCCGGCGGATGTTCAGCGCGTTCGGATTGCTGTCGTCCCAGCGGGTGGACAAGGCCCAGCTATGGCCATCGTAGACCGGGGCGATGGTGGGGACAGACACGTCGCCACCAGCCTCGACCACCAGTGTCTGCGTATATGTCTGGGAACTGCCGTATTCCAGCTTCGTCCCTTCCTGGGCCATGCCCGCGACTGCCCAACCCATTGCCACTGCCATCACGAATCCTTGCTTCATGCCATGCTCCGAAGATTGCCGACTGTTGTTCAGGATCAAACCACCGGGTAGCCTACCCCATGGCACGACGAATCGCCAGCCCTAAGCCGGGTGGAAAGGCTACCGGATGTGGCTTGTTCTGCCTCGTCAGCCTGAGTCGAAGAATGCCTGGCTGTCGCGGTTTTGCCTCTCCTCTCGCATCTTGGCGGTGCTTGGCTATGGTGGAAGGCGGTATGGAGGAAAGCGTCCCGCCATAGGAGACCTGCCATGTCCGTCGGGAACCGCCTGCTGATTGTGGCCATCCTGCTGGCCGGAAGTATGGGTGCACAGACCGAAATCCGCCGCGGCGATTGGCGCGCGGTGCTGGGACCGGTCGGGCTCGAATCCCTCCATTTCCAGGATCGGCTGGTCTGCCGGGGCGGACGCTATGCGGGCTATCTGCCGGGCTGGAAAGGCACCACCTTCACCATGGACGGTGCCGAGCTGCAGGTGGACGGCAACCGGGCTACCTGGCACAGGAACGAGGCAGGCAAACAGGACTGCACGATCACCCTCGAACTGACCGAGGATGGTGCTATCTACCACCTGCAGAGCGCGCTCACGGCGACAGGACCCTCCGAGTTCGGTCTCATGTTCAGTCCCGATTTCCTGCGCGCCGATGCCGCCGGTGCCTTCGTCTGGTACGACGGCACGGCCACGCGGGTTCCCTTCGGTCCCGATGTCGTGCCGACGCTCAACCTGAAGCAGGCAGCCGTCTACGAGACTCCCGATGCCACCATCGAACTGCAGGCCCCCTTCTGCCAGGTCCAGGATCGCCGCCGAGGCGGGCAGGATTTCTACGTGGTACGCGTAGTCGGCGGCGGTGGCGGCGCGGAACCCCATCCGGTCGAGGCCACCTTCACGCTCGTCCGCCATCCCGTTCCTCCCGAACAAGTGGCGGCACGCTCCCTCTATCTGGCCCAAGTGCCACAGATCGAACGCGACCTGCCCCTGCGCAACCCCGACTTCTCTGCCGGGTTGGAGGGCTGGAACAAGGGGACCGCCGCCCAACCGGTAGCGGAGGGATACAAGGATACGCCCGGTGCCTGCATCCAAGCGGAGACACCACCCGCCGCCACCAGCGAGATCTACCTCACCCAGATGGTGCCGGTAACTCCCGGCGCGGAGTACCAGCTCAGCGCCCGAATCCGCACCCGCGACGTGAAAGCGGCCGCTATCGGCAACATGGCGAGCACCGGAGCCACCGTCATCCTCGAATTCGCCGATCCCCAGGGCAAATGGTTCGCCTCGGGAACCTACGCCAAGGGGCTTTACGGCGACAAGGACTGGCAGCAGGTGACCACCAAGGAAACCCGCGCCCCGGAGGGAGCCGGATTCGCCATCGTCTTTCTGGCCCTGCGCGCCACCGGCACGGCCTGGTTCGACGACGTGGCCGTGCGCGAAATCCGCCGCTTCCCCGTGCTGCGTTCGCCTCTGCCCGGAAGCCGGATCGCGGACAATACCCCCACCTTTTCCTGGCAGCACGATCCGCGCGATGCCGTCCGCCTCGAACTCTGCCAGACACCCGACTTCGCCGCCAACGTGGTCTCCTACGCCGTTCCCGCCGTCCCGCCCTTTGCGGTGCCCGAGCCCTTGCCGCCCGGCACCTGGCATTGGCGCATCGCCGATTCCCCCGTCTGGTCCTTCGTCCAGACGGCCGCCCTCACCGAAGACTGTACCCCGCCGGAGATCGAGCCTGCCCATGGGTTCCTGCCCGATCCCCGCACCGCGCTGCGCATCCCGGTTAGCGACAACCGCGCCGTGGTCCGGGCCGAACTCACGGTCGACGGCCGTGATGTGCCAGCCCAAGTGGCCGACGGTACCGTGAATTGGACGCCCAATCAGGACTGGACGCCCGGTCTGCACCGGGCACAGGTCAAGGCCTTCGACGCTGCCGGAGCCGAAGCCAGCCGCATGCTCTACTTCACCCATGCCACGGGGCTGAAACCCCGCGTTTGGCTGCGCGAGCGCGGCTGCCTCCTGGGCGACACGCCGGAGTTTCCCCTGGGTATGTACGGCGTCCGGATCGAGGATATGCCCGAGATCGCCCG
>QKCY01000160.1 GCA_003245525.1 Victivallales bacterium | reverse complement strand
CTCCATCTGCCCCCTCTTGAGTTCTATCTGTGCTCTCATGAGTCGTTCAAGCATGGGGTTTGCATAGTGCATCTCATGGGTCAGAGGCAGAGCGCCGTCATAGTCTCCGCGGCGGAATCTCTCCACGAACTCTCGCCTTAGCTCCTGCTGGACATCGGCCAGAAACGTACTGTCGAGAGTCATGGCATAGGCACGATATTGGCCAGACCGCGTCTCCGGTGCAGCCGGTTGGAGTGTCTCCAGTGGGAACCAGGCGCGCAGGAACTGGGCAATCAGCCGCAAGGGGCGACCGCGCTGGTTCTTCACCTCCAGACAGAGGCGCATGAGCGGTTCGGCCATCTCGTAATAGGCTTCCTTACCGCGCCGTTCCGACCGCACATAGCGTTTCTTCTTGAGTTCGCCCAACTGCTTCGAGCAGTTACGCTCCGCGATGAAGGTCTCTTCCGCGACTGCTTTCACGGTCATCGCCCCATCGGCGTTGCAGAGGCATTGCACAATACGGGCCTGCTGGGGCGACAGGGATCGGATGCGTTCTTGAAAGTAGGGGGTCAGTTCTTCTGCCAGGTGCTCGAAAGCGGAGACCAGATCGTCCAGGGACTCCTTGGTCAGGAACTCCGACAGCAGGATGTACATGCGATGGTTGCCCCCTGCCAGATGGCGCAGAGCCCGTACCCGGTAGCGTCCTTCATGGGTCTCCAGGAATGTCACCAGAGCCTGATTGCTGTACTCGCGCGCCACGTTGGCGATCAGCCGCTGGGCATCTGCCACGGCCAACGGATCGAGGTGATGGGGTTCGAAGAAGCCGAAGAACGCCTCGTTGCGAGACGAGATGCCTTCGAACAACTGCTGCGAGGTGGCCAGAGTGGCGATCTTCCCTGTCTCCTGCAGGAAGGCGCGCCATCTCTTCTGCCCGTCGTCACCGAGCCCGTCGAAGGCGCGGTCTAGGTTCTCCATCATGAGTAGCAGGTTGCGGTCTCCCAGCCGTTTGACAAGGTAGTGGAGGATTGCCTCGGCAGCTTCGTCAGGGGGTAACGACCGTACTGTGGCAGGGAAGTCCGTGGCGAACTCAGCCGGGTATTGGGTGGCCAGTGCGCTGGTCATCTCGAGCGCAAGGTCGATCAGGCCCGTGATGACGGCATCCTCCCCCAGCCAGGCAACCCGCATCTTGTCGGCAAGGTCGGGGTTGTGCTGCAACCGAAAGTGGACAAGCGTCAACAGATGGGTTTTGCCGCTGCCCCGGGGACCGATCAACAGGAAGTGCTGCTTGTTGTTGGTCGACATGCTGCGTTCCAGTTGCCGCACCAGCGTGTCGAGCAATCTCTGCCGCTGGACGAAGACACGCTCCAGCACCTCGGGGTCCGTGTTGCTCGGCGTGAAGGCGGAGATGCGGAGTTTGGGTGTCATGCTGCCAATCCCTGAGCAAGCTGCCACCATTTTCGGATCAGCGGGAAACGGAAGGAGTAGTGCTTGTGGTCGTTGCACACGAGATAGTGATCCAGCACCAGATTGCGGAGCAGATCGATAACGAGAGCCCGGTTCTCCACAGGATGCGACGATTTGATCGCAACGCAAACCTCGGCAATGCTCCGGGGACTCTCGCAGATTGAGAGTTCATCCAGGATGCAACTGACGATGTCTGCCTTGGCAAGAGTGGCGCGGTCGCCGACCGGGATGGTGCCAGGGTAATAGGTCGGGATGCGCTGTCGGAAGTGTTCCATCTCCCAGTGATTCAGGTCGTTGGTCAGATGTGACTGGACCTGCCGCTGGACGGTTTCGGGAGTAATCGGGGAAGGCTCCAGGGCAAGACACATCGCCACGCGCTCGATGTAGAACGGCACGCGGTCTGTGAGGTCCGCAAGTTCCGCAGCTACCGTGTCCACGGAGTCGCATTCGACCCTGGCCTCGGAGAGCAACCGCCTGGCCAAATCCTGGGCATCCGAGGCCTCCAGCGGTCCGATCTCAATAGTCATCATGTCGCTGGTGGGCTCGCTGGCACACTTGCCGTCGCGCAGGGCGTGGACCACGTGATGGAGGCCGATGGAGCCCGAAAAGACCATCCGCAGATTGGGGTGCTCTTGCCGCGCGGACCTCAGCACATCAAGTACCGCCAATGCGGCGCGGTCCCCTCCTTCCTCTGTGCATCCAGCAATCTTCTGCAACATGTAGGGCAGTTCGTCGAAGAAGAGGACGAGGGTGGTGGTCGGCGCGTGTTCGCAGACACAGGCAAGAACTCTCTCCAAAGCGGGTTGCCACCATTTCGCACCGTTGTTTGCGGGGAGCTTGACGACTCCGCCTATCTCGACACCCCCGAGATGCCCCATAAGTTCTCCGAACAGTTTCTTGGCCCGCTCCGATTTTGGCAGCAAGCTGCGGACTTCCGCCAGCAACACCTCCACAAAACGAATTGGAGAGCCAACCTTCTCAAGGTCAAGATAGCGAACGGTGACACCATCCGGTGTCTCTGCCTGCATCTTCTTCATGACCGTCGTCTTGCCTATGCGCCGTTCCGCCGTGAAGAGCACAGAGTGCTTTTCGAGCGCATGCCATGCGCGTTCGATCAGTCGATCTCGACCCACCACGTGTTCGGGAGCAAGTTGCGTGGCCATGGCACCTTCCTTCATATCCCACACAAAAGAATCGTACGACAGATTTATCGTACGACAAACCTATCGTATGTCAAGCAGATAGGCGAAAAACACCGGCGACGCGGCTGGGTAAGGGGTTGCCCCGTCGATCTCCTTGCGCTGGGACAGGGAACGTCGCCAATCGGAACGACCATGTTCCGAGATGGTTCAGCGGAGCCGGGTGAGGACTTCTTCGACGGGGAGGCCGACGACGTTGCTTTGCAGGCCGACGATGTGGTCCACCAGCAGTTCGCCGTGGGCTTGGATGCCGTAGGCACCAGCCTTGTCGAGGGGGTTGACGAGGGCGAAGTAGGCGTCGATCACGGCGTCGTCGAGGAGCCGGAAATGGACTTCGGTGCAGCTCACCCAGACTTCGGGCGGCCTGGGGGCGGGCCAGTGGAGGCAGACACCGGTAAGGACGCGGTGGGCGCGCCCCGAGAGCTGGCGGAGGGTGGTGCGGGCGGCGGCGAGATCGGCGGGCTTGCCGAACACCGTCTCGCCCAGTACGACCACCGTGTCGGCACCGAGGACAATGTCAGCGGGACAGGCAACCGCCACGGCAGCGGCTTTGGTCTGGGCCAGGCGCTGCACATGGGCGGCGGGGGTTTCCCCAGGGAGAAGGGTCTCGTCCACGTCCGCCGGGCGAACCGTCACCTCGACCCCGGCCTGTTGCAGGAGATCGAGTCGGCGGGGCGAGGCGGAAGCGAGGACCAGTCTCACTTCTTGCGCCATCCCTTGCTGCGTTCCTTGCGGCCTTCCTTCCCCTTGTACTGGGCCTCTTTCCGCGCCTTGGCTCCGCGCGCGGCGCGGCGGGTGCCGTCCTCGGGGTTGTCGCCTTCGCGGCGCTGGCGCACGTCGAGCTTGATGGGCAGGCCGACGGCGGGGAAGAAGGCTTCGCGGAGACGGTTCTCGATGAACTGGAGGTAGGTGGGGGGCAGCGCGGCCCGGCTATTCGCGAAGAGCACGATGTGGGGCGGGGGGTTGCCGACCATGGTGCCGTAGAAGACCTTGAACCGCTTGTTGTTGACCGGGGAGGGCGGCGTGCGGGCCAGGGTGTCCTGGAGGAACTGGTTGAGCACGGCGGTGGGGATGGTGATCTGCATCTGGTCGCGCAGGGTCAGCAGATGGTCGAAGATGCCGGAGAAGTTGTAGCCGCTCAGGGCGCAGATGAAGTGCATGGGCGCGTGCTGCATGAAGGGCATGCGGCGGCGGATTTCGGCGGCGAGATCGCGCTGCTTCATCCCTTCCTGCACGAGGTCCCACTTGTTGACCAGCAGGATGCAGGGCTTGTACTCCTCGCAGATCATGCGGGCGATGCGGCGGTCCTGGGCCGTGCCGGGATCGGTGGCGTCGATCACGAACAGCACCACGTCGGCGCGCTTGATGGCGCTCTGCGAGCGGGTGGCGCTGAAGAACTCCACCACGGTGTCCACGCTACGCCGGGGCCGCAGGCCGGCGGTGTCGACGAAGGTGACTGGGATCTCCTCGTCGCCGTCGCGCAGGATGACCGGCACATCGACTGCGTCGCGGGTGGTGCCAGCGATGTCGCTGACCATGACCCGGTCCTCGCCGAAGACCCGGTTGACCAGGGAGGACTTGCCCACGTTGGGGCGGCCCACCACGGCAATGCGCATGCCGCCGTGCTGGGTCAGGGGCTCGGTGACGACGGGAATCTGGTTCAGGACCCGGCGCATGAGTTCGGGGACGCCGTAGTTGTGGGTGCAGGAGGTGGGGACGATGTCGCGCACGCCGAGCTTGGCGAACTCCCCCGCTACGTTTTCGCGCAGGGGGATGTTGTCGGCCTTGTTGGCAGCGATGATGATGGGCAGTTCCGCCTGCATCATGAACTCCCGGATCTCCTCGTCCTGGGACGCCATGCCCTCCAGGCTGTCCACTACCCAGATCAGCGCGTCGGCTTCGGCGACGATGGCCGCGACCTGGTCGCGGATCAGGCCGTCGAACACGTCCGGCCCCTTGCGTTCGTGGGGCCGGATGCCGAGGCCGCCGGTGTCCACCAGCAGGAAATGGCGGCCCGCGTAATGGGCCGGGGCAGCCACGCGGTCGCGGGTGACGCCGCTCTGCTCGTGGACGATGGAGAGGCGGCGCCCGATGATCTGGTTGAACAGGGCGGACTTGCCGACATTGGGGCGGCCGACGATGGCCACGATGGGGAGGCGGGGTTCGTTTGCCATGCAGGCGATTCCTAAGTGGTGGCCTGGGCGCAGAGGCCGAGGGCGTGATCGAGGCGCTGCAGGCAGCGGTCGCGGCCGAGGATGGCCATGGTTTCGTAGACGCCAGCGCCGACCGTGCAGCCGGTGACGGCCACGCGGACGGACTGGTTCAGTTTGCCTTCGGCGATGCCGCAGGCGGCTTCGGCGGCGTGGATCGCGGCCTCGATGGCGGCCAGGTCGGCGAAGTCCACCGTGGCCAGGCGGGCGTGCAGGTCGCGCAGGCCCTCGGGCGCTTCGCCCTTGGCCACGAACTTCTGCACGGCCTTCTCGTCGTACTCGGGGACGGCCACGAAGAAGTAGGCCCAGTCGGCCACGTCGGTAAAGAGCTTGGTGCGGCTCTGGAGCAGGGCGGCCACCTCGGCGAAGGCCTCGGGAGCCGTCGCCGGGAACCAGGGCTGACCGGCGGCGGCTTCGCGGCAGGAGGCCAGGAAGTCGGCGAAGGGCAAGGCCGCCAGGTAGCGACCGTTGAGGTTCTGGAGCTTGCGCAGATCCATCTGGGCCGAAGACTGCTGTACCCGGTCCAGGGCGAAGGCCGCTACCAGTTCGTCGCGGGTCATCTGCTCCCGGTCGTCGCCGGGGGACCAGCCGAGGAGGGTGAGGTAGTTGAACAGGGCGTCGGGCAGGAAGCCCTTGGCCCGGAAGTCGCCCACGAAGGCGTCGCCGTCGCGCTTGCTGTAGGGCTTGCCCTGGCTGTTGACGATCATGGGCAGGTGGCCGTAGCTGGGCGGCTCGGCCCCGAGCGCGGCGAAGAGGAAGATGTGGCGGTAGGTGTTCTCCACATGGTCGTCGCCGCGGATGATGTGGGTGATGCCCTGGGTGATATCGTCGCAGACGTTGGCCAGATGGAAGATGGGGCTGCCGTCGCTGCGCACGATGACGAAGTCCTTCATGCTGTCCAGCGGCTTGGCAAGCTGCCCCTTCACGATGTCCGTGTAGGCGATCTGGCGGCGGGTGAAGGTGATCTTGGCCGCGCCGGTGAAGGTGAACTTCTGTCCCTGTTCGAGCACCTCGGGGAGATGGTCGTCGAGGGCGAAGAGGCAGGTGCCCGCCGCGTCGAACACGCGCAGGTTCAGGAAGCCCGCGAGGCTGGCCCCCGCCGGGGTGGGCTTGCCCTTGGTGGACACGCCCGCGAACTCGACCCCGCAGGACGAGACTTCGACCGGCACCTCGGGGTGGACGACCAGCTCGGCCGGGCCCACCACGCTCAAGCCGGGAACCTTCTCCGCGGCGAAGGGCAGGCGGAAGAGGATGGCGTCTTCGCCGCCTCCCTTGGCCATGTGGTAGGCATCGCCCTGAGCCAGCAGACGCTCGGCGGCGGCGGTGTGGACGTGGCGCTGGGACGTCTGGTACATGGTCTCGCCGTCCACGTCGAGCTTGAGCCAGTCCATGACCTCCAAGAGGGCGGCGATGGCTTCGGGGGTGGAACGTTCGAGGTCCGTATCCTCCACGCGCAACAGGAACTCGCCGCCTTCGTGCCGCGCGAACAGCCAGTTGAAGATGGCAGAACGGATGTTGCCAATGTGTACCTGCCCCGTTGGCGAAGGGGCGAAGCGAACTCGGACCGTCATGATGACCCCGCGTGTCTTTCTCGTTTGCTTTGGGCATACGCATCGCCGACAGGCTTCGGGGCGATGCGAGCCTATACTATACCCTTGCGTACGGGGAGCTTAAAGCCGGAGCCAACAGGTTGCATGGGATGCGGCGCGGAATGGCGGTATAGTGGGTGGCTGGTGAACCCATTCCCAACCCTCGATTTCCCCGGGAGTCCGCTCATGCGCATCGCCTGTCTGTTGGTCGCCGTCTGCCTCGCCTTGCCCGCCCAGGAGTCCATCCGGCACCGCTTTGTGGCCACGGACGAGTCCGGGCACCAGATCCTGCTGGTGGACGAGGCCCAGCCGGAGAAGGGTTGGGTGGTGAAGCAACACGCCCGCGACCTCCAACTGGTGGGCAACAACCGGGTGATGGTCAGCGTCAACGGCACCGGTGGCACGGCCAAAAACGGCTTTCTCGAACTCGATCTGACCACCGGCGAGATCGTCCGCCGGGTGGAAGTGCAGGGCTTCAACAAGGTGATGACGGCCCGGCGGATGCCCGACGGCACGACCTACCTCGGCGGCTACGCGCCGGGTGGCATCGCCATCGTCCAGGTGGATGCGGAGGGCAAGGCCCTGCGCACCATCCAGTGTCCTCCCGAGATCAAGAACATCCGCCTCATGCGCCGCACCGCCGCCGGGACCACCCTGCTCGGCAGCGACAAGGGGGTCTACGAGGTCGCCGATGACGGGACCATCGCCTGGCAGCAGACCGTGGGCGAGGGCAACCACATCTACAAGGCGGTCCGCCTGCCCAACGGCAACACCTTCCTGGCCGCCGGTTACGGGGCGTTCCTGGAGGAGGTCGCTCCCGACGGCACCGTGGTCCGTACCTTCGGCCGCACCGAAGGCCAGAAGGTGAAGGCCCCGAAGTTCTTCGCCGATTTCCAGATCCTCGCCAACGGCGACGTGGTGGTGGCGAACTGGATGGGGCACAAGCGGGAGGACAGCGAGCATGGGCAGCAGCTCGCGGAGTACGCTCCCGACGGCAAACTGGTCTGGAGCTGGCAGGATGCCAAGCTGGCGGGCTGCCTCCATGGCGTGATCGTGCTCGACGGCCTGGATACGGGCAAGCTCTACACCGAGCTCAACGGCCCCATGCAACCGGCGGAATAGCCTGCGGTGTCCCGAATCAGGCGTTGCGGGCTTCGGCGGTCTGGACGTATTGGCCGACGATCTGGGCGAAGTCGCGGACCACGTCGGGGTTGGTGCGGGGCTTCTTGGCCAACTCGGGGTCGGGCAGGTCGTCGCGGGGGACGAAGGGCTGGGAGTAGTGCCGCTTGGCCCCCCGGATGAGTTCGCCGACCATATGGGCCTCCTCGGGCGTATGGACGCCCTCAACGACCGTGGTCCGGAACTCGTAGTCCGCTGCCCGCTCCATGATGAGCCGGATGGAGGTCTCGATCCGCTCCGTCAGGCTGAAGCAGACGAAATCGCCGTAGGTGCCGAGGCCGCATTTGATGTCCATGGCCACGTAGTCCACCAGGGGCAGCAGTTTCTCCAGCACCTCCGGCTGGGAGCCGTTGGTGTCGAGCTTGAGGGCGAAGCCGAACTCGCGGAGGAAGGCGAGGGTCTCGTCGATGGCGGGGGCGAGGGTGGGTTCGCCCCCGGTGATGACGATGCCGGTGGCCCACTGGTCGCGGAACCGCTGGCAGATCCTGCGCAAGTCTTCCCAGGAATAGCCCGGACGCTGCTTCTGGAGCAGCGTCGCGTTGTGGCAGAACCCACACCGGAAATTGCAACCCGTGGTGAACATGACCCCGGCGATGCGGCCGGGGAAGTCCACCATGGTCGTCTGCTTGCGGCACCCGTAGATGGGCGAGCAGGGAGCCGCCGGGATCATAGCGCCCGGGCCTGCTCCAGGATGGTGGTGATCATCTTGGAGGAGATAACGCCCTTGCCCACGTCCGAATAGTCGGTCTGTAGGCCGAGATACTGGTAGAGGCGGGATTTCTGGCACACGCTGTCGTCTTCGCCCTGGGCCGGATTGGGCAGGAAATCGTATTTGCCGGTGGCGGCGTCGCGCTTGGCCACCACCATGGCCGGAATACGATTGGGGTTGATGCACTGGGCGCGGCTGAAGGCCACCAGGCCCTCGGCCGTCTTCACGCTGTAGTACTGCTTGTCGAAATCGGCCCATTCGGCCTTTTCGAGGGCTTTGCCCAGGCGTTCCTTGAGCACGTCGCACTTGGGACAGCCTTCTTTGCCGAAAATCATCACGCGATAGGTCTTGTCAGCCTCGCTCATTGTCCATTCCTCATCGCTACATCATCGTCCGCACAACATTGGGGGGGGGCACAGAGGCTCCCCGGCGGGCGGCAGGCGCCAAGCCGGGGAGCGGGGAGGGGGATCAGTCGCCGGCCAGGGGCAGGGACTCGCCGTCGGCCGTCTCGAAACCAGAGGTGCCGTCGGCGGTCTCGACCGCGTAGATGCCGCGCTGGCGCGCCTTGAGTTCGCCGAACCGCTTGCTCTTGTTCCAGTTCTGGATCTTGCTGAAGTAGCCGACCACGCGGGTCTCGCCGACCACCTTGGTGGACTGGCAGCGGGGACAGACCTCGACCAGACCGCGCGTCTGGTGCCCGCAGGCGTCGCAGTAGGTGAACTCGGGGGAGATGGTCACCTGGGCGGACTGGGTGCGGTAGAAGATCTCGCGCATCAGGGAGGCGATGGCCTCCGGGGAGGGCCGTTCCTCGCCGACGAAGGCGTGGGTGATGGCCCCGGACTCGATCAGGGCGTGGAACATGCCCTGCTTCTCGATCCGCTCCACCAGGCAGACGGGCGCATCGGCGGCAAGATGGACGCTGTTGGTGTAGTACACCGCGTCGCCGTCGGGCGTCTCGTGGCTGCCCTTGACCGTGGCGGCGGCTTCCTCGCGGTAGTTGAGCAGGTCGGCCTTGGCCAAACGCCGCGCGGCCGATTCGGCCGGGGATTCCTCAAGGGTCAGCTTCATGCCATGCTTCTCCGCCAGTTTCTTGGCGTAGAGGTACATGTGGGCGACGACTTCCAGCCCGCGGTCCAGCGCTTCCTCGCTCTCGTGGAATTCGTTGCCGAAGAGGAACTTCACCGCGTCGTTCACGCCGATCAGGCCGAGGATGTAGGTGGCCTTGTCCAACTCCACGTACTGGCGGCCGTCGCAGGCGGTGCGCCCGATCTGCCACAGGGGGCAGCCGGGGCCGGACATCATCTGGGCGATGCGGTCGCGCTTCTCCAGGTGGGCCTGGACGGAGATGTCCATGGAGGCCTCGATCTCCTTCATGAGACCGGCCATGGTCTTCTCGCCCTTGCGGCTGGCCCGGTAGGCGGCCTGGGGAATGTTGATGGTCACGTTCTGGAAGCCGCAGAAGCGCATGGACTCGGGATGGCGGAGCATCCGGTTGTCGTCGATGGTGGTGCGCAGGCGGCAGCAGGCGGAGAGGGTGACCTCGTCGCGGTCGAAGATGAAGTAGGTGGAGCCGTTCTTGCTGGCCAGCTCGCAGGCCTGCATGAAGATGCGGGTCTGGATCGGGTCGTGGAAGGTCTCCTCGCCGATGTGGAAGTCGCACTTGGGGAACTCGAAGACCCGCCCGTTGCGGTCGCCTTCGCCCCAGACCTCCAGCAACGCGGAGGTGAAGCGGCGGGCCTCGGGCAGATAGTCGCCATAGGTGACGATGGCCTCGCCGCGCGCGGCCAGGTCTTGCACGACCGCCTGGTCATAGACCACATGCTGGTCGCTGCCCTTGGCCTCCACCACTTCCCGCAGGACGACGCGCTCGCTGCCGTCGGCTTCCTTGCGGCGCAGTTCCATCAGGTGGTTGCCGAAGGCGTCGGTGGCGTCCCGCAGGACCTCCACCAGTTCGGTGATGGTGCCGTCGGCCAGGCGCAGTTGGTAGTGCCCGCCGGGACCGATGGCCGGGACGGTCTGGAGGTACTTCGGCACGCCGGTGTGGATGTTGAAGTCGAGGAACAGGGTCTGCCCGCCGCGCGAGAAGGCGTTCTGGGAACCGTTGAAGATCAGTTCCTGGGCGACCTGCTTGATCTCCTTGTCGTTCAGCTTGGTCAGGTAGGGCGCGTAGAAGATGTTGATGTAGGCGATGCCGAGCGCGCCGGCGTAGTTGGCCTGCATGGAGGCCAGGAAGGTGTTGAGGTGGCCCGTCAGCACGGAAGCGCTACGCGCGGGATTCGACTCGGTGTTGAGGTTCGAGAGGTCGCGCAGACCGTACTTCTTGATGTACTCGATGGAGTGGGAGGAGCAGTACACGCGGTGGGGATAGCCCAGGTCGTGGAGGTGGATGGCGCCGGTGCGGTGCGCCTCGCGGACTTCCTCGCTGAAGATGGTGTTGAGGCCCCACTGCTTGAGCAGGTACTCGGACAGGCCCAGGTTCACCGCCTCGGGGTTGTTGCTGACGATGTTGCTGTTCTCGTCCGACTTGGCGAACATGAGCTGGTCGATGAAATCGCGCGGGATGCGGTAGAGCGAGAGGTCCTGGAGCTGCTTGTTCAGGCCGCGGGTCTCCAGTTCCGTGTTCACCAGCTCGCGGATCAGGGTGGTGGTGACGAACCTCACGTCGCCGCCGATGATCTGGTTCTCGACCGCCTTGGCGACGCTGACCGCCACCTCGGGATCGAGGCCGGTCTTGTCGATGAGCTGCTTGACGATGCGCTGGCGGTCCCAAGTCTGGACCACGCTGTTGGAGTTGGACTCCACCAGCAGAATGGCATCGGTCAGGTTGCCGCTCTTGGCGTCGCGCTCGCGGACTTTGATCTTCTCGCGGGCGCGCTCGCGCTGTTTGCGGTAGCGCTTGAAGCCCGACACGATCAGGGGCTGGTCCATTTCGGCGAGCACGATCTCGACCAGATCCTGGACGTCTTCCAGGCTGGGGATGCGCTGGCCGTTGGCGTCCGGCTCCACGTAGTACTCGGAGAGCTGGCTGTCGAGCTGGAGGACCACCTCGGTCGCCACCCGCTTCGGGAGCGCGGGGTCGGTCTCGACGCTGTGGTCCCGCCGGGCCGCTTCGGCGGCCCGGGCCACAGCCTGCTCGATCTTCTCCAGATAGAACGGAACGGTCATGCCGTCACGTTTGCGGAAGAAGGCAAACGGCAGGGGTTGGGGGACTTCGGGCATGGGAGGATTCCTTCTGCGGGCTATGATCCGTGAAAATGATCCGGTGGTCTGCGCAAGACGACCAAACCGAGACTGGGCAGGGCTGAGGAAGTGGTATATGTTCCCGACTGGCACACAAGGGACCCAGACACGACCAAGGGCGGACTGGAGGATGCGGTCGGCAGCATGGTTTTCGGCACCCCCCGAAGCCACCCCATGGGCTTCGGTCCCGTTCGTTTGGCACACTATATGTGTTGCGTTTCAATCGCTCAACCCCTCTTGGTAGTGTTTTTGTGTAGTTTATCCACAAACTCCTGCAAATCGGCACAACTAGAGCTTCAGACTTTTTTGCGGGGACGTTTGGCGGGGGTTTCGGCAGCATGTTCAGAGCCTTCCGGCAAGCCGTTTCCGGCAGGTTGCGGGCACTACCGCTAGGGGTGGTCCCCATCCCGCAGGGCAGGGGTGGCTCCGGGCGGCAGAACCCGTGCGTGGAAGTCTGGCATTCCGGGCTGGTCCGGCTATCTTAGGCGGCTTGCAGCCCGCATCTTGCAGAAGTCGGACCGGGGGTTGCCGAAGGGTTTGTCCGGCAGCGCCCGGCGGGAGGGTTCCCGCCACGGTCCGGCGTTTTTTCACTGTTTCCAGGATTTGCCCTATGACTAGCGAGCAAATGGCCAAGGCCTACGAGCCGGCGATCGCCGAACAGCGGTGGTACCCGGAATGGGAACGGCGCGGCTACTTCCGCGCCTCCGCCGACTCCCCGAAGACTCCCTACACCATCGTCATCCCGCCCCCGAACGTGACCGGGATGCTAACTCTTGGCCATGTCCTGAACAACACCCTGCAGGACATCCTGATCCGCTTCGAGAAGATGCGCGGGCGGGAGGTCTGCTGGGTGCCCGGCACCGACCACGCCGGTATCGCCACCCAGGCCAAGGTGGAAAAGTTCCTCAAGGACAGCGAGAACGTGACCCGCTACGACCTCGGGCGCGAAGCGTTCCTGGAGCGCGTCTGGGAGTGGAAGCGCACCTATGGCGGCAAGATCATTCAGCAGTTGCGCACCATCGGCACCGCCTGCGACTGGCCGCGCGAGCGCTTCACCCTCGACGACGGCCTGTCCAGCGCCGTCGAGGAGGTGTTCATCCGCCTCTACGACAAGGGGCTGATCTACAAGGGGCACCGGATCATCAACTGGTGCCCGAAGTCCCGCACGGCCCTCTCCGACGAGGAAGTGATCTACAAGGAGGAAAAGGGCAAACTCTGGCATTTCCGCTATCCCTTCCAGGATGGTTCGGGTTTCGTCACGGTTGCCACCACCCGCCCGGAGACGATGCTCGGCGACACCGCCGTGGCCGTCCATCCCAAGGACGAGCGCTACGCCAGCCTGGTCGGCAAGACCATCGTCCTCCCCATCGTCGGCCGCGAAATCCCCCTGGTGGGCGACGAGTTCGTCGATCCCGCCTTCGGGACCGGCGCCGTGAAGGTGACTCCCGCCCACGATCCCAACGACTACGAGTGCGGGATGCGCAACAGCCTGCCCATGGTCAACGTGATGAACGACGACGGCACCATGAATGCCGACGCGGGGGCCGAGTTCGACGGCATGGACCGCTACGCCTGCCGCAAGGCGGTGGTGAAGCGCATGGAGGAACTCGGCTGCCTCGCGGGCATCGAGGACCACGTCCACCAAGTGGGCTATTCCGAGCGCGGCGACGTGCCCGTGGAGCCCCGCCTTTCCGAACAGTGGTTCGTGAAGATGACCCCCCTGGCCAAGCCCGCCATCGCGGCGGTGGCCGACGGGCGCATCCGCTTCCATCCCGACCGCTGGACCAAGACCTACATGCACTGGATGGAGAACATCCGGGACTGGTGCATCAGCCGCCAGCTCTGGTGGGGCCATCGCATTCCCGCCTACTATTGCCAGGACTGCGGCGAGACCGTCGTGGCCCGGCAGATGCCCGCTACCTGCCCCAAGTGCGGTGGCACCGCGTTCCGCCAGGACGAGGACGTGCTGGATACCTGGTTCAGCTCCTGGCTGTGGCCCTTCTCCGTCTTCGACTGGCCGCGCGGTAATGCCGACCTCCAGCGCTTCTATCCGACCCAGAGCCTGGTGACCGGGCCGGACATCATCTTCTTCTGGGTCGCCCGCATGATCATGGCCGGCCTGGAGTTCATGGGCGACATCCCGTTCGGCGACGTGTACTTCACCTCCATCATCCGCGACGACCTCGGGCGCAAGATGTCCAAGAGCCTGAACAACTCGCCCGACCCCATCGACGTGGTGAACACCTATGGCGCCGACGCGCTCCGCTTCACCATCATCTACATCGCCCCCACCGGGCAGGACATCCGCTATAGCAACGAGAAGTGCGAGGTGGGCCGCAACTTCGCGAACAAGATCTGGAACGCCGTCCGCTTCCGCCTCGCCCAGGGCGACCTCTCTGCCAATTGGGAGACGCTGGACGGCTTGGCGGAGTCCGACCTGCGGCCCGATGACCGCTGGATTCTGGCCCGCTTCTCGCAGACTGTCCGCGACGTGACCGCCGCGATCGAGGACTTCCACTTCAGCGAGATCTCGCGGCTGCTCTACGAATTCATGTGGAACGAGTTCTGCTCCTGGTACCTGGAGTCCGCCAAGGCCGTGTTCCAGGGTGAGTCGGCCCAGAAGGCCGCGACCTTCCGGGTGTTCGACTACGTGATGGGGCAGTTCCTGCGCCTCCTCCACCCCGTGATGCCCTTCCTCACCGAGGATCTCGCCCACCAGGCGGGTTTCGTGGCCGAAGCCGACTCCATCATGCTCGCGCCCTGGCCCACGCCCCTGACCGCCGAACAGCTTGCCGTCCTTGGCGCGACCGACGATCTGGTCGCCCGGACCGCCGCCAAGTTCGAGCTGATCCGCGGCATCCGCAACGTGCGCGCGCAGTACACCATTCCCCCGAGCACCCGCGCGCCCGTGTACATCGTCCCCGCCCAGCCCGCCGACGGCGAGTACCTGGCCAGCGATGTGGATTCCCTCCAGGGACTGCTGTACGCCTCGTCCCTCACCATCGACGCGAACTACCAGCCTGCCGGTCCCAGTGGCGTGGCGGTCGGCGCGCTCG
>QKCY01000344.1 GCA_003245525.1 Victivallales bacterium | reverse complement strand
CAGACGGTGCTGGAACCCTCGCCCATGGGCGTGGTTCTGGCGGGAACCGACCTGGGGGCGAACGCCGTGCTGGGCGAGGCGAAGAGCGAAGTTCTAGCCTCGGATTTCCCCTACCGGGGCAACAAGGACCACGTCAGCCGCGATAGCCGGGGCGCCGCCATTGCCATGCGGACCGGCGACATGGCCTGGACCCTGGAAGTCCGGGTGTTCGAGGATGCGGCGGCGTTCCGCTGCATCCTTCCCGGCGAGGGCACGCGCAAGGTGCTGGGAGAATCCACCGCCTTCGTCCTCCCGGCCGGCAGCCATCTCTGGTTCCAGCCCGCGCTCCATGCCTACGAGGCCCGCTACACAGACAAGCCCGTCGAGGAACTCAAGGAGAGCGACAAGTCCGGCCCTCCCCTCACCTACCGGCTGGCCGACGGCAGCTATGCCGCCATCACCGAGGCATGCCTGGACCACTACAGCGGCATGACCCTCCAGGGCACCAGCCAGCCCCGTACGCTGGCCTCCCGTTTCGTCTGCAACGGCGGCGGCTGGGATGCCACGGGCACGATCACCACCCCCTGGCGGGTGGTGATGGCCGCCTCCAGTCTCGACGGTCTGGTGAACTGCGACGCCGTTCCTTGCCTGGCCCCGGCTCCCGATCCGGCCCGCTATCCCCGAGGCATGGCCACCGACTGGATCCAGCCCGGCCGCTGCGTCTGGTCCTGGCTGGGTGGCGGTGGCGTAAGCGTCGGCACCATGAAGGAGTACTCCCGCCTGGCTGGCGAACTCGGCTACGAATACAACCTTGTGGACGAGGGTTGGGGCCACTGGCAGGAACCCGGTCGCGACAAGTGGGACATGATCGCGGAAGTGGTGCGCTACGGCGAGCGGCACGGGGTCAAGACCTGGGTCTGGAAAGCCAGCCCCACCCGACGCGGCATCCCCGGCATCCGGGAACGCGAGGTGCGCCGCGAGTTCTTCGCCAAATGCCACGCGGTGGGCATTGTCGGCGTCAAGATCGACTTCATGGATTCGGAATCCACCGATCTGGTGGACTTCTACAACCGTACCTTGGAGGATGCCGCCGACTTCCACCTGATGGTGGATTTCCACGGGGCCTACAAACCCACCGGCGAGGCCCGCACCTACCCCAACGAGCTGACCCGGGAGGGTATCCGCGGTTTCGAGGCCAGCGCCCCCTGGGCCCGCCACAACACGATTCTGCCCTTCACCCGCTATCTGGCGGGTCACGGCGACTATACCCCCCTCAACTTCGGCGGTCGCCGGGGCGAGACGACCTGGGCTCACCAGATCGCTAGCAGCCTCATCTTCACCTCCCCCTTCCTCTGCCTGGGCGAACACCCGAAGAACCTCCTGGCCAGCCCCGCCTGCGAATGGCTGAAGACTCTGCCCGACACCTGGCGCGAGACCCACGTCCTGCCCTTCAGCGAGATCGGCAAGGTGGCGGGTTTCGTCCGCGAAGCTGTCGGCGGGAACTGGTACGTGGCCGTGATGAACGGCACCGATGCCCGCGAGGTGCAGATTCCCACGACCTTCCTCGGTCCCGGCAACTACTTCGCCGAGATTCTGGCCGACGACCCCGCTCGTGCCGATGCCCTGGCCATGGCCGAGTCGGTCCAGCAACGGGGGCAGCCCCTGAACGTCAAGCTATCGGCGAACGGCGGCTATGCCGCCCGCTTCTCCCGCCTCCTGTTGGTGCCCCATGCGGGCAGCTTTGCAGAGACCATGACGGTCCGCCTGCGCCGCGCCGATCCCGAGGCCGTGGTCCGCTACACCCTCGACGGCAGCGAACCCACCGCCACCTCGCCGGTGTTTGGCCAGGAACTGGTGCTGACCGATTCCGCCGTTCTCCGCGCCCGCGTGATGACGGGCCAGGGCGTGGGCGACGAGATCTCCGCCCGCTACACCAAGATCCGGCCCCCCATGCTGGAGATCCTGCCCGAAGTGCGGCTGCTCGACCTACCCGCGAAGGTCACCATCCGCACCGGTCTGGCCGATGCGGATCTGCGATATACCGTTGACGGTAGCGAACCCACCGCCGCCTCACCCCGCTACACCGGCTCCTTCGAACTGACCGGCGATGCCACGGTCCGGGTCCGTCTGGTCTCCGCCAAGCTGCCCCAACCCCTGCTGGCGAGCCGGGCGTACCGGGTGCTGCCTCCAGTTCCGCCTGCACCCCAGGTCCAGCTCAGTGATCTCAACTGGGTCTCCGGTCGCTGCGGCTGGGGCGGGGCACCGAAGAAGGACCGGTCCATCGAAGGGCATACGCTCAGAATCGGCGGCAAGGAGTACGCCCGTGGCATGGGCATCCACGCCGAAAGCGAAATCGTCTACGATCTCAAGCCCAGCTACACGCGCTTTGTGGCCATCGTCGGTGCCGACGAGGAGATCGAGAGCACCGGCAGTCCCAGCATGGTCTTCCAGGTGCTGGTGGACGACCGGCTGCTGGCCGAGTCGCCGATTGTCGGCAAGGGCGAGGTCTGGCACCTCGACGTGCCTCTCCCCGAAGGCGGCAAGCGCCTGACGCTCAAGGTCACCAAGGGCCCCGACAACATCAACCACGACCACGGCGACTGGGCCAATGCCGGATTCCTGACCCGGTAACCTGGGGAATGGGACTTCTGGGACTTGCCGGGACCTATGGGAATTCGTCTTCTCCCATAAGTCCCATCCGTCCCATGAGTCCCATTCTTAAGGCAGCTCCAGCACCGCTGCCTTGGCGGCATCGTAGCTGTGGCCACCGGTACCCCACAGCATCTGCCAGAGGTTGGAGGCGGCCTTCCGCACGCTCACGTTGAAGGCGAAGCGCTTGTCGGCGGGAGCGTAGCCGAGGTCCGCCAAGGGAATGCTCCAGGCGCAGACCCAGCGGGTCGATGAAGCCGCCTCGGCGGCATAGGTCACCTTGCTGTCCTTCCGCCAGACCGGGTTGGCATCCGCATCGGCGGCAGTGCCCACCTCGAACTTGCCGGTGGGATAGCCGCGCAACACCACGATCTTCTCGCCTTGTGCCGGAGTCACCCGCAGCAGGGCGATCTCGACGGCGTCGCCACCCCATTTCTCGTTCTTCAGGTCGGAGCCATCCGGCACCTCGTTCTCGATCACGAGGCGGAGTACGCCTTCGGCAACCATCACATGCACCTGACTAGCGGGTTTGGTCGCGTAGCCAGCGGAGTCCTGGACAATGGCCACCGGCGGCACCGGCCAGACGCCCTTGGCCAGATTCTCCTTGGGCGAGCAGGTAATCGGACAGGCCGCCGCCTTCACCACCGTGCGTTCGCCGCGCGGGGCCGGTGCCCGGGGCGGCTGGGGTTCGTGCAGGGTGATATGGGGCAACTGCTTGGCAGGTTCGTAGTCCCACTTCTCCTGCACCGGATGGGGACGCAGCGCGCTCTTGGCCAAGCCCATCTCCCGGAAGGGAACCGGCTCGAAGCCAGGCACCAACTGATAGACCGAAGAGTCCTTGCGGAGGGTGAAATCCCCCTGATCGAGGGCCACGAAGCCCGGATCATCGTTGGCCACCAGATTGTCGGCAGCATCGAAGTTGCCGCAGTAGAACTGGCCGCACATCACGACCACGTTGCGCTCCGCCTCGCTGCGGCGCGGCGCATCGGTGTAGTCCATGTAGCCCACCAGCTCGGGGTAGTGGGTGGTATAGGGCGGCTGGGTGATGTCCACCTCCTTGAGCAGGCGGTCCTGGTAGGTCTTGCCCTTCAGGGAGTCCCGCCAGCGGCCGTTGGACCAGGGCGAGGCCCCGATGGCCCGCTTGCACTCCACGAAGATGTTGTTGTCCACCTTCAGATCGTGCCCGCCGTGGCTGAAGACCGCGCCCATGGTTCCCTTGGCGGGTTCGCCGCAGCGGAAGAAGACATTGCCGAACACCGTGTCGCCGCCGTCACCGTCGTCGAAGTACACGGCGTTGTTGCCGTGGCCGCGCGGGCTGCCGATGTGATGCCAGAAGTTCCAGCGGATCTGGTTGCCCCGGCTGGAGGGGTTGCGGCCCTTGTAGAAGGCCCCGCAGTCGTCCGTCTCCAGGCAGACGTGATGGACGACGTTGTACTCCACGATGTGGTCGTTGCCGCTGATGAAGATGGCGGTATGGGGGGCATCGTGCAGCAGGTTGTGGCGGGCGATGTTGCCCACCCCACCCAGATTGAGTCCGCCCGCATAGGTCTGCTGCCGCCGGGAGAACCGCCAGATGTGGTTGTTCTCCGCCACGTGCCCGGCGGGGACGAGTTGCTTCCGGTCGCCGCCGTTCATCGTCAGGCCCTTGGCCCCCGTGTCGTGGATATCGCAGGCCTCGACCCGATGCCCCTTGCCCCCGTCCACGTCGATCGCGTTCTCGCCCACGTTCCGCACCAGGCAGGCTTGGATCTGCACGTCCTCGCCACCGTCCACAATCAGCGCCGTGCGGACACAGTTCTCCAGGGTGAAGCCACGCAGGATCAGATGGGAGGCGTCGGTCACCCGGACGATGGGCGTTTGCAGCGTGGAGAGGACAATCCGCGCCTTCGCCAGATCGACCGATGGCCAGAAGTAGAGCTGGTTGGTCTCGCGGTCCAGGTAGTACTCGCCGGGAGTGTCGAGTTCTTCAAGCAGGTTGATGGCTCGCCAGCGCCGAGGCGGCGGATTGCCCTGCTTGATGCTGTAGAAATGCGGCGCGGCAAGGGTGATCTGGTGGGTGGCAGGATCGATGGACCCGACCGGCAGGGCCTCGTCGTACCAGTCGAAGCACCAGTAGCCGTGCAGCCGCAGGTCCTTGGCCTGGAGCCAGCGGGAGGGGCGGTCGCCCTCGTACTCGATGACGCCCGGTTCGCGGGTCTTGTCCCCGTTGCGCGGATTGGAGCCTGCCTTGATGATCTTGGCCACCGTGGTCCAGCCCTCGTTGGGCCAGGAAGCCAGCGACTGGCGTTCATCGTTGCAGAAGAGCTCGGAGACCGCCGCATAGCCGCGGAACACCTGGGGAAAGCTCCCCGTGTCGGTGATGCCCAAGGTCGTCAGATCGGCCACCAATACATGGCCGACGGCTTCCTCCGGCAGACGGTCGGCAGGGGCAGGCGTGAAAGCGGACGCCGGAATCAGCCGCCCGCCGCTGAGGCGGACCGGCTGGTCTCCCCAGGCCCGGTACTCGACCGGCTTGCCCGGCTCGCCACCATCGTCGGCCCCCAGCTCGAAACTGGCGGTCCGGTCGAATTCGCCCTTGACCCAAACGGTCGCCCCGCCCGCGGGCAGACCGCTGGTCCGTTTGAGCAACCGCACGGCCTCCCGCGCCGCCTCCAGACTCTGGAATGGATCGAAACGGGTGCCTTTGGCCACGGCCTGGCCATCGCTCGACACATAGAAATCGGCATGGGCAGCGGTAGCCATGGCCATACTCAGCCCCATGCCCAGAAGTAGCAGGGAACGCAGTTGGGAATGCATCGTTTGGGATCTCCGTGGTCTAGGGCTGACATAACGGGGCGTTTCCTCTGCCTACCGCGAGGCTGGTACATTGGCACCGATCCCGCGCAGGGCAAGGCGCGGCACAGGCGAGAACCACTTGCCCGGTCCCTCAATGGCGGGGATGCCATCCCTTGGGTATAGTCCTCCTACCGAACCCATGCCGGAGAGCTTCATATCGACTCCCGGCAGGGCGACGACCGCACCGCCGCCACCCATGATGGCGGTCCCGTTGGAGCATTGCCGCAACCGTGACCGAACCCGACTCCATCGACGAACTGCTGGAGAAGTGCCGCGAGGCGGCGCTCCGGCTGCTGGAACAGCGGCTCCACTCCCGCGCGGAGCTCGACCGCAAGCTGCGGGAACGCGCCTACCCCTCCCCGATCCGGGTGGCCATTCTGGCCGACTTGGAGAGGGTCGGACTGGTGGACGACCGGCAGTTTGCCGAGGCCTTCGTCCGGCAGAAGCTCGACTCCAGCCGTCCTCTGGGCCGCCAGCGCATCCTGCTCGACCTCCGCCGCCGGGGGATTGCTGCGGAACTGGCCGAGAACACCTTCGCGGACATCGCCGCCGAGGATGGCGACGACGACAGCGAACTGGAACGGGCCCGCGCCGCGGCGGAGCGCAAATGGGCCTCGTTGGTCCGTTCGGGCCGGGAGTACCAGAAGGCCCGGGCCTCCCTCTACCGCTTCCTCGCCGGCCGCGGATTCTCCGGCGACATCGTCCGGCGCATCCTCGACGAACTCCCCTCCTCCCCCGATCCCGAGTAGCCAGGAGCCCCCCATGCCCCACGAATTCCGCGCCCCCGACTGGGACACCTACAAGATGGAGTACAAGCAGCCGCACCGGGAGATCGAGCCTCCGGCGGCGGAGATCGCCCTCGTGACCCAGGCTCTGGAGGCGCTGGTAGCCCAGGGCATTCTCCCGTGCGCTGAATATGATCTAGCGCGGTTCGCCGCCTTCCGGCAAGCCGTGCGCGACACCTTCGAGATCCCCTGGACCGCGATCACCCCGCGCCTGCAGCGGGCCATCTATGCCATCAACGCCATCGTCCGGCCCCGGGCCATGGTCGCGGCCGGCGTCTTCTGCGGCAACACCTTCATCAGCAACGCCGGAGCCGCCGTCGGTCCGGGAGCCTGCTACGAGGCGGAGGATCTGGTGGGCCTGGAGATCGTGGCGGCCGAAGCCGCCCGGGCGGAAGCCAACGTACGCCGAATCGATCCCACGGGCCGCGCCCGTATCCTGGCGGCCGACGCCGTCGCCTTTGCCGCCACCTACGACCGGCCCATCGAACTGCTCTACCTCGATGCCAGCGCCCCCGGCGACCAGGGCAAGCGCATCTACCTCGGTATCCTCGAAGCCGCCTACGACAAGCTGGCTCCCGGTGCCATCGTCCTGGCCCACAACAGCGTCAACAACGCCGAGCGCCTCGCCGCCTACCTGGCCACCGTGCGTGATCCGAGGCGGTTCCAGAACAGCCTCAACCTGGTCCTGGACGGAGAGGGGCTGGAGGTCTCGCGCCGCTAGACGCCGCGTCGTAACTCCATTGTCGCCAAATGAGTTGACAACCCGGTCAACTCACGTCATATCATATCCTTGGGGTTCGGGGCATTTCGGCGCGGGGGGCCTGTGTGTCGGGCAACGAGGAGACCATGGCATGAGAGCGCGAACCGGATGGCGGCGGAGTTTCACCCTGATCGAGCTGTTAGTGGTGATCGCGATTATCGCCATCCTGGCATCCATGCTGTTGCCAGCCCTGAGCAAGGCGCGGGAGAAGGCCCGGACCATCTCCTGCTCCGGCAACGTGAAGCAACAGACCACCGCCATCTTCATGTACGTAGGGGATTCCGACGACCATTTCTTCTATCCCCAGTCCGGCGGCTACCAGGATCCCCCGTGGATCTTCTGGCCCCACCAACTCTACGATCAGTACTGCGGCGGCTGGGAGGTCTGCCTTTGCCCCTCCAACCCCCTGAGCAGCGGGCGGGCCAACGGCTTCAGCTACACTGGGGTATCCTACGAGAAGGGTCCCACCTACGCCGTCACCAATGCCCTCTGGAAGACCGCCACGCTGACCATCACCGGGGTCCAGCGCCCTTCCGAGAAATGGTCCATCTTCGACTCCAACCACTGCGCCCTGGGAGATATCCGCGGGATGTTGACCGCCACCAAGTGCGGTCAGTGGACCTGTGGCGACGGGGTTTCCAGCAGCCACGCCTGGATGATCCCCCATGGCGACATGGTCAACGCGGGATTCGTGGATGGGCACGTGGAGACGGTGAACGGCAACAATGCCTACACGAACAACTCGTGGAAACTCAGCCCCACGTCGCCATAGTCGCCGGAAGCTGTCCGAAAGCCGAGGGAAGAGAGTGCCTTGCGGGGTTGCATACCCACCCTCAAACGGTAGCTTAATCACGTTACCAATCGGGGAACTGTCGGGTGCGCCTGGTTGCGCCGAGGGCATGCCCGGTTGACCCGTGAGAATCTGCTTCGTAGGGATGACGGGTGCCGATCCGCTCTGATGACACATTGGGCCGGCCGGGTGTTCGGTCCACTGCGCCATTGCTCCCAGAGAGTTCCGTACCTGTCGATGCCGGCATGAAACCCATGCGTTCCTCCAGTCGCCTCGTCCGCCTGTTGTGGTTGCCCATCGACCTGATCCGTTTCGTGGTCATGGGCAGCCGCATCACACTGTGGCATGTGGGCATCGTCTTCCGCTCATCGCTGCTCCGCAGCACGAGCTTCCGTGCCTTCTGCCACCCGCGGCGGGTAAACACGCAGTCGGACCATGTCGAGGTCTGCCCCTTCGTGAGCCGGTTCGCCAATCCGGCCATCTTTGTCCCTCTCTGCTGCTACTGTCATCCAGGCCGGGACCATCTGAAGGGGCTGTACATCTGCCGCCGCCGGGGCGGGGGCCCGCATTCTTCGGTCCTCCATGGGGCTCTGGCCATGATCCCCCTTGTTCTCGGCTTCGCCCTGCTCTGGTGTGTGGTACGCCCCATCCCGGAGCTTGTCCGACGTGCCGATGCGCTCCTCAGGGATACCACATCCTCCCCTCCTGCCCCGATTCCGGAGAGGAAGGCGAGGACGGAAGAACCCGCCGCACCGCCGACCGAGGTCGGGGATACCTCCCCCCAGTCCGCCAGTGCCGCCCGTCGCCAAGTCGCGTTCTCGACCGCCCCCCGGCTCGCGGAGCCCGGCGCGTCTATCCCCCCCCCGCCCATCTCCCCCACCCCCCGGGAACGGCGGACCGACCCCGCCGACGAGCCGCAGACCTTGCCCTTCGACCTGATGGTACTGGCGGCGAATGCCGCCAAGAGCGGGGACTATGCGGACACGCTCAAGGCGGCGCAGGACTTCATCAAGGCTTCCCCCAAGCACGTTCCGGCCCTGCTGCTGCTTGCCCGCTCGGCCCTGGAGTGCAGGCAGAGCACCCAGGCGGAGACGGCGGCCTTGCAGGTTCTCGGCCTCAACTCCAAGGTTGCCGAAGCCTGGGCCATCCTGGGTAGAGTCCATGCCGACCAGGGCGGCGTCGAGCGGGCCAAACACGAGTACCATCAGGCACTGGAACTCGACCCCGACTGCGAGTTGGCGAAGGCTGGCCTCTCCCGCCTGCCGCGCACTGCCGCCCCCTAGCCGCAGTCCACCACAGGGCAACTCCGGCAAATCTCCGGCTCTGCCTGGACGTGCGGTATATCCCCGCTATATTGTTGGCTCATTTTGCGAACTTTTTCCGCGCCCAGCAAACGATAGGGATCGAAACGATGGCGACTAGCACATTCCGCAACAAGAATATGGTTCGGCCCCACAAGAAGGGCGCCGCCAAGCGCAAGCGCGTCCGGGACCAGCGCAAGCGGCTCATCGGCCTCGGCATGCCTGCCGAGCAGGTCGAGAAGCTCAACTACAACGAGGTCCGCGAGCTGCTGAAGCGCCCCGCCGCCGTCAGCAAGGCCTACGCTACCGCCGAGTAGTCCCTTTCCTCTCCGCTTCCCAACGCCCCGCCCTCAACCGGCGGGGCGTTTTTCGTTTTGGTCCTGCCTCGCCAGCCACTCGGCCACCTGGGTCACAGTCAACAGCGGCCGTAGGACATCGGGCTCCGGACGCATGGTGGCCGCATCGCGGTCCCAATGGACCGGTCCGTAGCGGCCGGGACGACCGCTGCCCGCCGCCATTTCGGCATCGGCGTCGCCCCAGCTATAGTGCCAGAACTCGTAGGGGTACGGCAGGAACCCCTCGGTCGCGAACAACTCATTGGTGATCGCCCGATTGCGCCGGACCTCGTCGGTGATGAAGGGGGAATCCATCGGGGTCCGCAGCGAGAACTCCGGGTAGATGCCGCCACGATCCACCTCCTGCCCGGTCCCGGCATCGAGCACGGTCACATCCAACGCGCTGCCGGAGGTGTGGTTGGCGAACTTGGGGACGATGGCCGTCCAGCACGCCAACCGCCGATGGAGCAAGGCGGCATCGGGCCAGGCCCCGTCCAGTTCCCAGTGGACTTGGGCCAACACCGTGGAGAGGACGAAGTCCGAGGTCGCGCCCTGTTCCTGCACGGCCAGGGGACGGTAGGCGTCCTCGACCCGCAGGAGCCACCCCCGGCGGCGGGCCGCCTCCGCCACCCGGAAGAGGGGGGACACCAGCGATTCCCGCAGGGCGAAGGTTCGCTCGAAGAGGCCCCGCTTCTTGCCCGCCGGGAAATCCAGGGGAACTCCCTGCGCTTGCGCCAGAGGCGGTAGCATGGTCAGATTCTCCCCGCATTCCTCGACGGGATAGACCAACTGGCGCTGCATGAGAGCCCACGCATCTTCCATACAGTTCGCCCAGTACATACGTTCATCAATGGCCATGAGCGGCTTGCTCCATTCGTCTTGCGATGCTTTGGTACTGGTAGGAGGGCCTGAACGGCAGGCTGGTTCCGCAGGGCCCGGCAGATGGCATCCCATCCAGAGAGTACCGCAGGGACAATACAATGCATGTTCTCCGCTTGAGCGCACTCCTGCTTCTTTTCCTCCAACTGGGTCTGAGAGCCCAAGACGCCGCCCCGCCTCCGCCCGCCGTGTTCACGGTGACCGAGCCCGGCGGGGGGACCTTCGAGTACCGCCTGACCTTCCTGCGCGACACCCCGAAACACACCGTCTACCAGGTCAGCTATCCGTCGCCGGTCCACACCGACCTGGAATCGAACAACACCATTCCCGGCGAGTACTACCTGCCCCACGGCATCCAGCCCGGCGATCCCCAACGCCCGGCCGTGATCTGCCTCCATATCCTCGGCGGCAACTTCGAGCTGGTGCGCCTGCTCTGCGCCGTATTTGCCGACCGGGGGATTCCGGCGATCATGTTCAAGTTGCCCTATTACGGGGAGCGGGCCGACCGGGGAGCCTACCGGCTGCTCCAGACCGACGCCAACGTCTTTACCCAGGCGCTCCAGCAGACCACGGCGGACATCGAGCGGACCATGCACCTCCTCGCCTCCCGCCCCGAGGTGAATCCCGACCGGATCGGGATCTCCGGCATCAGTCTCGGCGCCATCGTCGGGGCCACCGCCTGCGGCAAGCTGCCCAACGTCTGGCGGGCGGGCCTCATTCTCGGCGGGGCCGACCTCGACACCATCCTCCACCATGCCCGCGAGACCCGCGCCCTCAGCCAGTTCATCGAGGCCCAGCCGCCTGCGGAACGGGAACGGATCGCGCGGGTCATCGCCGAACTTGATCCCGCCCACTACCCCGACCGCCTCCGGGCCATGGGCCAAGCTGGGCGCATCCTCATGGTCAATGCCACCGACGACGAGGTGATCCCCCGCAGTTGCACCGACAAACTGGCAGCGGCGGCGGGAGTCACGGACCAGGTGGTCTGGCTCGACGGGCTCGCCCACTACACCGCCATGGCTGCCCTGCCCGGCATTGTCCAGCAATTGGGCGATTTCTTCGCCCAGGATCTGCCGCCGGGCACTGTTCCGCCTCCCGAACCCGAAGCCGCGGTGCTGCCGCCCGAACACCGCCTCGCCCGCTTTGTCCGCGAACTGCTCGCCCTGATCGGCCCCTCCCCTGCGGCGGGACACTGCCTGCTGGCCAAGCTCCAAGGCGAGGTCAAGGACCCCAAGGGCAAGGTGCAGAACGGCCAGCTCGAACTGGTCCGGGGCGATGGGGAGCAGTTCCGGCTCGCCTGCCGTCTGCCGCAGGTCGGCGGCCTGGCCTTGGGCAACGGCGACATCCCTTGGCTCCAATCCGACCAGGGACGCTGTTTCGTGGGCGAGACCGGCAACGGCAGCGGCCGGGCTCTGGCGTCCTACCTCAATCCCCAGCTGCTACTCAAGGCCCGCGTGGTCTGGGGCGCACTCAGCGCCATGACCGTCTCGCCCAATGCCTTCCGCGACTATCTCACCGTCACCGTGCGGAAGGCGGAGGACGGGCGGGACATCCTCGACATCGATCTGCACCATCGCCATGCGAAGGGACACGGGGAGCTGCTCTTCGCCGCCGACGGCGTCACCCCCGACGCCCTGCGCTTCACGGCACCCGATGGGTTGAGCGGCACCGTCCGCTTCCAGCAGTGGCAACCGGACACCGTCGCCCCCGACGGGCTCTTTCATGCCCCGGCTACTGACACCAAACCGGTCCCCCGCGAAGATCTCTACCGCATGTTTGCCGCCGTCTTTGCCTTTGCCGGAGAGAGCGTCCAATGAAACGATTCGCCTTCCTCCTCTGCCTTGCCCTGTGCAGCAGCCACCTGCTGGCCCAGACCGCCGACGAGATCCGGCTGCTGGCCCGGGACACCAACGGGCACGGACTGCTCTGCCGGGCCCGCAACAAGACCGTCCTCATCGTCTCCGGCACCCCCGAAGAGATGGGTGCCGCCCACGGCCGCCTGCTCCGCAATTGGGTGAACGGCGTGGCCCAGAAGACCATGTACCTCGTGGGCGCAGGCTACACGGTGAGCAAGAACGACTGGTTCTTCGACCGCATGGACGAGGTGCTGACCCGCACCAAGCCGCATACCCCCGAACGCTTCCTGCGCGAGATCGACGCCCTCTCCGCCGCCGCCGGGCTCAGCACCCGCGACGGACGGGTCGCCAATTTCTTCCCCGAGATGTTCCATTGCAGCGGCTTTGCCGTCCGCGACGCCGCCACCAAGGATGGCCAGATCCTCCACGCCCGCGTGCTCGACTACATGCGCGACATCCGGCTCCAGGACTACGCCTGCGTCCAGCTCTTCATCCCGAGCGACCCCCAACTGAATGCCTGGATGTCCCTCGGCTACGCGGGCTTCATCGGCACGGTCACCGCCATGAACGAGAAGGGCTTGGCGGTGGGCGAAATGGGCGGTCGTGGCGAGGGCCAGTGGGACGGCCTGCCCATGAACCTGCTGCTGCGCGACATCATGGAACGGGCCAGCACGGTGGACGAGGCGGTGGAGATCTTCCGCACCACCCCGCGCACCTGCGAGTACTACTACGTGGTCAGCGACCGCCAGCGGAACATGGTGGGCCTCTGCTGCACGCCCGAGAAGGTTGAGTTGCTCCTGCCCGGTGCCCAGGACGACCGTCTGCCCCCGGTGCCGCCGGATACGGTCATGATGTCCGCCGGCAACCGGGCCAAGGTGCTCTCCGAACGGCTGACCGCCGCCCACGGTCAGATCGACGTGGAGAAGATGATCGAGATCATCAAGCGCCCCGTGGCCATGAACTCAAACCTCCACGACGCTGTGTTCCGGCCTGAGACCCTCGACATGTGGTGCGCCGACGCCGGCCGCAAGACCGTGGCCTGCGATGAGCCCTATGCCCAGATGAACCTCACGGACCTGCGCCGCTACTACGAAAACGCCATGCGCCCGGCTGCCGCTCCGTAGCACCCGCGCGGGATCGACCGACCGCCGGTCGCGTCGGGCGGGAAACGCCAGGGCAGCCTGCTCGTAGGCAAAAGCTTGCCATGGGCGATCCCCATGCGTATACTAGTACCAAGGAAGTCTCTTTTTTGGCACTGTTTTGGGGCTACGCCCGGATTGGCGGGTCTCGGGACGGTGCGGATAGGGGACGGGAGGGACTCCCTAGTTTTCGAGTGGCCTCGGAGCCGTGTGGCTACGCACGTTTCCGAGGTGCAACCAAACGCGAACTGGGAGTTGTGAGAAATGAAGAAGGTGCTGTGTCTTGCTGGTCTGGCCGTTGCGTTGCTTTCATCCCTAGTCCTCCGGGCCGAGCCGCTCGGAGCCCCAAAGGCAAGCCTGGCCCCAGGGCAGTTCTCCATGGCGGTCGAGTACTCGTACACCGACATGGATCTCCAGGCGGACGACGGCGACTACGTCATTCCCATCGAAATTGACGGCATGCACACTCTGTACCTGACTGGCTCGGTCGGGGTGACCGAATGGCTCGACGTCTTCCTCCGAGTCGGCGGGGTTAGTCTGGACGGGGAGACGTCCATGTGGGTGGAGGGTTCCGAGGAGCAGTGGGACTACGACTATGACGACGACTTCATCTACGGGGGCGGGCTGCGTCTGACCTTGGGGACCATCGGCCCCGTGACATTCGGTGCCGTTGCTAGCTACTCGTATGCCAGCCTGGACGGCGACTTCTGCGCTTCCAGATCCTATTCGTATGTGCACCAGGAGCCAGAGCGCCAGATTCCCGAGGCTGAGACCGCGTGGGGTTCCCTGAAGGCCCGCCTCCATCAGGTCACCGTCGGGATTGGCGCTACCTGGCAGATTGCCGACAGCGTCGCCCTCTATGGCGGGGGACTGCTGCATCACGTCAGGCTGAAGCAGCGGGCGACGTTCGAAGGCTATAGCGGCGGCGAGGGGCGCGGCGAGGGCTCGTTCGATCCGGTGTTCAAGAACGACGACGGCAGCACGATGGTCGGTGGCTTCGCCGGCATTGCGTGGGGAATCACCGAAGGTCTGAGCCTCAGCGTCGAGGGGAACCTGACCGAAGATACCTGCGGCGGCAGCGCCATGCTCGCCATGGCGTTCTAGCCTTCGGGGCTGATCCCGAGTGACGAAAGGGCGACCGGACTCGGAGTTCCGGTCGCCCTTTTCGTTGGCGTGCGCAGTGCGCGCCCTTCCCCATCCGGAACGCCAATCTCCCGATTGGCCGTCCCTTTGCCCCGCAGCCGGACGTCCCCAAGAGCCGATCAGGAGATCGGCGTTCCCAGGCAGCCACCCCATCCGGAACGCCAATCTCCCGATTGGCCGTCC
>QKCY01000208.1 GCA_003245525.1 Victivallales bacterium | reverse complement strand
CGATGCAGGTCGTCGAGCCGGGCCTGGCGTTCGGCTGCCGAGGTATAGACCAGATTCACCATCACATCCACCACCGGCATGGCGATGCCCGCATCGGCCATGGCGGTCTGGTAGCGTTTGACCAGGGAGGGTTCGGCCAGAAAATCCCGGTCGAAAGCCTCGATCCCCTGGGCACCGGAATCGGCGAGAAGCTGGACCAGCCCCTCGTGGGTGATCTCGCCCCGCCCGATATGGCCCCGGTACATGAAGGTCATCACAGCGTACTTCATGGCGTTCCTCGCTGGTTGAAGGCAGAATCTCCGACCGACGCCGCGAATATACCGGATCGCGGCGTTGGCACCACCGGGAAAGGAAGATTCGCCACGAACGCGAACGGTCATTGACCGAGCGCCACTCCCACTTGCCTTGACCGCCGCAAACGGTACGTTGGGCTTGCCGTCCAGTCGGGTCCATCAAGGAGAGCTTCCCATGCGTGCCGTGCTTGTCTGTCTGTTCGGTATGGTGTCGGGGCTGGCCGCCCTGGAAGTGCAGTTGGGGACTGCCCCCACCTTGGCGGAGAAGACTGCCGCCCATGAGCTCAGTGCCTATCTGGGACGGTTGACCGGAACCGTGCCCATGGTGAAGACGGAGGACGCCGCGCCTGCGGACAAGGCCCTCTTCGTCGGCGATACAGCGGTGGCCCGGGCGGCGGGCATCGAGGTCGCCAAGCTGGGCGAAGAGGAGTGGATCGTGCGCAGCGTCGACCAAGGCGTAATCGTGGTTGGCGGGCGTCCACGCGGTACCCTCTATGCGGCCTATCACTATCTGGAAGACGCCTGCGGGGTGCGTTGGTGGACTCCCTGGGAGGAGTTCGTTCCCCAACTGCGCGAGGTGCCACTGACCGGTCTGGCACTGGCCGGCAAGCCTGGCCTGGCCTATCGCGACATCTACATGCTCTACGGGCGCGACGGCGGGCGTTTTGCCGCCCGTTGCCGCCTGAACCGCGAAGGCGATGCCCGCATCGGCGCCGACTACGGTGGCTGCCGCGACTACGGTCCGCCCTACCATGTCCACACCTTCTACAAGTACATCCCCCCCGAGACCTACTTCGCCGACCATCCCGAGTACTTCTCCCTGATCAATGGCAAGCGGCAGGCCGACCGCAACCAGCTCTGCCTAAGCAATCCCGAACTGCGCCAGCTCTTCATCACCAAGCTCAAGGCCTATATCGCCGACAGCGAGGCGAAGGCCAAGGAAGCGGGCACCCCGGCCCCCGTCGTCTACGACATCAGCCAGAACGACTGGGCCGGCCAATGCCAGTGCGAGGCCTGCCAGGCCATCGTCAAACGCGAGGGCGATTCCGAAGCCGGCCTGCTGCTCGATTTCATCAACGAGATCGCCGACGCGATCAGGACGGACTACCCCTACGTCTACATCGACACCCTAGCCTACCAGTACACGCAGAAGCCGCCCAGCACGGTCCGGGCGCGGGACAACGTCATCATCCGCCTCTGCGACACGCGCAGCAATGTCACCTTCCCCATCACCGACGAGGAGAACCGGGAATTCCGCGACTTCCTGCTGGCCTGGGGACGGGTCGCCAAGAACCTGCGCATCTGGGACTACGCGGTGACCTACGCCAAACCCCAGGGACTCCCCTACCCCAGCGCCGACACCTATGCGGACGATTTCCGCTTCTATGCCGGAAACCAGGTGGAGGGGGTGTTCACCGAACTCGAGTTCCCGGTGAAGGCGGATGTCCGCGACTACAAGGTGTGGCTGATGGCCAAACTCCTGGAGAATCCGGCAGCCGACCCCGCCGCCCTGACCCGGGACTTCACGGATGGCTTCTACGGCCCGGCGGGCACTCTGTTCCGCGACTACCGCGCCCTACTGCGCAACTCCCAGAATCAGAAGCACGCCTATCTGGCCATGGGCCCCGGCGTCTCCTCCTTCACCTTCCTGGACGGGGACACCGTCATCCAGTCGCAGGCGCTCTTCGACCAAGGCGAGACTCTGCTGGCGGGGGACGAAACCCGGCTCCGGCGCTGGCGGCACGCCCGGCTCTCCCTGGACCGCGCCACCTGCGCCCGCTGGCGGAATCTGGTGGGCGACTGGGTCCGGCAGGGCAAGACCGCCGCCACCTTCCCCCTCGACCGTGCCGCCGTAGCCGAACGCATCCGCCAGACCTGGACGGAACAAGCCGATCTGCGGCTGACCGGCAAGGCCCGCGAACAGGCCCAGGCCGAGATGGAGAACGAGCTGACCAAGTACGCCAGTCTGCCGCTGAATCTGGCCCTCCCCGCCAAGTTCGCCGGGTTTGCGCCGGGGTTGGTCCACGACTACACCGCCGACCTCACCCGCAACTGGCAGGACATCGTCCAGGTCGTCAAGGACCCCGAGGCAGAAAGCGGCATCACCAATCGCCTGACCTTCCCGAACGCCGCTGGCAGCAAGCACCCGCTGGAGAAGTACACGCTCCCCATGCCGTGGGGGCTCTATACCCCCGCCACCAAGACCTTTGTCTTCTCGAACAAGATCATTCCGGAGGATGTGCCCGCTCCCGGCTATCACTGGTACAAGCTGGGCACCCAGCCGGTGGCCCCCTCCATGTACGTCTACTTCTTCTGGAGTTGGATCATCCAGTTGGACGTGGACGACGCCTACGACACCGCCAGCCCCGACACCACGTACGATATCTGGGCCCGGATCAAGTTCACCGGCCCCGATTTCCCCCACGGCGTGGCGGACGATCCCGACGCCATCTCCGTCGAGCGGGTCGTGCTCGTCCGGCACGAGGAATAGGGGAACCGGTGGACATCGTTCTACTATCATCCCGCTCCTTGTTTTCCGTGCAATAAACACACCGCACCTCGTTCGAGTTCAGCATGGTGCAAACGCTGTCGGAGTCCCGCCTTCAGGCGGCAGCAGGCGCGAAGCTTCAGCGAGCGTGCGGCGCGCCGGAAGGGCTGGGACGGTGGCAACCGTCTCCCTCCGGCGCTGAAGCGCCGGAGACGGCTTCCGCGTGAACGCGGGACTCCGACGACGAGGGCGACCGGGGTTTCCTGACCTGGCATGCGTCCTCAGACCGTGGGATGGACCGAAAGCGTATGGAGAAGCGGCGGGCCTCCGCCGCGAAGGGCGTCGGCTGGGGAAGAACCGATGGTTTCGGGGGAACCGTCCCGTCCCGCGCCCGAGGCCGGGCGCTTCTCCAAGACGTGGCATGTGCAGGACGCCAGCCGCGATGCACGGGTCGGAACCGACCCAGTCCTTTGGTTGCGGCCAACGGCTGCTCTACGGACTTCATGGACGAAGTGGACAGGGCTTGTCCTACCACGCATAGGCCAGGCTGACACTGGCCCGACGGCCGGGGGCTTCCACCCCGACCACGGGCTCGTCGGCCTGGTCCCACAGGTTGTCCAGACTGAGGGTGACGGTCAGACCGGGATAGGCGACAGGGCGTAGCACCACCGCCAGTTCGGCGGGCCAGACGGTGCGGTCAGTCCCGCGCTCGGGATTCCCGGCGCGATGGGTCACGGCCTGTTCGGCACGGAGTTCGCACCAAGACAGGGCCTGCCAGGAAGCGGCGAGCCGGCCCGTGGTCTCGGGATAGTCGAGGGCGTAGCGGCTGGAGTAGGGATCTGTGGCGGTGTGCTTGTGCAGGTACTCGCCATCGGCTTCGACCCGCACCCGGTCGGTGAGATCGACCTCGCCCCCCAGCCGGACCCCGTACACATCGACGCGGTCCAGATTGGTGGCCACCCAACTGGCCCCGGGCGCGCTCTTCAGCCAGTCTACCGAATTGGTCTCGCGGCGAACAAAGGCAGCGGCATGGAGCCGAGCCCGTTCGCCCACAGGCGTGGTCGCGGCCAGTTCCAGACTGCGGGCGTGCTGGCGTTCCAGACCGGCATTGCCCAGGCTGGTCGGCGAGTTGTAGTTCAGTTCCGTGTAGGAAGGCAGACGAACCG
>QKCY01000418.1 GCA_003245525.1 Victivallales bacterium | reverse complement strand
CAGACCAAGGGCGAGGGCGAGCACGAGGCGTTGCATGGGACATCTCCATTGAGGGAAAAGGAATGTTGGCAAGTGTAGGAGCAGGTTTGCGCCTCGTCAAGGCGGCAAGCGGGCTAGAACCATCTACATTGTGCATGGAACTACCCCACCTGGAGATCGGCGATGCAGACGAAACTGTGGTACCGGCGTCCGGCTGAGACCTGGACCGAGGCCCTGCCCGTGGGCAATGGCCGGTTGGGCGCGATGGTCTTTGGCGGCGTCGAAAACGAGCGCATCCAGTTCAACGAGGGTACGCTCTGGACCGGGCAGCCCACGGACTACGTGCATCCGGGCGCGGTCGAGGTGTTGCCGCAGATTCGGGAACTGCTGTTCGCCGGTCGCCAGGCCGAGGCCGAGACGCTGGCCATGGAGCGGTTCATGTCCCGTCCGCTCGGCCAGTTCTCCTACCAGCCCTGCGGTGATCTGGGCATTACCATGCCCATGGGGCTTGCCACGCGGGACTATGCGCGCGAGTTGGACTTGGACACGGCGGTCGCCACCACCCGTTGGCGGGTGGACCGGACGGTTTACACCCGCCGCGTCTTCGCCTCCCATCCCCACGGTGCCCTGATCGTGCGGATCGAGGCCGACGGGGTGGGCACGGTGGATGCCGAGATCAGCCTGACCAGTCCCCACGCGCGCCAGTCCACCATCGCCGACGGCATGGAGCTGCACCTCTCCGGCCAGGCGAACGACTATGACTGGGGGGGCATGGACGACCGGAATTCCGACAAGCCCGCGAGCGTACTCCGCTTCGCGTCCACGGTGCGGGTCCGGACCGACGGCGGCACGGTCAGCGTGACGGGGGACAAGCTCGCCATCGCTGGAGCCCGCAGCGCCACTCTGGTGCTGGTGGCCGCGACCAGTTTCGTCTCCTATGCCGATACCAGCGCCGACCCGGCCGCCCGTTGCGCCGAGGCCATGGCCCAGGCGGGCGACGTGCCCTATGCCGACCTGTTGGCGGACCATATGGCGGACCACCGGTTCCTATTCCGCCGGGTGATGCTAGACCTCGGCACCGGCGAGTGTTCGCTGCGGCCCACGGACGAGCGCATCGCCAGTTTTGCCGAGGACCGCGACCCGGCCCTGGTCTCCCTCTTCTACCAGTTCGGGCGCTACCTGCTGATCGCGTGCTCCCGGCCCGGTTCCCAGCCGGCGACGCTCCAGGGGGTCTGGAACGCGGAACTGCGTGCCCCCTGGGACAGCAAGTACACCTGCAACATCAACACCCAGATGAACTACTGGCCCGCCGAGACCACCGCGCTCGGCGAGTGCGCCGAGCCGCTCTTCGCCGCCTTGCGCGAGCTGGCCGTAACCGGGGCGAAGATCGCCCGCGAGCACTACGGGGCCAAGGGCTGGGTGGTCCACCACAACTTCGATCTCTGGCGGGGTGCCGCGCCGATCAACCACTCCAACCATGGCCTTTGGCCGACCGGCGGGGCTTGGCTTTCCCAGCATCTGTGGTGGCACTACGAGTTTACCGGCGACCGGGTCTTCCTGACCGACGTCTACCCGCTGCTGCGTTCCGCCTGCGAGTTCTTCCTCGACACCTTGGTCGAGGACCCGCGCGATCCCGCGCGCCATCTCATCTCCGGTCCCAGCAACAGTCCCGAGCAGGGGGGGCTGGTCATGGGGCCCACCATGGACCACCAGATCATCCGCTCCCTCTTCGGCTGGACTGCCGAGGCGGCCAAGATCCTGAAGCAGGACGCCGAGTTCGCCCAGAACCTGCGCGAAACGGCGGCGCGCATCGCGCCCAACCGGATTGGCCAGCACGGCCAGTTGCAGGAGTGGCTGGAGGACGTGGACAATCCCACCAACGAGCACCGCCACGTCTCCCACCTGTGGGGGCTCCATCCCGGCGACGAGATCGGTCCGATCCAGACGCCGGAGTTGGCCGACGGTTGCCGGACGACCTTGGCCCATCGCGGCGACGGCGGCACCGGCTGGTCCCGGGCCTGGAAGATCAACTTCTGGGCGCGCCTGCTCGACGGCGACCACTCCTTCGAGTTGCTGAAGAACCTGCTCGTCCCGGCGGGAACCAGCCATCTCGGCGGGCACAGCGGCGGGGTCTACGCGAACCTCTTCGACGCCCATCCACCCTTCCAGATCGACGGCAACTTCGGTGCCACCAGCGGGATCACCGAAATGCTGCTCCAGTCCCAGCGCCGGGAGGGCAGCGCCTATGTGCTCCATCTGTTGCCGGCTCTGCCGGTGGCCCTGAACACCGGCTCGGTGACGGGCTTGCGGGCCCGCGGCGGGTTCGCCGTCGACATCCAATGGCGCGACGGGGAGTTGGTCGTGGCGCGGATTACGGCCAGTGCCGGGCGGCCTCTGGTGGTCCAGTACGGCGAGGCCAAACTGCGCCTGGAACTGGATCGGGGAGAGCACTACGAGGTGACGGCCTCCAGTTTCCGTCCCTTGCGGATCACCAAGTGAAGGTAGGAGGATTCCCGATGCGTTGGTTGCCCGGAATCGGTATGGCGATGGCTTTGCTCGCGTTGAACGCACCGGCCCAGGAGCCCGTAAGCATCGGCACGGTGGTCTATGCGAACGACTTCGAGGGGGAGGATGCCCTCGCTGGCTGGTCGGGACAGCCCGTGCTGGGTCCCGGCCGCAACGGCGGCAAGGCGATCTGCTTCGAGCAACCGGCGGACAAGGGCCCGGGTACGCCTTTCTGCCGTTACACGATTCCCGTCGAGCCCCTGCGGGGTTGCGTGCTGAACCTGAGCGGCTGGGTTCGGTTCGAGGACGTGAGCAAGCCTCCGAACAGTTGGAACGGGGTGAAGTACATGGCCCCCAGCGAGGGCCCCGGCGGCAACCAGTACCCCCAGGCCAAGATCGGCCAGGGCACCCACGACTGGCAGCGCGTCGTCTACGCGGTCCGCCTTCCCGCCGACACCACGAAGTGGCAACTCCATCTCGGGCTCGAATCCGTGACCGGTAAGGTCTGGTTCGACGATCTACAGGTGGTTGTCCGCAAACTTCCCCTTGGCGAGGCCCAGCCAGTCACCACCGGTCCGGCCTACCGTGGGCACGACCTGCCGCGCTTGCGCGGGGCCATGGTCAGCCCCAACATCACGCCGGAAAGCCTCGCCACCTTCGGCGACGAGTGGCACGCGAACCTGATCCGCTGGCAGTTGACCTTCTGGCAGCCGAAGGGCGCGGAATTCGATCTCGACGCCTACGACCGCTGGCTGGAGCGTAGCCTGGCCCAGCTCGATGCCGCCCTGCCCGAATGCCGCAAGCACGGTATGTACGCGGTGGTGGACCTGCACAGCACACCGCACGGTGGCCCGGATTCGGGCCAGTCCCTGTTCAACAGCAAGGCCTGCCAGGACCGCTTCGTCCAGAACTGGCGGAAGATGGCCGAACGCTACCGCGATTCCGACGTGGTCTGGGGCTACGATCTCGCCAACGAGCCCATCGAGTCGGCAGTGGACGTGGAGCTGATGGACTGGCAGGCCCTGGCCGAGGCGGCGGGCAAGGCCATCCGCGAGGTGGATACGCGCCACGCCATCATCGTCGAGCCCGCCGATGGCGGCAACCCCTACGGCATGACCAACTTCCGGCCCATCGACGTGCCGAACGTGGTCTACAGCGCCCACATGTACCTGCCCCACGCCTTCACCCATCAGGGCGTGCGGGGCGAGTGGAGCAAGGAGTACACCTATCCCGGCGAGATCGGCGGCCAGCAGTGGGACAAGGCCCGCCTCGAAGCGGCTTTGAAGCCGGTCATCGACTTCCAGAAGACCTTCAACGTCCACATCTACATCGGCGAGTTCAGCGCCATTCGCTGGGCCCCCGACAACAGCGCCTACCGCTATCTGCGCGACTGCATCGACATCTTCGAGGAACACGGCTGGGACTGGAGCTACCACGCCTTCCGCGAGTGGCCCGGCTGGAGCGTCGA
>QKCY01000607.1 GCA_003245525.1 Victivallales bacterium | reverse complement strand
GCTGCGCGTTGTCACGAGCGTAGCAGGGGGAATGCTCCCCGTGATAGACCTCGCGCCATTCGGCGGCATCGTCTTCCAGGAGCGGCAGCAGGCTGCGGCCCTCGACCGTGTCCGGAATCTCCTCCCCGGCGGCGGCGAGGAAGGTGGGCATGATGTCCTCCAGCCCCACCGGCTTCGCGCATTCCGCGTTGCGGCGGCAAGCCATGCTGTTGGGCGGACAGACGATGAAGGGGACGCGCGACGACGCCTCGTAGGCGTAGGTTTTGCGCCACAGATGATGGTCGCCCAGCATCTCCCCGTGGTCGGCACTGAAGACCACGAAGGTCCGGTTCAGCAGCCCACCCCGGAACATATGCTGGATCAACCGTCCGATCTGGGAATCGAGATAGGCCAAGTAGGCGAAATAGGCCGCGCGGGCGCGCTGGTTCAGGTGCTCGGGCAACCGCCCGCGCCAGGAGTTCACGTCCAGCGGATACCCCGCCTCCTCGGCGTGGTGTTCGGCCCAATCGCCCACCACCGGTGGCGGCATGGGACGGTCAATGAACTGGTCGTAGTAGACCTGCGGCGGACACCACGGCGGATGGGGCCCGTTGAAGGAGAGGGTCAGGAAGAAGGGCCGGGTAGTATCGCGCTTGCGCAGGAACTCGAAGCTGCGGTCCACGAACCAGTTCTCCTCCATGTAGCGCTCGGGAATATGGCTGGGCCGCGCCATCCAGGAATTGCCCGGCACCCCGTGCCCGAACTTGCCCGACTCCATCCCGGGTTGCTGCGCCAACCATTCCGTGTAGTCCTCGGGCGTGATCAGTTGCTCGAATCCCAGATGCAGCCGCGCCGGATGGAAATGGGTCTTGCCGATGTTCACCGTCTGGTACCCCGCCCGCGCCAACTGCCCGGCCAGATTGACCGGATAGGGCCACGGCAAGCCGTCCTGGTAGCCCAGCATCCCGTGCGTATACGGCGTCTGCCCCGTGAACAGCGACCGCCGCGCCGCGATGCACGACGCGCAAGGCGTATACCCCCGCGTGAACGTCACCCCCCGCCGCGACAGCGAGTCCAGATGCGGCGTCTCCGCCACCGGATGCCCCAACCGCCCCAGGCAATCCCCCCGGAAATGATCGGTCAGGATCAGCAGGAAATTCGGCCGTTCCGCCATGGTCTACCTCGTGGTTCGCGTGGATTCCCGAGCCAAGTCGAACAACGTCTTCTACCCTAACCGGGGTCTTCACAAAGGCCACTCGCTGCATTGAATTGGCCTGCCCTCTGGCTATGGTTGGCAAGCAACCACAACCAAGGATTCGGACGATGCAGTTTACCAAGATGCATGGCTGCGGGAATGACTTCGTGGTCATCGACGCGATCAACCAGGCTTTGCCTGCCGACATGGAGGCGTTTTGCCGCCGGGTGGGGGACCGTCATTTCGGAGTGGGGTGCGACCAGATCCTGATCGTGGCGCCCAGCCAGATCGCCGATTTCCAGATGCTGATTTTCAACGGCGACGGCAGCAAGGTGGAGATGTGCGGCAACGGCATCCGCTGCATGGCGCGATACGTGGTGGACAAGGGGTTGACCACGAAGAGCAAGTTGGACGTGGAGACCCTGGCGGGGATCATCAAGCCCGAGATCGTGGGCGAGCTGGTATGCGTGGACATGGGTGAACCGGCCTTCCGCACGGCGAATTGGACGTGGGACGACGAGCGCGTGGTGGCGAAGCCCTACAGCGTGGGCGGCCGCACGATCCCGATCACCCTGGTGTCCATGGGCAATCCGCACTGCGTCAGCTTCCACGAGGAACTGACGGACGAACTCGTGCTGGGGATCGGTCCGCAGATCGAGAACGATCTTGCTCATTTCCCGAAGCGGATCAACGTGGAGTTCATCCGCCGGGTCAGCGCCACGGAGCTGGATATGCGGGTCTGGGAACGGGGCGCGGGCGAAACGCTGGCCTGCGGCACCGGGGCCTCGGCCTCCTGCGTGGCGGCGGTGCTGAACGCCCTGACCGAGCGCAAGGTGACGATCCACCTGACCGGCGGCGACCTGCAATTGGAGTGGCGCGAGGCGGACAACCACGTCTACATGACGGGTCCGGCGGCCACGGTCTTCGAAGGCACGCTGGCTGAGTAGCCGGAGAACGGCGCGCTGCCCCGGAACCCTCGGGCATCCTTGGCAGCAAGATCATGCGGGACGAGCCCACCGACATGGCGGGGGGGCGGGTGGCCATGTATGGTAGGCGTTTCGCGGAACCTTGGGCCAGGTTGCCGGATGACGGCAGGTCCGGGTTCCTCGTCGAACGGGCTGAGTTGTTGCAGAGATTCTGCACGCGAGTGCGCAAAGTGTGGGAGAACCCCCTAGTCAAGGCGTTGGTCCGCTAGGGGCACGCAACGATGAACACGAGCAGAGACAACCGGTTCTCCCCGTCCAGCCTTTTCTCGCTCCGGGGGGCGGCAGCATGAAGCGCAAGGGCATCATCCTGGCGGGCGGCGCGGGCACCCGGCTGCATCCCATCACCCTGGGCATCTCGAAGCAGCTCCTGCCGGTCTACGACAAGCCGATGATCTACTACCCGCTCAGCGTGCTGATGCTGGCGGGTATCCGCGAGGTGCTGGTGATCTCGACGCCCGAGGACACGCCGCGCTTCCGGCACCTACTTGGGGACGGCTCCCAATGGGGCATGGCGCTGGAGTATGCCGTGCAGCCATCGCCCGATGGCCTGGCCCAGGCGTTCGTGATCGGCGAGAGCTATCTCGCCGGAGGCGACTCGGCGCTGATCCTGGGCGACAACATTTTCTATGGCCCGGAGTTGCCCCATATCCTCCGCCAAGCCACCGAGCGGGAGAGCGGCGGCACCATCTTCGCCTATCCGGTGAGCGACCCCGAACGCTACGGGGTGGTGGAACTGGATGCGGAGCGGCGGGCGGTCAGCATCGAGGAAAAGCCGACCCAGCCCAAGTCCCGCTACGCGGTGACCGGGCTCTACTTCTACGATCACCAGGTGGTGGAGATCGCCAAGAACCTGGCCCCCTCCCCCCGCGGAGAGCTCGAGATCACCGACGTGAACCGGGCCTACCTGGCGGCGGGAACGCTGCAGGTGAAGGTGATGAGCCGCGGCATGGCCTGGCTCGACACCGGCACGCACGACTCCCTGCTCGATGCGGCCCATTATGTGGCCACCATCCAGAAGCGCCAGGGCTTCCGCATCGCCTGCCTGGAGGAAATCGCCTGGCGGCAGAAATGGATCACCGAGGCGGACCTCGCCCATGCGGCCGCCAACTACGGCAAAAGCAGCTATGGAGACTATCTGCGCGACCTCCTGAAGTTCGGCTGAGGCGCGGGAGAAGCACTATGGAACACTATCGGATCAGTACGCTGGACCGGCTTGAGGCCGAAGCGATCCACGTCATGCGGGAGGTGGTGGCCGAGTTCCAGAACCCGGTCATGCTCTACTCGGTCGGCAAGGACTCCTCGGTGATGGTCCACCTCGCCCAGAAGGCCTTCCATCCCGGCCGGATTCCCTTCCCGCTCCTGCATGTGGATACGGGCTACAAGTTCCCGGAGATGTACGAGTTCCGCGACAGTTTCTGCAAGGAAATCGGGGCCAACCTCATCGTCCACCGGAACGAGCCGGCCATTGCCGATGGTACCGCGCCCTGGCGCGACGGTACCGTGAAATGCTGCGCCGCCCTCAAGACCCAGGCCCTGCTCCAGGCCCTGGGCAAGGGCGGCTACGACGCGGCCTTCGGCGGGGCGCGCCGGGACGAGGAGAAGTCCCGCGCCAAGGAACGCATCTTCTCCTTCCGCGACAAGCACGGCCAGTGGGACCCCAAGAACCAGCGCCCGGAGCTGTGGAACGTCTACAACGCCCGCGTCAACCCCGGCGAATCCATCCGCGTGTTCCCGCTCTCCAACTGGACCGAACTGGACGTGTGGCACTACATCCACCGCGAGAACATCCCCATCGTGCCCATGTACTTCGCCGAGGAGCGGCCGGTCATCGTGCGCGGCGAACAGCTCAT
>QKCY01000538.1 GCA_003245525.1 Victivallales bacterium | reverse complement strand
CGTCTGGGCACCATGGGACCGCGCACGGCTCGCTGCGGGTGCATCACGAGCAACGGAAGGCGGCATCACACGGTGGCCGCTCGATGGGAAACGCGTCGGATTCTCCCATGGCAGGCCACTTGTGCAGGCCCTCTTAGACCACCCGCAACCCGGCACGATCAGACTCTTCGCCATGCTCCTTCGCGGGATGCCCGGCTAGCCCCATGATGGTGCCAGGCGGTCGATGACGGAGGTCATGTCGGCGAGGTAGACGCGGCGGGTGTGGTCGGGGCAGGCGTTGAAGAGGAGATAGCGCCAGGTGCGGTCCCAGGCGGGGTGGGGATCGAGGCGGAGGGAGACGTGCTCCTTCTGGACGGGGGTGGCGCTGCGGATACGGGCCAGGGCCGATTCCTGGCCGGAGGGGAGTTCCACGAGGCGCAGGGGCGTGGTGCCGTCGCCATAGGCGAAGGACTCGAACACGTAGGTGTCGGTGACGAGGAAGGCCTCGCTGGGATGGATGGTGGGATGCCCCGAACCGGCGGGGGACTCGAAGAGCTTGTGGAGGTTGGTACCGTCGCGGTTGACCTCCATGAAGCGCATGCCGGTGCGGTCCACATTCAGGTTCATGGACAGGCGAGTCCCGTCCGGGAACCAGTTGATGTGATGGCCGCCCTTGTCCCACTGGTCGGCGGGGACGGCGTTGAACAGTTCGCTGCCGTCGGGGAGCATGGTGAAGACGTCGTAGCGGATCGTGCCGCGCTTGTGGAGCAGGTCGAGCCGGTTTTCCAGGCCGCGCGGGAAGCGGCGGAGGCTGAAGAGGATGCGCTGGCCGTCCGGGCTCCATTTGCAGTGGAAGAAGTAGTTCTCCCAGTTGTCGTACTCGGCGAGTTGGTCGGCGGGGGCGGTGCGCTCGACCGCCTCGCGGACGGAGATGAGCATGCGGCACTCGCCAGTCTCGGTGTCGGCCAGGAAAAGGCCGTCCTCGTCGCTCAGGCCAAAGTTGCTCGGCACGTGCTCGTCGGGAACCACCACGCCATAGCCGTTCTGGGTACGGCGCATGGCGCGGGGGTTGGTGCAGAGGACGTAGCGACCATCGGGCGAGGCCTGGTAGATGCCGCGCCCGAAGCGAAAGGTTTCGCCCGTGGGCCAGTCGAGGCGGACGCAGTGGACGTCCCAGGTGGCGGTGTCCACGTCGTTGAATAGCAAGGTGCGGTCGTCCTTGCCCCAGTTCAGGTTCGCGCCCATCTGCCCCTCGAAGCCCCGGGTGCGGGCGACCACGCGCTCGTCGCCGGTGGCGAGGTCCACCACGACCACCTCGGCCTCTTCGCCGGGGTGCGGGGGCCGCTCCTCCTGCAACAGCCGGATACAGCCCAGATAGCGCCCGGAGGGGCTGAGCGGGCTGGTGTCGAAGAACCGGTGCAGGCAACCGCCGCGATGGGGCGTGAGGCACCAGATTGGCACGGCGGGATCGTATTCGGTGTAGCGGGGGAAACGCTGGTCGAGAGCGGCGCGGATGGCGGCGTCCATAGTGGGTACCCTAGCGGATGGGCAGTTCGCGAGTCACGGGAATGTTGGCCTTCTCCCACTCGTAAATCGAGGGAACGGGCGGAGTCGGGCGGGCGGGCTCCGTCGACGGGAGGGGAAGCAGGCGGTTGCCCCGGTCGACGGCGAGGTCGGCGGAACCGGCATAGAGGCTCTTCGCGCCGTAGGCGGCGTTGTCGATCAGCTCGCCCCCAATGCAGTCGGGGGTGGCGAAGGTAACCGCCGGGGACTTGCCGTCGGCGATGACGAACACATTGCCCCGGATGACGTGGTCGAAGCTGGCGGTTTTGGCGAAGACACCAGTCCCCTTCTCCACCTGGAAGCGGTTGTAGAGCACCAGCCAATCCTCGTTCATGCCCCCCATCCACAGGCCATCGCGCTCGGAGGAGATGTCGCAGTTGTAGATGGTGTTGCGGGGACCGTTGGGGCCATGGGCGCTGTCCTCGGGCGGGGAGGCCCACATGCCGTAGCCGTAGCCGCCGTTGCCCTTGATGGACTTCACGACGCAGTTCTCGAAGAGGTTCTCGTTGGTCCAGCCGGAGTGCCATTGGGCATCGCTGTTGTGGAACACGCCGTTGCGGATCACGTTGCCCGCCGCCGCCCACTGGAAGAGGGGAGCATGGCGATAGTTGAAGGCCTCAATGTCCTCCATCAGACAGTCCCAGGAGTTCTGCCAGCCCACGTAGGCGGTGCCGCCGCCGCCCTTGAACCAGGCGTCGTCGAACACGCAGTCGCGGACCTCGCACCACTTGCCCGCAGTGGCGTGGATGGGGAACCGCCCCGTCATCCTCACCCGCACATTGCGACCCCAGCAGTTCCAGGCGTAGCGGAACTCGACGGTGTTGATCCACAGGTTCTCGGTCTGCTCGATCTCCAGATCCTCGACGCCGCACCACTCAATGGGGTTCATCTTGCGGACAAAACTGCCGTCGATCACGGGGAACTCGATGCGCAGGGGCTGTTCGAGCCGGACCCGCGAGCCCTTCACCTCGACGATGCGCGCCGCGTAGCACCGGTAGTTGCCCCACAGGCAGGCGTTGCGGGTGAGAGTCTTCCAGCGTTCGGTGGCGGGACCTTCGATGTAGAGCTTGTCGCCGCGCGCCAGATCCGCCGTGGATTCCAGATCGAGCCAGGTGTCACCGCGCTTGCCGTCCTTCGCCAGCTTGATCTGGGGTCCATGGTAGTTGCCCATGAAGAAGAGCGCCGCCTCGGGCGAGGGAGCGGCGGGACGCTTGAGATCCCGTTCCAGGCGGACCGGCACGCTCAGCGTGCGGACGGGCGACCCGGCATACTCGGCCCGCACCCGTAGCTCGGTCGTGTCGCCCTTCACCTTGTCGAACAGCGTGCGGAGGGGAACACCGACCCGGAAGCTGTTGCCCGAGTGCGGCCCGCGCTTCCATTCGCGCAGGCGGAGGTCGCCCGCGAAGACCTCGACCCGCTGCAAACCCTCGGGCAGGGCGTGGACCTCGATCAGGTCGCCGGGGGCGACGGTGCCATCTGCGGCCAGACCATAGAACCGAAGTCCGCTCTCAGGCAGGGCATAGCGGAAGACGATCTTGGTCGCTTCCCGGCCCGCTCCCCGCACGACCACGCCCGACTGGCGGATGTTGACCGGCATATCGAGATAGTAGGTCCCCGGCCCGAGCAGGACCGCCCCGCCGCCGTTGGCCCCCACCTTCTCGCAGGCGGCGGCAAGAGCCGCCGAGTCGTCCGCGTCGTCATTCGCCTTGGCCCCGAAATCCTCCACCCGGGCCGCCACCCTCACCTGGGGGATGCCGCCATCCACTCCGGCCCGGGTCCAATTGGGGTAGACGACCCCATCGGGACCGAGCACATCGGCGGCGGTCAGCTTGTCCTTGGCGGTCAGCTTGTAGCTCCCTTCCCAGGGCGGTTTGAAGTCGGTCGCCATGAGCGCGAACTCCAGATCGTCCAGGTAGGCCGTGACCTTGGCGGCACCATAGCTATGGAACCACAGTCCCAGCTCCGCGCAATCCGGCAGAGTGTAGAAGGTGCGCATGAAGGGCACCCACTTGCCGTCGGCCCCGCCCAGACCCGCCACATGGGATTCCCCGCTGAGGAGCTCGCCCTTCGCGTCGTACTGTCGGACGTAAACCCCCAGACCGCCGCCGCTGACCGGGAAGATCTTGCCCCGGATCGCCACCTCGCCGAGTCCTTTGAAGGGCACGCGCGTGGCCTCGACGGACGAGCCCGCCTTCGCGTCGTTGTCCACGATCTTCAGGGAGTAGGTGCCCGAAGCGGCCTTCTCGTCGGTGACGCTGCTGATGGGCACCGGCTCTTCGACCTTCCAGTCGGCCAGCTTCTGCTCGAAGCCACCATTGGGGATCGGGAGGACTTTCGGTTCGGCCACCAGGGCCAGACTGGCCAAGGCAAACAGGGCGGACAGGCGGAATCTCATGCTGCGCTACCTCGCGGTTGGTTGGGAAGCAGAACAGCACTAAAGCATCGCGACAAAGCCATGTCCAACCGCGACGAGTTGGAGCGCAATGCTAGATGGGTACAGCCAGACGACAGAGGCAGTATCGCGGCAGTTGCTCCGTGTCCGCGAGCCCACCCTCTTGCAGGGTGGTGAGCACGAACAAGTACTTCTGGAGCGAGAAGATGCTTCAAGAACTGGCGACCGCTTCCAGAACCGGCAATCCCTCCTCCCCGCCGCCCGGGCAGCATTGGCTGCCCGGGCGGCGGGGAGGAGGGAAAGGACGTATCACCTGTTCCAGGAGCATCTACCCAGGCTCACCACTCCGCAAGGGAGTGGGTCCGTAGCACGACCCAGACGGGGTAGGTTGGGATCACCACTCCACAAGGGAGTGGCCTCGCGGAACGGCTCGCTCCGGCACCTGGAACGCGGAAACCGAACGGAGACCTCCCATCGAATACCAGGGAGTAGCCCTACAGTAGGCCGAGACCCGCGATGCCGCTCAAAAGGGAATGGTACAGAATCTGGAATCACGGCGCGCGCGTGAACTCCAACTCCGCCCAGACAAGCTTCTGGGGCTCGCCTCCGACCCGTTCGACCTGCACGGTGTTCGCACCGTCGCGGAGCGCTTCCAGAGGGAAGCCGAAGCACAGCGCCCGGACCACGTTCTGCCCGTAGTGAGCGGGCTTGGGGACCTCGGCAACGGCGGTGCTTGCCTGGCCGTTCAGGCTCGCGGACAGGACTGCCTCCGCCACGCCCGGCGCTTGTGCCAGCCCGAGGACCAGGAAGACATTGCCCGTGAACGGGCGTTTCCCTGTCTGGAGGACAAGGGGGGCGAGCTCGCCGACGGTCTTCGGCAACTGGGCACCGGTGGGGAAACCGGGAGGAACCGTGTCCAGGTAGGCAAGCGGATGGCGGCGGTGTCCTGCCAGAACCATGTCTTCGGCCAAGCCGTGGTCGAGGATCGTGCGGTACGGCGGCTTGTCCTGAGGATAGTAGACCAGATTGAAGAGGTAGAAGGAATCCGCTCCCCGGTAGCGCAGGCCGGCCGCCCAGCCGTAGTACATGGCCAGGTCCAAGGCGACGCGGGGCGACCCCGGATAGGCGGCGGTGCCATTGTCGATGGCCGGGATGACGCGCACGCTGGCCGCCGCGTCACCAAGCCGTTCCTGCCACAGTTCGAGCGGAATGTCGAAATCGGCGCTGGAGAAGAAGGGGGAGACGATCAGCAGATCCACCAGGCCCTGTTTCGCCCATTCCACGCCGTCCATGCCAAGCCCGGCGGCGGCATCGGGATGGCTTGGAACCCGGACCGACAGGCCGATGGCATGGCCCCGCTTGGCCGCCCATTCCTGGGTCAACTGGCGCACTTGGCGGACGAACTCGGTGAGGATCGGCGCCTGTTCCGCCTCGTGGCCGGGGGTGAGATGGCGACCAAACCGCATCCAGTCGAGTTCCAGCCCGTCCATGTCGTAGCGTTCAAGCAGTTCGCGGACGAGGGCCATGTGGTACTCGCGCACCTCGGCCTTGGCGTAGTCGAAGGCGTAATCCATCCAGTTCCCGCTGGTCGCGTTCGGCACCCGCCACAGGTCGGGCCGGTCCCGCCAGAAGGTGGTGTTGCGGAAGTAGTTCTTCGTGGTCACGAAGTGGACATCGTTCATCCGCATGGTGATCCAGGGGGAGATCCCCTGCTCGTGGCACCGCGTCATCCAGACCGCGTAGGGATCGATTCCCTGGTCATACAGCCGCTTGGCGTTGACGCACCAGATATTGTCCGGAGCCTCGCCGTCGATGGGGTCCCAGATCGCCTCGTGGACCGCGGAGCGATAGCTGGTCCGCTGGCCGTTGGGGCAGACGAAGAAGTGGGTCACCTTGGTGCCAGCCAGACGGTCGATGTAGGCCTGGAGATCGGCCAGGTTCATCCGTTCGGCAGGCTGCTTGAAGTAATGGTCGTTGTCTTCATTGATGATAAGCATCGGTTCCGATCCTCTGGCGAGCAACGCCGTTCCTAGGCAGAATACAGTCCAGGCTAACCGCATGAAACCTCTCCTTCCCGGATGAAGTCCCGCAGCCGCTGCCAGGAGAAGATGCCCGGCTGGGCCCGGATTTCGAGAATCATGGGGGCGTGGCGGAGTTGTCCGGTCTGCCAAGCCCAGAAGAAGGAAGCCAGCGAGAGCAACGGGGCGAAGGGAGTGGGGAAGGGCTGGTGGTTGCCCTTCTCGGTCACTTGGTGGAGATGGTAGCCCACCGCCGCCCCGCCCACGGCCGCGTACCAGCGGCCCAGAATCCAACTCTGCGAGAAGGGGCTGTTGTTGCGGGCGTGGCCAATATCCAGATGCAGGCCGACCGGCACCCCGGACAGGGCTTCGCGCAGATCGGCGATCCAGGCCAGACACTCGTCCGGCAGGTAGCCGAAGCCGCGCTGGTCGTCCGCCGTCTCGCCCCGGTTGCGGTGCAGATTCTCGATCCCCACGGTGGCTCCGAGGTCGCGCAAGGGAGCCAATTCCTCCCTGAAGGCACCGAGGAAGCGCCGCCACATGGTGGCATTCGCCATCTCGGCCACCTTGGCCCGCGGCACATGGAGAGTCACCCGGTCCGCAGCCAGGTCGCGGCAGAGGGCGATGGCGGCACGAAAGGCCTCATACCCGACGATCTCCCGGCCATTCCAGCGCAGATCGGGCAAATGCAGCGAGAGACAGCGGCCCCCGGCCTGCCGCCAGTCGCCGACGGCGGCCAGCAGTTCAGCCCGGTCGGCGCGCAGCGCGGGTTCCGCGCGTTGCTCCAGCGTCTGGATGCCGAGCTCGGTGGCTTCGCGGGTTCCCCTCACGGGCTGGTCCATGGTCGAGACGCCCAGATGGGAGAGGAACTCCGCTTTCGCCGCTTCCGGCCAGCGCCGGGGATCCGCCTCGGGGAAGCCCAAATCGGCCCGCTGCCAGCCCATGTCTGTGCGGGTGAACAGGGACACGGCGGGCAGGTCGTGCTTGGCCTTGTCCGGATCGAGCCCGCGCACCAGATGCAACGGCTTGCCCACGAAGTCACGGAGTTGGTCGTAGTGTTTGTGCCCCGCCACCAGGAGCTCGATGGAGGACCGGGCGACGATCTCGGCAAACCACGCGCGATCCTCCTCGGGCAACTCGTCCGGCGGCCAATGGGTCGCCAGAACCAGCGGCTTGGCAGCCAGCCGCCGCTCGGCCCGCTCCCGTTCGGCTTCGGGAACCGTACCCCGCGATGTATCGACCAGCAGCACCGGCGAATCGTCGCGGCAGACGGACAGGATTTGGCAAACCTCGTCCGCTGCGGCGGGGGTGCGCAGTTCGGCGTTGCCTGGCGTGCTCACCCAGGGAACGTCCTGGCTGGCAAGGATGGTCGCGACCCGTTCGGCCGCACCGGATTCCCCGGCTGCGGTCATATCACCGACCAGAACCAGCCAATCGGCGGGGACAGCCCCCACCGCCCAGCGCAGAGCCGCTTCCTGGGCGCTGCCGGGGCAATCGGGCAGATGGGCATCCGCCAGGATCGCTAGGCGTAGGGTCTCCATCGCCTATTCGGCCGCCACCCGGATATCGGCGGCGATGTCGGCGTTGATCGAGTCATCGATCTCCAGGGTCTTCGCCTTGCCGTCGTGGTCGGTGCGGACGAAGTTGCGGATGCGGAGGTTGCTTACCGAGAGGGTGACCGGGATCAGGGGCCGGTCGTTGCCGGGGTTCTTCGCCACTTCCACGTTCTCGACCAGGACGTTGGCGATGTTGCCGCGCCCCTTGGGGAACCGCCAGCGGTTCAGGTTCAGGCAGTACCAGCGGCAGCCGCCCCGGACGTTGCGGATGGTAATGTCGCGGATGGGCTGGGTGTTGCTGAGCAGGCGGACGAAGGTGTAGGCATCGGTCGCCGTGATGTTCTCCACCAGGATGTTGCGGATCGGCCCCAGCTTCATACCCCGGTTGAAGTGGCGGGTCACGTCGTCGTCGGCATTGAGCGCCACCATGTCGTCGTTCGGCACGTTGGGCCGGGTGGCGCTGATGTTGCGGATCACGCCGTTCTCCGAGAAGCCGCCCACGTGGATGCCGTCCTGGTTGGGCCGGATGATGGTGTGGTCGAGCAGGATGTTCTCGACCAGGAACCGGTCCACCTCCCCCACCCGGATGGCGAAGGACTCGGTGTTGCGCATGGTCAGGTTGGTGACGGTAAGTTTGCTCACCTTCACGAAGTTCATGCCCACGCCGCCGTAGCTGTCGGCGGCGAACTCGTCGCCGCGGGGGTTCTTGGCGCAGTTGCCGTCCCACAGCCCGCCGGTGACGGTGATGTTCTCGTTGCCCTGCTCCGGATCGCGGTTGCAGATCATGAAGCAGTCGCCGCCCGCTTCCGCCGCCGCCCCGTCGCCCAGACGGATGACGGCCTCCTTGTCCAGGCTGAAGGTCGTGTCGGAGCCGATCCGCAGGGAACGGCGGATGACATAGGTTCCAGCCGGAACCTGAACCACTCGGCTGCCACTGTCCAAGGCCTTCTGCAAGGCTGCCGTATCGTCGGCCTGGCCATCGCCGACGGCACCGAACTGCCGGACGCTCACTACGGAAGCGGGATTCTGCGACATGGCGGTCTCCATGGTACACAGCAACATCAACACGGGGAGCAAGCGGGGTACGATCATGGTTTCATCCACTCCTCGGTCAGTCCCGGCGCGGATTGCGGCCATCTGCTGACACAGCCCTGCGGAACGACATAGTCTAGCCATCTTCCCTGCCAAACCAAACCAGGCCCCTTTTCCAGCAAATATCCATCGCAATTGTTGCCTATTGAACCTAACCGGATTACCCTTACATGTGAAGAAATGGGCAAGCAGAACACCCTTCTTCTTATCAATTCGGCAGTTATGGAACCAAGTCGATCTCCAGACACCGTGCCAAAGCAAGGGGTACTCACATGAAACGGAAGCCGTTCACACTGATCGAGTTGCTTGTGGTGATCGCGATCATCGCCATTTTGGCGAGCATGCTGCTACCGGCCCTCTCGAAGGCCCGCGAGAAAGCCCGGCAGGCCTCCTGCACCGGCAACATCAAACAGATCAGTCTTGGCTGGGCCATGTATCTGCAAGATTCCGACGACCATGCGGTGAACTACTACGGCGGCAACACCAGCGTGGACAACCTCTTCACCCGCATGTCCACCTACATCACCGACAAGAACGTCTGGAAGTGCGGTTCCGGCAGTGGGTCGAGCTGCACCAGCCCCACCCATCAGCCAGAAACCAAGATGCGCCAGGACTACGGCGGCACGGGCTACGGCTACAACATCGTGTACGACGGCAGCTACGGCGACTGGGACAACGACGGCAACACCTCCGAGACCTTGGGTTGGCGCAACGGGATCAGCATTGGGAGCTGCAAGTTCCCCAGCACCACCGTCACCTTCGGCGACAGCGGTTGCGAGCGCATCCGTGGCTACAGCAACTCCTGGACCGAACACGTGCGCGGCAGCTACAACCGCCATGGCAGCGGCAACTGCTATTCCTTTGCGGACGGCCATGTGCAGTGGTACCCGCAGGTCCCCTACGGTTCCTGGTTCGTCGTGAACCGGACGACCGACAACAGCAACTACGGGCGATAGGACTCGCCGGTTCCCGGTACCGCCACCCCGACCGCACCATCCCGGTCGGGGTGTTTCGTTTTGGTCTAGCGGGATGGCTGCCAGTCCAGGTCATTGGTGACCAACACCGCCGCCATGCGCGTGGCACTCTCGCGGACGTGGAACCGGAGCCGGTGCTCGCCTGGGGCCAGGGCAAGATGGCCGAGGGGGGCCACCCGACACCAGAACCAGCCCTCCCCCACCCCCGTGTAGAAGGGAGCGGGTTGGCCTTGGTTCACGTCGGGCGTCGAGACGAAGAAGGAATCGCTGCCACTGTCGGGCGCATTCACCAGGGCCCAGACAGCATAGGTCCCGGCCTGGGGAACTGTCACCGCCACCTCGGCATAGCCGCCCTCGGCCAGCGGCTCCTTCATCTGGCTCGTCGATCCGGCCCCGGACACGAACGCCAGCCCCGTCCGGCTGTCGGTAGCCCGCGCCATCGGCACGACGACGGTTGGGAAAGCGGTCGCCCCACAGTAGCCGAAGAAGGGTCCGGCGGTCGGGGTTCGGCCGCTGAAGGGCACGGGATCGGCCCACTCGCCCGCCAGATTCCCAGCCCGCAGGCAGTAGGTATAGGTGGTGCCGGGGGCGACACCGAAATCGATGAAGCGGCGCAGACCGCGCCCCGCCGCCACGCGGTGCTCCGCGTCCAGGGGGAAATCGGGGATAGTGCCCCGGTACAACTCCACCTGACGGCTCGCGCCAAAGCCGTCCCGGTCCTGCCAGGACAAGGCCAACGCCTGCGGACCCAGCGGCTCGACCTGTACCCCGACCGGCGCAGTGGGCGGCAACCGCCGCAGGTCGCGCGCGTGCCAGACCCGGACATTGCGCCACTCGCCCTCGCCCTCCGCGCAGTTCAGGGCCAGCGCCCCGGAAGCGGGAACCGGTCCGGCAATCCGGCCCCGGTCCTGCCAGATCAGGGAGGCGTAGCGGCCCACATTCCGGGGCTTCGTGGCCGTGCGGTCGGCGATGTTCAGCGAAAACCGGATCTCGCCGTGGTAGACCAGCAACTGGCCCTGATACCACAGATCGGCGATTGGCTCCTTGGCCGCGATGGCGACCGTGTTGTTCGGGAAGCTGGGCACGTAGTTGGGTCGGTAGTAGACCGTGTCCGGGCCCTCGCCCACCACCTCGCCGCGTTTGCTGAGCCGGACCAGCCCCTGCGGGATGCCCTTGTCGTCGGCCCCGCCCCACTGGATGCTGTAGCCATCCAGGAAACCCAGCGTGGCTTGGGTCGCGAACTGGAGCGGACGGTACTCGAACTCCAGCAGGAAATCGGCGGGCAGAGAAGTGTCGCCGTTTCCTGACATCTCCAGGACTTCGGCCCGGTAGAAGTCCGCCTCCCACTCGCGAACCGGCGGCACCGGCGGCAGGAACGGGCGGTCGCCAACCGTCGGGGAGCACTCCTCCGCACCGAGGTCGGCCAGGGCACCCACCGGCCGCGTGGTGCCGTAACGATCCTGTGGCACCTCGGGCAGTACCGGTGCCGCGTCGATAGCGGGGCTACCCGTTCCCGGTTTGAGTTCCGCACCCTCGCCGATCAGTTGGGGATCGACCAGCCGGGGCCCTTCGCCGGCAACCCCCACCTGCACGCCCGGTCCTGGCTGGAAGAGGTTGTTGGCGGCGATCGGGTTCCGCTGGCCGACGGGATCGATGTAGGTGCCGCTGGTGGCGGCAAAGATGTTGTTGAGATAGCGATTGCCCTCGGGCCGCCAATCCTGGCGGTCGGTCAGGGCCTGGACGCTGATCCCCCCGCCATTGCCCACGAAGGTGTTGTGCGCCACCAGCACATTCGTGGCCGGAGCGCCCTGGGACTTCCCCCGCGAGTGTCCGATCTGCCATTCGATGGCCGATCCCCGGTTGGCGAGAAACAGGTTGTTGACGATCCGGTGGTCCTGGCCGTACACGCGGATGCCCGCCGCATTGTCCACCAGCACATTCCCCTCCACCAACGCCCCCGCCCCACCCCGCAGGCAGAAGCCGGACTTGAGGCAGTGGGCCGCCACGTTGTAGCGAAAGACGTTGCCGTTGCTCTTGCTGGAGAAGATCTCCGAGTCGCCCCACACGTTATCGAACAGATTGTGCTCGACCCGCGTCTCGGGACGGCCCAGCCAGGGATGGCTCTGGCCAAGCTGGATCGCCTCCTGGCCGTTGATCCAGATCCGTTCGATGTCGCGGAACACGTTGTACTCGATCTGGTTCCGGCTGCCCATCGCATCCGCCTCCGTGCGGGGCCCGCGCAGCGCGATGCTCATGCACTTGCTGCCCGTGAAGTAGCAGTGATCGATCCGGTTGTCGTCGGACCCGTAATCGAGCCGGACGATATTCAGGAACGTGGACTTGCCGGGGCCGCAGTGGAAGAACTGGAGCTGGGTCAGGCGGTTGTAGTCGCCTCCCTGGATCGTGATGACCTGATCGGCGCATTGGTCGAAACGCAGGTTGCGGATCACGACATGGCTACCGGTGAGAACGAAACGCGTGTTGCGCATGAAGGTGACCCCACCAGGGGTGCCCGGGCGGATCACGATGGGTGCTTGGGCCGTGCCCGAACAGCGGATATTGAGCCGCCAATCGAGATAGTCGCCATCCGGGATGATGACTTCATCGCCCGGTTTCGCCTGGTCGAGCTGCATTTGGACAGACGACACCGGAGTGTCCGAGACAACGGGGCGCAACGGGCGGTCCTCGCGACAGCGCAGGGTAACGAGATGCCGTCCCGCGGGCAGGTCCACCCGTAGCCAGTCGGTCCAGCCATCCAGGTTGCGGAGTGCCTTGCCATCGACCTCCACGGCTTTGATTCCAGCATGCTGGAACACTCGCGACCCGCCCGGATTCACCACCCAGGCCGACAGATCGCCCAGGTAGCCGGCCAGATCGGCATCCGTGGTGAACGGCGCGTCATAGGCGCTAACCGCGACGGAGAAACCAAGCAGGCAAAGACAGAAGCTGCGGAGCATAGTCGGTCCTGGAGTTGTGTCCCTCTCCTGCCATACAGTCCATGGCCAGCGGGATATCCGCAAGTGCAGGGCATGTTTGCCGCTTCCGATGCGACGGTGCCTAGCCCGAGGCAGCTTCGCCATAGGCCAGCCCAATATCATCGTCAAGCCGCGAGCCCCCCAACCCACCAGCGGACAAGCCGCTGGCCTCAGAATGACGGGCTGCTGGACTGGCCTATCGGCGAAACGGGCTACAGCGGACAAGCCGCTGGCCTCTGAATAGCAGGCCACGGGCTTGACCCGTGGTGGTCGCATGGCCATCTTGGGCGAGACTAGCGTATGGGCTCCGGCCTAGGCAGACTGGAGGCCACGGGCTTGACCCGTGGTAGTGCACTGGGCATCTTGGGCAAGACTAGTGTACACAGTAGACTGGAGGCCACGGGCTTGACCCGTGGTAGTGCACTGGGCATCTTGAGCAAGAGCCGTCTGGTAGGCAACTGACCTGCCTGATGAACGGCCAGTATACAGGCGCCCCGCCTGGTATACATGGCGAACGGAATGGAGAGGAGGAACCATGCGCTACGATGCCTATGAGGCCGCCTCCCTCAAGGTTGCCTACTGCCATCGGGTCGTCCTGCATGCCCAAGCATACCGACGCAAGCCCCAGCCGTGGCTGGGACAGGTGACCAAGGACGAACTTGCCCCGGTCCTTGCTCCCTATGGCCTGCACCTCCTCGATGTGGGGGCCGACGAGCGTGATCTGATCTGCCAGATCAGCCTGCCGCCCCAGGAGTCGGTCGCGACCGCGGCAAGCAAATGCAAGGGACGACTGAGCAAATGGCTGCGGCAACGCCATCCAGGCAGGCTATTGGGCAAGGGCTATCTGGCCTATACGGTAGGCGACACGACCAGCGACGCCGTCACGGGCTATCTGGAGAAGCAGGGCGACCATCACGGCTACACGAGACGGCCTTTGCCGCCGGTCCTGGTCGAGACGTCTGCGCAGGATAACCAGGCCCATCTGGAAGCGGCGCACAGCGTGAGTTTGCTGCGCTATCATCTGGTATTCGGCACGGCCTACCGCAAAGGCATCTTTACCCAGACCGAGGCCCGTGGCGTGCTCGCCGCCTGGCATAGTCTGGAGGGCAAAGAGCAGTTCTCCCTGCTGAAGGCGTCGTTCGTGCCGGACCATGTGCATCTCGCGGTCCAAACCCATCCAGCGGTCAAGCCGTTGGCCTTGGCGATCGAGCTCATGAACACTGCGCAAGTGGTCATGTTCGAGCAGTTCCCCGAGATCATCATCCGGTATGGATCGAACCGGCTCTGGGAGAACGGCTGCTATATCGGGAGCTTCGGCGACGTTACCTCCCGTGCGGTGCAAAATGCCATCCGCCGCTGGCAACGGGGCGAGCTTCCCTGCGCCGAATGCCTACCAGAGAAGCCTCGACGAGGGAACCCAGGACATCGTGGATAGCGCCACACCTCAGGGGAGGCCACGGGCTGGCCCGTGGTGGACCGGGCATTTCTGTCCCCCAGACTGCCGAGAGCCCAGGCCTCGTCGGTCCATATACACCCCCAGGCCGACGCCAGCCACGGGAATCTCGTGCCCAGTCTATTCGGCCGGCTCCAGCGCGAAGTCGAGAAGGACATAGCCGCGCTTGTCTTCGGGTTCGGAGGTGACGCCGGCGAAGGAGAGGATGCCGTCGCGCTGCATCCGGCCCAGGTCGGGTTTGGACACTGCGGCCAGCGCGACCCCAGGAACGGCGACGGTATCGTGCTGCCAGGTCTGCCAACCATCCTTGCCGAGGGCCACATGGACCACCAGCTTGCCGCCCTGGGCATAGTAGATGATGAGGTTGTTGTCGCGGTCGAAGACAATCCCGGGTCGGGTGGCCAGGGGGACGACCGGGCCGCTGTCGTGCCAGGTTCCGTCCGGCGTGCGCCAGTAGTGGAAGAGGCGAAGCTTGCTGCCGATCTCCGCTGGCGGACTGTGCTCCAGCTTGCCCGCAGGGCGTTCCGGGGTGGCAAGGTGGAAGTTGACCACATGGGGCTGGTTGTCGGCATCCAGAGTCATGGCGCACTGATTCATCAGCCAGGAGAAAACGGGGATTTCCTGGACGACGATACCAGGATCGGAGAGTTCGATGGGATCGCCGTTGGGCAGGTCGGCGACGAGCTGGCCCGCATTGTTGTACCATGTCGCCCCGCTGTCGTCGCTATAGGCGTAGTGCAGGTCGTGGTTGCTGGCCCAGGTGGCCCCAGTCTCCCGGTAGCACCAGGTGACATGGAGGCGCCCCTTGGGGTCGAGCAGGACATCGTTGAGATAGGCGCAGCGGCTCTTGCTGTTCTCCCAGGGG